>NZ_JARVSL010000027.1:0-434032 GCF_030209215.1 Pseudomonas sp. efr-133-TYG-23 | reverse complement strand
AAGCCCCCTCCCACAGTTTGGAAGCGGCGCAAATGCTTTCTCCAAGTAATACCGATATCCAATGTGGGTAGGCTTGCCCCCTTTAGCAGTCTGCCTGCCCATCTGTCACTGACGCGCCGTCATCGGGGGCAAGCCCCTCCCACAGTTTGGAAGCGGCGCAGATACTTTTAATACCGACATCCAATGTGGGAGGGGGCTTGCCCCCGATTCCGGTGGTGCAGTCACTGACGAATGGACTGACCGAACTCTATCGGGAGCAAGCCCGTCCCGCCGTTTGGAAGCGGCGCAAATACTCGATGTGCTGCCGATGCGCCGTTTCCTGCACCACCGGCGCCAATCGCACTTTCTCCCCCGGCAGACATTGCGCCAGCCTGGCCAAGGCCAAGGGTGTGAGCGCGCCCAACCGTGGATAGCCGCCGATAGTCTGGCGATCATTGAGCAATACGATCGGCTGCCCATCCGGCGGCACTTGGATCGCCCCCAGCGGAATCCCTTCGGAGATCAAAGACGGCCCCTGATACTGCAACGGCGTGCCCAGCAGGCGCATGCCCATGCGGTCGGCACGGCTGTCCAAGGCCCAGTCGGTGTTGAACGCATCGAACAGGCTCTGGCCGCTGAACTGGCCGATCTGCGCGCCGACAATCACGTCCAGTGGGCCGCCGGTTGGCAACGCCGGCTGACTCAACACCTGCAGGGCACCGCCGGTTCCGGAATAGCTCAACCGACCGCCTGCGGCCAGTGCGTTGCCCAAGCCATCCACACCTCCGAGTGCTTCACGGGCCACCGTCGCGCAACTGCCCAGTACCGCCGGCGCATCAAACCCGCCCGGCGCCGCCAGGTACGCCCGCGCACCGACGAACGGTTGGGTAAAGCGCAGGCGCTGGCCCTTTTGCAGGACAAAACTGCGCCCAGGGCTAATGGCTCGCTCGTCGATATGCGCACCCAGATCTGCACCGGCCAGAGCCAGCAGGCAATAGTCCTCGGCCTTTACGGTGAAGCCGCCGAGGGTGATTTCCACCACCGCTGCGTTCAACGCATTGCCCAGCAGCCAATTGGCCCACGCCATCGACACCCAATCCAGCGCGCCGCCCTGGGTGACGCCCAAGTGGCGCACGCCAAAACGCCCGGCGTCCTGCAACAGGCACAGCGGGGTGCTGGCCTCGATCGATAAGCGGCTCATGGCTGCGCCTCCAGCGGCGTGTCATCGCCACCCAAGCGGATGAATTCGGCGTGATCCACCGCCTGGAAACGCACCGTGTCGCCGGGCTGCATCAGGCTGTAGCCGTCGCGCTCGCGGTCGAAGAGTTTGGCTGGGGTGCGGCCGATCAGGTTCCAGCCGCCCGGCGACACCACCGGGTAGGCAGCGGTCTGCCGCTCGGCGATCCCCACACTGCCGGCCGCCACGCGTTTGCGCGGGGTGCTCAGGCGCGGAGTGGCGAGGGCTTCATCCACCAAGCCCATAAAGGCGAATCCGGGAGCGAAACCAAGGGCGAACACCTGGTATTCGTGGGCGCTGTGGCGGCGGATTACCTCGTCCACCGTCAAGCCGCTACGCTGGCTGAGCACGCTCAGTTCCGGGCCGACGCGCAGGTCGTACCACACCGGCAAAACATGGCACTGGCCGCTGCCCTGGGCCTGGGGTTGCAAATCGGCGAGGGCTTGATCGATGCGGTGCCGCGCCCCGGCCGGGCTCAACGCAGTGAGGTCGTAATGCACCATCAAGGTGGTATAGGACGGCACCAGATCCACCAACGCCGTGCCGAAAGCGCCGCGCAATCGTTGGGTAGCGGCGAGCATCCACGGCATATTGGCTTCGGCGATCACGTCGAACAGACGCACCATCAGACAATCGATGGCCACCACTTCAATGCGTGGCTTCATGCTGACATCAACGCCGCGCGGATACGTTGCACGGCGGCGATGGAACTGGCGTTGTCGCCATGGACGCACAAGGTATTGGCCTGCAACACCAGGGCGCTGCCATCGCTGGCGGTGAGCGGCTCGCCGCGAGCAATAGTCAGGGCTTGCTGGAGTACGGTGTCAGCGTCGTGATGCACTGCGCCCGGCAGTTGGCGCGATACCAGGTGGCCGTGGCTGTCGTAAGCACGGTCGGCGAACGCTTCGAACCACAAGCTCAGGCCGTATTCGTCGCCCATCGCCTGGGCTGCGCTGTTATCACGGGTGGCCAGCAGCATCAACGGCAAGCTGGCGTCGTAGGCCGCAATGGCCTGCATCACCGCGCGCAGTTGCGCGGGTTTGGCCATCATGTCGTTGTACAACGCACCGTGGGGTTTGACGTAGCTGACGCGGGCGCCCTGGGCACGGCAAATGCCATCGAGAGCGCCGATCTGGTAGTGCAACAGGTCCTGGATTTCTTCAGGGCTGTAAGCCATCGAGCGGCGACCGAACCCTTGGAGGTCCTGGTACGCCGGATGCGCACCGATTTGCACGCCATGCTTGAGCGCCAGGCTGACAGTCTTGCGCATGATGCTCGGGTCGCCGGCATGAAACCCGCAGGCCACGTTGGCGCAATCGATGAACGGCATGACCTCGGCATCCAGGCCCATGGTCCAGTTGCCAAAGCTTTCGCCGATATCACAATTCAGTAGCAGGCGGCTCACGGTGGTCGCTCCTGTAGGCTTTGTTTTTTTGTAGTGTGGGATTTTTACCGTCGGACACGCAACTTGTCCTGGCACCCCCACGCCGCTTATCGTGGAACGACTCGATTTTTGGCGCTCGCCCCGTGCGGCGTCCAACTAATAAAAACCGATCCAAGCATAAGTAAAAGTTGATCCCATGAATTTGAAGTTCCTCGAAACCTTCGTTTGGGTCGCCAGGCTCAAGAGCTTTCGCCTGACCGCCGAAAAGCTCTTTACCACCCAGGCGTCGATCTCCAGCCGCATCGCCGTGCTGGAAAGCGAACTGGGGGTGAAGCTGTTCCTGCGCGATTCCCGGGGGGTGAGCCTGACCCCGGAAGGCGTCAAGGTGCTCGACTATGCCGAGCAGATGATGGTGACCCTGCAAGGTTTGAAACAATCCCTGGAGACCACCAGCAGCAAGGTCGGACGGATTCGGATCGGTGCCATGGACACGGTGATCCACACCTGGCTCAGCCCGTTGGTGGCGGAATTGATGGACCATTTCCCGCTGGTGGAAATCGAATTGGTCGCCGATACCGCGCTGAACCTCAGCGATCAGCTGCAAAAAGGCTTTCTCGATCTGATCCTGCAAACCGACCTGCTGCGCCTGGAAACCGTGCGCAGCCTGGAACTGGGCAGCCACCCGATGGCCTGGATCGTCGCCAGCCAATCGATCTATAACCGTGACTATGCCTCCCTTGCCGACCTGGCCCAGGAACGCATCATCACTTATTCGAAAAATTCCCACCCGCACCAGGACGTGATCCGCCTGATGCAAGCCAACGGCGTTGCTGCGCCGCGTATGAACTGCGTGAACTCGGTGTCGGCGATCACCCGCCTGCTGCGCGACGGTTTCGGGATTGGCGCGCTGCCGCCGGTGCTGGTCGGCGAAGAACTGGCCCGCGGCGAACTGCTGATGCTGCCCATGGAGCAACGTTTGCCGAACCTGCAAGTGGTGGTGTCGTGGCGCGTGGGCGTGGAGTTGGTGGAGGAGATCGTGAGGTTATGCCAGAAAGTAGTGGCCCGGTATGCCGAGGAAGTCGGCGAAGAGCGGATGGTGCTGGCAACTGAATAAACCGGATACGAATGTGGGAGCGGGCTTGCCCGCGATAGCGTCAGTGACAGTTCGGCTGACTGATCCACTGCTATCGGGGGCAAGCCCCCCTTCCACATTTGATCGAGATGGGCGTTAGAGGCCCTTGAGGTCCCGCTCTTCAATCGGCCGGCTCTGGCGCAGGCGCTTGCCGCCCAGCACGATCCAGTCGATCAGGCGGTACAGGCATTCCAGGCCGAACGACAACAGCATCGCCCCACCCAGGCCCCAGCCCATGGCTTCGGGGGTCAGCAGGATCTGGTAGCTGTAGCCGTTCCAGGTTTCCTGGCGGATATCCGGGTCGGCGGCCACCGCCACTTGCAGCGCGCGGATATACCAGGGGCCCTGCATGGCCTGGAATTGCTTGTCCAGCGCCATTTGGCGATCGAGCAAAGCGCCCAGGCTGCTGGCATCGCTCTGGAACACCGGGTCATCGCTGGCGCGGTAATGCTCGACCAGGGCGTGCATGTCCCCCTTGAAGAACTGCTGCGCCGTGGTTTCGAAGCCACGCAGGCTGGTCTGAGCCTCGATCAGGTGGGCTTCGACGCGCTTGGCGTAATCGCTGATAAACCCCGGCACTTGCACACCGACCAACAGGCCAATGGCAAACAGCACCAACCGCAGATAGCTGAGCAACATAGTCGATGTCCTTACTCGGTAATGCCCTGGCTGACGCATTCTCCGCGTCGCCATAGGCTCCATTGACCCGGTTCGTAGCGGGTCCAGTTTTCGTTGTCGGTCAGGGGTTCGGTGGCAATCACCGTGACCACGTCATTGGGCGTGGTTTCGGCCTGAAAATCGACGATCACGTCGACATCTTTCAAGCGCGCCGGGCCGAACGGTGCACGCCGGGTGATCTGGGCCAGTTTGGTCGAGCAATGGCAGAACAGCCAGTCGCCATCGCTGAGCAGGCAGTTGAAGACGCCTTTGCTGCGGTACTCGGCGCAGGCGGCGATCAGGTCCGGCAGCATTTGCTCGATGTCCACCGGCTCGGGGAAGGCTTCGCGCACGCGGTTGAGCAGATCGCAGAACGCCGCTTCGCTGTCGGTATCGCCCACCGGCCGGTAGAACGTGGCGCGTGGGGCGAAGTCCGCCAGTTGGCCGTTATGGGCAAAACACCAGTTGCGCCCCCACAGCTCGCGCACGAACGGGTGGGTATTAGCCAGGCTCACCTTGCCGACATTGGCCTGGCGGATATGGCCAATTACCACTTCGCTTTTGATGGGATAACGCTGCACCAGCAGGGCGACTTCCGATTCGCTGCTCGCGGCCGGGTCCTGAAACAGACGCAGGCCACGGCCTTCGTAGAACGCGATACCCCAACCGTCGCGGTGCGGCCCGGTGCGCCCACCGCGCTGCATCAGCCCGGTGAAGCTGAACACGATATCGGTGGGGACGTTGGCACTCATGCCCAATAATTCACACATGCCAGGGCTCTCGCTGCAGGGCTTACAACGTTAAAGACGCGGTTCGACTCGCATACCGCTGACGGGCGCCGGGCGCCGGAAAGGTTCGTCATCGTCCTGGTCTTCGGCGGCCAGGGCGGCGTCGGTGGCGGCCTTGCGCTCGCGGCGCGCCTTGGCGGCACGCTCGATGGGCCAGCGGATCAGCACGAACACCAGGTACACGCCGAACGCGATCATCGTGTACATGAACAAATCGGAGATGGCACGCCAGGCGTTATTGCCGACCTTGAGCACCAGGTCCATCGCCGTAATGGCCACGGCCGGCGCGAACTGGGTCTTGACCGGATCGACAATGGTCGGGCTGAACAACAGCACCGCCATCAGCAGTTGCAGCGGCTCGCGCAGCCAGCGCCAGATCCAGCGGGTCATGCGCCACCACACCAACAGGCAGCCCAAAGCGGCGAAGGCGTAAAGGCCCCAAGCGGTCAGATAGTCGTTCTCGGTCATGGTGTCCATGGCAAGGTTGGCAAACAGGCGGCTATCATAACGGCTTTTGCGTGTCACGGCTGCAATGCCCGCCACCTTCCGCCAGACAGAGAGTGATCCATGCCGTCATCGACCCACATCACTGCCGCCCCGATTGCCCGCAAGGCCCCCGGCCAGGACCCGTACGCCTGGCTGCAAGAGCGTGACAGCGCCGAAGTGCTCGATTACCTCAAAGCCGAAAACGCCTGGCAGGAAGCCCAGCTCGCCGATCAAGCGGCCCTGCGCGAAAGCCTGTTCGACGAGATCAAGGGGCGCATCCTCGAAACCGACCTGTCCCTGCCCTCCCCCTGGGGCCCGTACCTGTATTACACGCGCACCACCGCCGGTGACGAATATGCGCGTCACTACCGCTGCCGTCGCCCGGCCGACGACAGCAACCAGGTGGATGAAAGCAGCGAGGAATTGTTGCTGGACCCGAACGAACTGGCCAACGGCGGCTTCTTCTCCCTTGGCGCGTTCAGCATCAGCCCCGACCATCAGCGCCTGGCCTACAGCCTCGATACCAGTGGCGACGAGATCTACACCCTGTTCGTGAAGGAATTGGCCACCGACAAAGTCAGCGAACTGGAATTCGATCACTGCGACGGCAGCATGACCTGGGCCAACGACAGCCTGACCCTGTTCTTCGGCGAATTGGACGACACCCACCGCCCGCACAAGCTGTATCGCTATCGCCTGGATGGCACGGCGGCGCAGGAAGTGTTCCACGAGCCTGACGGACGGTTCTTCCTGCATTGCTACCGCTCAAGCTCCGAACGTCAGTTGCTGCTGGCTCTGGGCAGCAAGACCACCAGCGAAATCTGGGCGCTGGACGCCAACCAGCCGCACCTGGACTTCACCTGCCTGGCGCCACGGGTGGAGGATCACGAATACGATGTGGACCACGGCCAGCTCAATGGCCAGTGGACCTGGTTTATCCGCAGCAACCGCGACGGCATCAACTACGCGCTGTTCGTCGCCGCCGACACCGGCGAGGTGCCCACCGAAGCCGACTGGCGCAACCTGATCCCGCACCGCGACGACGTGATGCTCGACGGCGTGAGCCTGAACGCCCGCGCCATGACCCTGAGCCTGCGCATCGGCGGCCTGCCGGTGATCGAAGTGCATCCCCAGGACCTGGCGGCCTACCGTGTGGAATTGCCCGACGCCGCGTACAGCCTCTACGTACAGAACAGCCTGGAATTTCCCAGCGACCGCATCCGTCTGCGCTACGAAGCACTGAACCGTCCGGCCCAAGTGCGGCAGTTGGAACTGGCCAGTGGCGCGCAACAGGTGCTCAAGGAAACACCGGTGCTCGGCGTGTTCAATGCCGACGACTATGTGAGCCAGCGCCTGTGGGCCACGTCGGCCGATGGCACCCAGGTGCCGATCAGCCTGGTGGTCAGGCGCGATCAGGTGGGCAAGCCGACAGCGTTGTACCTGTATGGCTACGGCGCCTACGGTTCGAGCCTGGACCCGTGGTTCTCCCATGCGCGCCTGAGCCTGTTGGACCGGGGCGTCGCGTTTGCCATTGCGCATGTGCGCGGCGGTGGCGAGTTGGGCGAGGCCTGGTATCGCAACGGCAGGCAGGAACACAAGCAGAACACTTTCAGCGACTTTATCGCCTGCGCCGAACACTTGATCGCCCAGGGCCTGACCACGTCCAAGCAACTGGTCATCAGCGGCGGCAGTGCCGGCGGTTTGTTGATCGGCGCGGTACTCAACCAACGTCCCGAGCTGTTCCAGGCGGCGATTGCCGAAGTGCCGTTCGTGGATGTGCTGAACACCATGCTCGACCCGGAACTGCCGCTGACCGTCACCGAATACGACGAATGGGGCAACCCCGAAGACCCGGATGTCTACGCGCGCATCAAAGCCTACGCGCCGTACGAAAACGTCCGCGCCCAGGCTTACCCGGCCATGCTGGTGATTGCCGGCTACAACGACAGTCGCGTGCAGTACTGGGAAGCGGCCAAGTGGGTGGCCAAGCTGCGCGACATCAAGACCGACGACAACCTGCTATTGCTCAAGACCGAACTGGGCGCCGGTCACGGTGGAATGAGCGGTCGCTATCAGGGATTACGTGACGTAGCGCTCGAATATGCATTTGTGTTCAAGGCGCTCGGGTTGATTTAGGAACTTAGTGCGGCGGTTCGGTCTGAACACAGGACCGCCCCTGTTTTGATGGACCCAATTGCTGCCATGCCACCACCGACACAACTCAATAATGAAATCCGCGACATGCTCATGGACTGCGGATTGTTCGATCCTTTGTTGCCGGAGGATTTTCATATCGCTGCCGGCTACTTCAACATCAGCACCATTGCCCAGGGCGAGGTGATCTTTCTCGAAGGCGATGCGGGCACCTTCATGTGCATCCTCCACAGCGGCCAAGTGGCGGTGCAGAAGGCTCATCACGACGGCCAACCCGTGACCATCGCCACCCTGCGCAGCGGCCGGGCCTTTGGCGAGATGGCGGTGCTCGACGGCGAGCGACGCTCGGCCAGTTGCGTGGCCGCCAGTGCTTGCGTGCTGTTGAACCTGGGCAAGGACTCCCTGGAGAAAATGCTCAACGAAGCGCCACGGGTCGCTGCCAAGATTATCCGCGCGATTGCGATTGCCTTGTCCAAGCGCCTGCGCATGGCTGACGGGCAACTGCTATCGCAGCAGTTCTAGCCGCCGGGTGTCTTCGGTTTACTGTCGTTCTGCTGCAAGCCGGGCACTGTCTGGTCTTTTGGCGGTGCGGGCAAGACGATGGGCGCCAGGGGCGGCGAACCGTTGGTCTTGGGCACCACCGGCGGGGTGACCTGGGGATACAGGGTGGGCGTTGGCGTGCCCGGTGCGCCGGGAGTTGGCGCGGGGGCGACCGGCACGGTTTGCAACTCCTGAGCCTGCGCCGCACCCAATGCGAGCGCGCTCAACACAATGACCGTTAGAATGCTGCACTTCATCGATGGCTCCATGGCCTGACCGGAATGTCGTAAGGCTACTCCCAACCGCGCAAGAATGCCCTTCCCAATGAGATTTCCATGAAACGTTTCGTTCTGCTGGACACCGCCCCAATCCCTGACAACGGCGGTGCCTTGTGCCTGTTCGAATACGGCGAGGATTTTGTCATCAAGATCCAGGGCGGCGACGGTGGCCAGTTGATGAACACGCGCATGCACGGTTCCGAAGACGCGCTGGCCGAGATCCCCTGCCGCAAAGTTGCCGGCCGCCCGAACTCGCGGGTGTTGATCGGCGGTCTGGGCATGGGCTTCACCCTCGCCTCGGCCCTCAAGCATCTGGGCAAAAATGCCGAAGTGGTGGTGGCCGAACTGGTGCCTGGGGTCGTGGAATGGAACCGTGGACCGCTGGGGGAAAAATCCGGCCGGCCATTGCTGGACCCACGCACGGTGATCCGCCAGGAAGACGTGGCCAAGGTGCTGCAGGCCGAGCCCCAAGGGTTTGACGCGATCATGCTCGACGTCGACAACGGCCCGGAAGGTTTGACGCAAAAGGCCAATAGCTGGCTGTACTCCGCCGGTGGCCTGGCCGCCTGCGCCAAAGCGCTGCGCCCCAAGGGGGTGCTGGCGGTGTGGTCGGCCAGTGCGGATAAGCTGTTCAGCGATAAACTGCGCAAGGCCGGCTTCAAGGCCGAGGAAGTGCAGGTGTTCGCCCATGGCAACAAAGGCACGCGGCATACCATCTGGATTGCGGAAAAGCTTAAGGGCTGAATCCCCTTGTGGTTGGGGCTTGCCCCCGATAGCGGTCTATCGGTGCCAGGTGCAGTGACTGCCCTCAGCAGCTAGAATCAACCCTATCCGTGACCCACCTAATAGCCAGGAGCCATGATGAGCTCGACTAACCCGCCCTCTCACACCGCCAAGCTGGACCGCATCCTCGCCGATGCCCAGCGCGACCGTGAAATGGGCTACCGCGACAAAGCGCTGAAGATGTACCCCCACGTATGCGGCCGCTGCGCCCGCGAATTCTCCGGCAAGCGCCTGAGTGAACTGACGGTACACCACCGCAACCACAACCATGATGACAATCCCCAGGACGGTTCCAACTGGGAATTGCTGTGCCTGTATTGCCACGACAACGAACACTCGCGCTACACCGACCAGCAGTACTTCGGCGAAGGCTCGACCAGCAGCCCGACGATTGCCAAGGCCACCCACAACCCGTTCGCGGCGTTGGCGGGGTTGATGAAGAAAGACGACTGAACATTGCCGTCGCCTGTTCCCTCCCGCTTCCCACATTTCTAGGGGGGCTCACAAGCGAAATGTGGGAGGGCGCTTGCCCCCGATAACGCGGGCCCAAGCAATACATGCCCTCCAGGCCGTATAATCTCCGCTTTTCTTCAAGGCACCCTTCCCCGTGGGCAATAAACGCTACAGCTGCATCGGTCTGTATAACCCCAAATCCCCCGAAAACGTCGGTTCGGTGATGCGTGCCGCCGGCTGCTATGGCGTGGCTTCGGTGTTTTACACCGGCGTGCGTTACGAGCGCGCCCGGGACTTCATCACCGACACCAAGAAGGTCCATCACGACATCCCGCTGATCGGCATCGATGACCTGAAAAAAATCCTGCCGCTGGGCTGCATTCCGGTGGCCGTGGAACTGGTGGACGGTGCCCGCCCGTTGCCCGAGTACACCCATCCCGACCGCGCGCTGTATATCTTCGGCCCGGAAGACGGCTCCCTGGATAAAGACATCCGCGACTGGTGCGAAGACGTGGTGTACATCCCCACCACCGGCTGCATGAACCTCGCCGCCACGGTCAACGTGGTGCTGTACGACCGCTTGGCCAAGGGCAACAACACCCGTTCGGGCCCCAAGTATTGATTTTTTCGGAACATCCAGCGTCTGCGAGCAGTCAGTTGCAGACACTTGCCCTTGTTGGAGAGAGATCATGAGCGACAGCAAAACCTTGCGCCCTGTCATCGAACACACGCCGTTCCAGACTCAGCCCACCCAGAACGTACACGGCTGGGAGCGCATCGGCTCCGTGGCCGGTGGCGTCGTGATGGTCGGCAAAGGCTTGCGCCGCGGCGGGATTTTCGGCCTGATCCAAGTGGCAATCGGCGGCGTCGCCCTGGCGCGCGGCTTCACCGGGCACAGCTCGCTCAAGGACAAACTGGAACAAGGCCGCCAGGAAATGAACGCCGTGCGCACAAAGATCGAGCGCGCCGGTGAAGAGTTGAAGAACCTCAAGACCCGTGCCGAAGTGGCGGCGGAGAAAGCAGTTAAGACTGCCGGCTGATACAGCGTTTCAACGTCTTGGAGGTTTAAATGTGGGAGGAGCATTGCCCACTCCCACAGTTAAATCTGTGCGTGCACGGCTGAGGATCAGCGTAAAAGCTTGGAGTCGAGCACTACTGACGATTCGCCGATGATGCTGTCGGCCAACTGCACAAACTCCGCGGTGGTGATGCTATCGGCGCGCATCACTGCCTGTGCCAAGTCATCCAGTGAGCGCTTGTTGTGGGTTTTCACGCGGATCTCGCGATCCAGCTCTTGCATCACCAGTACCGCCCGGGAAACCGTCGCACCGCTGACATGTTCGCCGCGCAGGCTGGTCACGTCCTTGCCTTCCTTGGTCAGCCGCGCCTGAATCGCCGCGTAGCGCTCATCGGTGATACCACCGCCACGGCGCAGCAATTCGATGGCGTAAAACTCCGCCAACCCTTCGCTGATCCAGTCGCTGGTGTCATGGTCATTGAAGCGACCAACCGCCTGCACCACCTCGCGCAACAACGGGCTGCTGCCGTTTTCGCTGACCAACGGCGTGCGGCTGTTGAGAAAGATCGAGTCACGCGCCGCGAACGCACCTCGGCGCATCGGATCACTGGCGCCCACCACCAGCAGTTTCGCCGGGTGGCGCGGGAATGCCGCTTCCACCTGCGGCCAGACAAAAGTCAGCAGCGTCAGCACATCCATGCGCCGCATGGCCTGCCCCTTGGGTGACGCCACGGTGACGTCGGTCTCCCCCAGGCGCACGCGACGACTGCCCAGGTTGCCGGCGAGCATCCAGCCAGTGGGACGGTCGAACAGGCGCGAGACATTGTCGATACGGAATTTATTCTTACCGATCCGTGGCCAGGCGGTTTCGACGCTCTTCCAGCTGGCCGGCAGGTCGAATACCAGGCGCGAGACCAACTCAACCCCGTCCTGCTGATCGAGGCGCGCGGGCGGCACCAGATCCTCGCCGCGAAACACCGCCCAGTTCGGCGTGAACCGCGTGTCATACACACCCGGCTTGCGTGTATGCGTAAGGCGAACCCGGTAGGTCAGGCTGGCTTTGTCCGCGCCGGGCTGCCACAGGCCACGGTGACCAGTGACTTTCCACTGCCCTTCAGCCTTGAAGTCGCTGTAGTCGCCGCCGCTGCCCAAATCGAAATCCAGACTGCGCACTGCCGAGCCTTGGGACAGGCTGATACGCACCTCGGCCTGTTCGGTCTGCGGCAGCAGTTTGACGTGGTAGTCCAGGTCGACTTTCCTGGCGCTCCACGCCGCGCCGCTGATGGCCAGCATCACCAGGCCTGCCGCCCACTTGGCTGCAACTGTCATACACACTCCCCTCAGCCAGCGCGGAAAATCAGGTAATCCTCCCAGTCGTCTTCGGGCACGCTGCCTTCGCTGAGCATGCGCCCGGACTGGGAAATACGTTCATGGTGCACGGCGTCGCGGTCACCGCAGACGAGATGGTGCCAAAGCGGCAAATCCTTGCGCTCACTCACCAGGCGATAGCCGCAGGTGGGCGGCAGCCACTTGAACTGGTCGGCCTGGCCTGGCGTGAGTTGGATACAGTCCGGCACCGAGGCGCGGCGGTTGGGGTAGTCGGTGCACTGGCAGGTTTTCAGGTCCAGCAACTTGCAGGCGATGCGCGTGTAATAAACGCTGTTGTCATCTTCGTCTTCAAGCTTTTGCAGGCAGCACAAGCCACAGCCGTCGCACAACGACTCCCATTCCTCCTGGTCGAGTTGATCGAGGGTTTTGCGTATCCAGAAGGGTTCGACTTTGGCGGCCATGGGTCTGCATCGGTATCGGTCTGTGAAAAGGCCGCCAGTCTAGTGCCCTCGCCCCTCGGGGCCAAGCGCTTACGACTGGCGGTGTTGCAAGACTTGTCAGTCTAGCGGGCGCGCAGTAGCTTGGAGCGCCGAATTGACCATCAGGAACCCGCCCATGACCCGCGTTGCCGACTACCCGATCCATCCCCAGTTCACCGAGCGCTGGTCGCCCCGCGCGTTTACCGGCGAGAGCATCCCGAAGGAGACCTTGCTGAGTTTCTTCGAGGCCGCACGCTGGGCGCCATCGGCCTACAACTCGCAGCCGTGGCGCTTTCTCTACGCACGCCGCGACACGCCGGACTGGGAGCGCTTTCTGGGCCTGCTCAATGAATTCAATCGCGGCTGGGCACAGCATGCCTCGGCCCTGGTGATCATCGCCTCGAAAACCGACTTCATTGCCCCTGGCGCCAGCGAGGAAACCCCGGCGCTGTGGCACACCTTCGACACCGGCTCGGCCTGGGGCCATCTGGCACTGCAAGCCAGCCTCAGCGGTTGGTACACCCATGGCATGGCCGGTTTCGATCAGGAACTGACCCGTAAAGAGTTGAAGATTCCCCAAGGGTACGCACTGCATGCGGCGGTGGCCGTGGGCAAGCTGGGCGACAAATCGAGCCTGCCGGAATACCTGCAAGGCCGCGAACTGCCGAGCCCGCGCCGGCCGTTGAGCGAGTTGGTATCCGAAGGTGATTTCAGCCTGTAAGCCCGTACGCCCTGCCGCTCAAACGGCAGGGCGTGCTGTGACGCCACCTGGGCTCAAACCTACGCCCGCCCCCGTCGTGTCATGAGCCAACCAACCCACTGAACTGCCAAAGCAAGGTGCTCTTCATGTCGTTGTAGGCATCCAGAACGGGGCCGACCACGAACTCCGCCGGTATCGATTGGATATCCACCGGATACACCACTTTATCGCGGGCCGAATACAGGAAGTTCTTGAGCTGCAAGTCCTGGTGATAGATGCCTTTTTCCTCCATTCGCCGCAGTGCGTCCTCCAGTAAGGTTCTGGCCTGCGGCGGCAAGCTGCGGCCGCCGACGGTGCTGAGCGCGACGCCATCCAACTTGCCCATTTTTATATAGGCCTGCTCGCCTTCGATAATCGCCGTTGCAAAGCCAGCGCCGTAATAGGTGTTCAGGCAGTCAGTTTCTATCTGCACATAACTGGGGATATAGCCACGGACGGGATCAACGAACTCTTTATAGACACTCTTGCCGTCAAGGCTTTCGTAAATTGTGCCTTCGCCACCTGCGCCGATGATGGGCCCGAGATCCTCGGCAACCGTAGGTGGATTACCGCCGCGAGCCCCCAGCCGCAGCCACTGGTCGCCTTCGACATGCTGCACCATCACCGGCGTCTGGCGATTGTTGTGGTAAATCCTCGCCTGCACCGCACCGTCTTGGGTACGGGTGACTTGCCGAACCTCATACACAGCGGTTGCACCGGTGCTGTCGGTTTGGCGGATAAAGGACAGATGGCCATCCGCTCCCGTATAAACCCCTCGACTGTTGCGCGTAAGCCCGGCAATCCTGGATTCGGGCACGCTGTACTGCCTCAGGGCTAGGTTACTCAGCTCGCTACCCGGATCGCGTCTTACGGTGGTCAAGGCCCCGCCTACCGCTTTGGTCTGCGCGGTGAACTCCTCCAGCGGGGGCCCATATGGGCGCAGGTGGTCGACATCAAAGGCATACCAGCGCCCGTTATTAAGTACCGCGCCCCCCTCAACGGCCTGGCCCGCCACCTTGAACGTGCCGGTTGCCGCCGCGTCGTACTGCTTGCTGACCGTCTTCAACAGGTCATAGCTGCCGGCGGCGCCCTTGAGCTGATTGACCCCGCTCAGCGCCTTGCCCAGCAGGTAACTGCCACCCCGACGGATCAACCCCGCGCCTTGACCGATCAAATCGCCCAGGCCACTGGCCGGGTTGAATGCACCGATTGCGGTAGTGCCGATGATCCTGGCTACCTTCAACGCCTTGACCCCAGCAGACGCCGCCGTGGCACCCACTTTCGCCAACCTGGTTGAGGCCCCTGCGCCGGCGGTGACAAAACCGAAGACATCCATACCCAGATCCAATGCGCCATCCAGGTAATTGCCCTGCTTAAAATTGCCGATCGCTGACCTGAGCGGCACCAGATTCAGGAAAAAATCCGCCAGCTTCCATTCGTTCTCCATTTGCCGATCGTAGGTCGTGACGCCCTTGGCCTGCTTGACCGCTTCGTCATTGTCGATATCCAAATGTTCGACAAAGGCGTCGGCGATGAACTGTGTTCGCGCACTCTCAAAACTTGACGGAACGGCCTGCTCTACCCGATTCGGCGCAGCACCGCTGTTATGCCGCGGTGTGAAGGGTTCGATAGGGAAGACCCGGTTGGCCTCGCGCTCACGCTCGCGGGTCAGCACCGAAGCCGGCATCGTTCGAATAGCGCCTTGCTTCAGATCCAGGGCGTAGACGCTGACGCCATGGGGCCGGGTGGCCTTGATCAGTAGCGTGGGGTTCTTGTGCTCCAGGGTCCTGCCGGTCAAGCCCAGCCCCAGCGCGTATGTATGGTTCTGGAAAAATTCGAGTTTTCCATATTCGAGGTTTTGTCGATCAGCCAAGGGCAATTGCGCCACCAGGTGTTTGATGGTCGTGCCTATGCCCTGCTTGCGCGCAGCGATTGCCTGGTTGAGTTGGTTATTGAAAACCCCATGGGCGTCCAGCTTCAGGGACTTGCCCTTGATCGCCTTGCTCAGGCGTGGGTCGCGGGTTTCCCAGGCGTAGTTGTGCAACCCGCCCATGGCAATATCGAGCATCGAATGCAGCCCCGCTGGCGCGCGGTTCGGGTCGTACAGTGGCTGGTCGAATCCGGGCCTCGGGTCTTTGACGCTCAGGCGCTTGGCCTCGAAGGGCAGGCCCTCGCCGAACCGCTCCTTGAGCTTGGCCAACGCAATCTCCTTGCGGTTCGGCAGCTCGGTTTCCACTTGGCTGGAGGCCTGCATACACTCATCCATCTGGCGATTGAAAGCGGTTCTGACCCGCTCGATCTCGGCTGGGGTGTAGCGCTCGTCGGGTTTGGCCGACACCACGCCGTTGACCACGCCCCAATCCAGCAACGCGGCGCTCTGGGCGTGTTGGGTGACTAGCGGATCGGCCATGGCGGCACGCTTGGCCTGGAGCATGACCTGGGCAAACGTCATATTCGGCACTGAACCCGGCGCCTGGGCCTCGATGGTTGCCGCCGCAATCGACAGGCTGACCCAGGCCGGACTGCCAAAGGTCACGTTGTCAGGCAGATCCTTGACCAGAAGCTGCGGGGCGGTGCGGGCCAGTAGCGCGTAGGCGCCCACATTGGCCATGCCGGTGCTGGTCTGGCCGCTGTCCACCAGATGCTGGTGCAGCCCGGCGCGTATCTCGGCGATGGGCCTGCCCCAGTAGCGCGGCTGAGCCAAATCGAAGCCTGCGACTGTATTGCGACGGGGTGCGGCGACCGATTGGGGATCGAGCACCACGTTGATGGCCGCCAGCGTGTAATCGTTGACGCTGGTGTCGGTGGCGATGCCATTCAACTGTTGCTGCATGGCCTGGCCCAGTGCCTGGCCACGGGCGGAACCGACGAGGATTTCCAACGCCTTCGCCGGATCGTCGGCGGCATCGCTGGGGAGCGGACGGTTGCCGTTGAGGTACTCCAGCACCCCTACACTGGGGCCCGCCTGGGGATTATTCGGGTGACGCGCGGCATAGCCGATGGCGGCCCGCAGCAACATGCGCTGTGCATCGCTCGTCAGCGCGACAGGCCAGGACAGGCCACCGCCGAAATTACCCAAGGGATGCGCCAGGGCGCGCTCGGTGACCGCGTCCGCCAGGCTTGTCAGGTGAAAGAACCTGGCCGGCAGGCGCAGACCGTTGGCCTGGATAAAAGCCTCAAGTGTTGTGGCGGCACCGAGCTGCGCAAGGCTTGAGGAGTCGGGATGCAGGTCCATCCGTGTCTGCCGCAACGCAGCCTGCACAGCCTGTGGCGTGGCCGCCGGGCCAAGCCGAGTCGCCATGGCTGCGAGCTGTTGCCCGAGGACTTTCCAGTTATGCCGGTCGCCCAACGCCGTGCGCAGGTGAGCATTGGCGGTGGGCAACGCCGCCGGCACCTGGGACGGGGGAATGACCGCATCGGCAGCCGGCGCGGGGAATAACGGAGTAACGCCAGAAGATGAGGAAACAGCACCGGAACTGAGCATGGGCAGGCACTCTTTTTGGCAAAGAGCGCCAGCCTCACACAGGGCGGTAAACGGCGAAATCGACTGAGTGTGAGCAGACGTTTTTAAAATCCGTGAGCCCCACCCTCGACCGCCGCATGGCCGAACGGCCGCGACCCTGTGTTTTCAATAGCCGCGGTCGAAACTCACGGTGCCGCGCAAAGGCACACTGGCCTGATACGCGCGTAAATTTTCGATAAACAAATCCACCATCATCGGCGGCGAGGTCGGTGCCGAACTGTGCCCGGTCAACAACAGGCCCCAGGCGGTCCAGAACGGATGGCGCTGCGGCAACGGCTCCTGGCGACAGACGTCGATCACCGCGCCCGCCAGATGCCCTTCCTTGAGGGCTTCAACCAGGTCGGCATCGACCACCGCCACGCCGCGCCCGACGTTGATAAACAGCCCGGTCGGCTTGAATTGCTTGAACAGCGCCGCGTCGTACAGGTCGTGGGTGTTGGGCGTGTTCGGCAGCAGGTTGATCACGTAGTCGGCCGCCCCCACCAAGCGCCCCAGTTGGTCCAGGCCGGCCACTTCGATAAACGGCGCCTGCTCCCGCGCAGTGCTGGCGATGCCGTACAACTTGACGCCGAACGGCAGCAGAAACTGCGCCACGCTTTGGCCGATATCCCCGCAGCCGACGATCAGCACCGTGCGCCCCGCCAGGCTCTGGCCCATGCGGTTGTCCCACTTGCGCTCGACCTGGCTGACCAGACGTGCCAGCACTTCACGCTCGTGGCCAAGCATATAGGTGAGCACAAACTCGGCCATCACCTGGCCATAGATGCCTACCGCACGGGTCAGGCGATAGTTGCGCGGCAAGCCGTCGGCCAACAGTGGCGTGATGCCGGCCCAGGTCGATTGCAGCCATTGCGGCTGATGGCCCTGGCGCAACAGCGTCGCCAGCAGGTCCGGCTGGCCCAGCCACACCGGGCAATCGGCGGCCAGGCGCGATAACTCGGCGGAGTCGCCGCTGGTCAGCACCTCCAGGTCCGGCGCGGCTTCGCGCAGCAGTCGCGCATAGAGCGGGTGATCCTGTTCAGCAATCAGAACACGCATGGTTCAAACCTTTCAAAAACAGTGCAGACGGCCGCCCGCATCCTTACGGCCACCGCCAACTCATACGATTTCATTGAAAATGTGCCCCGGACAGGGCACTTACCGATCACATCGGGTCATTGCGACGCAGCAGCTCTTCGGGCAAGTGTTCGATGTACTCGTCCTCGGCCGGCGGCATTTGCAGGTGGTAGCCCTGCTTGTCGAGGTTTTCCAGTACCTGGTGGATGTCTTCCTGTTGCAGCTTGCGCTCGGGCGTCAGCACCAGGTCGAAGGCATGCACCGGTTTGCCGAATACGCTCACCAAACCTTCGGGTACACGTTCGAGGGCATCGCTCTTGAGCACGTACAGGTACATGCCGGCGCGTTTGGGGCTGCGGTAGATGGAACAAATACGTTTCAAGGCTGTTCTCCGGCAGTGGCCAGGCTGTCGAGCAGCGCCTGGCCCATCAACTCGCGGCGCCAGCCACGCAGCGAGTCTGGCAATTGGTAAGGCCCATCGGGGTAGCCGCTTTTAACCAAGGCTTCGAGGGTTTTCTTGCGCAGCATCAGCTCCGGCGCCATGTCCAGGCGTTCGGCTTCGGCCTGGCCGAGTGCGCGCAGTTGCTTGATCAGCGCGGCGGCGTCCACCGGCAACGGTTCGGCGATGGCCGGCGGCCATTGGTCGGCGGGCACACTGCCGGCACGCTTGATCAGATCCAGCAGGAACTGGCCGTCCTGGCGCACGGTGCGCGGGTGCATGTCTTCGATCTTGCCCAGGGCGGCGAGGTTATCCGGCTGGGACTTGGCCAGGGGCCAGAGCGAATGTTCACGAATGATGCGGTTGCGCGGCAGGTCACGGGCACGGGCCTGTTGCTCGCGCCAGGCGCACAGCTCACGCAATACGGCCAGTTGCGCGCGGGACAGTTTCCACGCCAGCTTGGCTTCGCGGTACACCTCATACGGGTCGACTTCGCGGCGCAGGTTGGCCACCAGTTCGGCACCGTCCTCCAATACCCAGGCGTATTTGTCGTCCGACAGCCGTGGGCGCAAGCGTGTGTAGACCTCGGCCAAGTGCACCGCGTCTTCGGCGGCGTAGCTGATCTGAGTTTCGGACAATGGCCGCTGCAGCCAGTCCGAGCGGGTTTCGCCCTTGGGCAGCTCGATATCCAGTACGGCTTGCACCAGACGCGAATAGCCCATGGAGAACCCGAGGTTCAGGTAAGCCGCTGCCAGTTGGGTGTCGAACAACGGCACCGGCAGGCTGCCGGTCAGGCGCAACAGTACTTCGAGGTCTTCGCTGCAGGCATGCACCACCTTGATCACGGCTGGGTTTTCCAGCAAGGCGGCCAGGGGTTGCCAGTTGTCGATGGTCAGGGGATCGATCAGGTAGGCGCGAACGCCATCACCGATCTGGATCAGCCCGGCAATGGGGTAAAAGGTATCGACCCGCATGAATTCGGTGTCGAGGGCGACGAATGGCAACTGCTGCCATTCGGCGCAATGCTGGCCGAGGCTATCGTTGTCGCAGATCCAGTGAATATCGATGGCCACACGGCTCTCCCTTGAAGAATGGCGCGCAGTATATATCGCGCAAGAGGCTTGCGAGCATCCACAGTGCACAGCCGATCATGAAAACTCAGACAGGAGTTGAAGAATAGTCCGACAGATGGGAGTTATCATCTCTTACGCAGTACGTAGACCCGCCATACCGCCGAGCCAGGCACGAATTCCTGATGGTGCAGCACGTTGAACCCCGCCTGACGAAACTCTGCCTCGACGACGGCGCGGGAGTTGACCGAAACAATCACGGTGTCGCGACTGACGCGATGAAACTCGCGCAGCAGCGCCAGGCGCCCTTCGCTGTCGGGCACATGACGAAACAATTCCAGGCAGAAGATGCAATCCACCGCGTTTTCCGACAAGCCAATGGAAAACGCCGACCCCTGGAACGTCTTGACGCGCTTGAGCAACGACGCCGGGTAGTGGGTGCGAGCATGGTCGAGCATGGCCTGGGAATTATCCGAGGCCAGGATCACCCGGTTGACGTGCTCGGCCAGCACCGGCCAAAACCGCCCAGAGCCGCAGGCCAGGTCGAGGATCAGCCCCGGCTCGCCGGCCACTTTCAACGCCTGGCGCACCAGCCAGGCGTCGCGCCACGCCACCAGACGCCGGCGCAGCCCTGGCGGGCGCGTATCGCCGCAGACCCGGGCGTGCTCACGGCCACAGCGTTCGGCGTATTCAATCTCGATGGAGGATGGAGGTTGTGACGACATCTATGGGCTCATCTGGGTGAAACGGTAGTGAACGACCTTGATTGGCAGCTTAACGGCGGCAACGTGAAAAAAAGGTCGAAGACACTACCGTTAATCCCGTCATGCCTGATGCAAATACCAGCGCCAGTCCTGTTCACCGACTTGCCCCATGAACTGGCGGTACTCGGCGCGCTTGACCGCCAGGTACACGCCGAGAAAATCAGGCCCAAACGCTTCCCGCGCCCAATGCGACCCTTCCAGTGCGCGCAGGGTGGTGAGCCAGTCGGTGGGCAACCGCTCCTTGGCCTGGGCGTAACCGTTGCCTTCCACCGGGGCGCCGGGGTCGCGCTGCTCGCGAATGCCGCGATGGATGCCGGCCAGGATCGCGGCGGCGGCCAGGTACGGGTTGGCGTCGGCGCCGCAGATGCGGTGTTCGATATGCCGCGAGGGCGCTGGCCCGCCGGGAATACGCAGGCTGACGGTACGGTTGTCCACCCCCCAGGTGGCGGCCAACGGCGCGTAGCTGTTGGCCTGGAAGCGCCGGTAGGAGTTGGCGTTGGGGCAGAACATCAGCAGCGAATCCAGCAAGGTGCTGAGCATGCCGCCCACCGCGTGGCGCAACAGCGGCGTGCCATCGGCGGCGGCGCTGGCAAATAAATTGCGGCCTTCGGCATCCGCCAGGCTGACGTGCATATGCAGCCCGGTGCCTGCCAGGTCGTCGAACGGTTTGGCCATAAAACAGGCGGTCATGCCGTGTTTGTGTGCCACCCCCTTGACCAGGCGCTTGTAGCGCACCGCTTCGTCCATGGCCTGCAGGGCGTCGGAGCGGTGTTCCAGGGTGATCTCGACCTGCCCCGGGGCATATTCGGAAATCGCCGTGCGCGCCGGAATGCCTTGCAGTTTGCAGGCGCTGTAGAGGTCGGCGAGGAAGGGTTCGATCTGCTCCAGTTCCCGCAGGCCGTAGACCTGGGTCGCGCGCGGCCGGCCGCCGTCCTGATCCAGCGCCGGTTGCGGGCGGCCATGACTGTCGGGTTTCTGATCGAGCAGGTAGAACTCCAGCTCGGCCGCCATCACCGGGTAATAGCCGTCGGCCTTGAGTGCGTCGATCACCTTGGCCAGCACCTGGCGCGGGTCGGCCACGGTGGCGGGCAGGCCTTCGCTGGGGTGCATGCTGACCTGCACCGCCGCCGTGGGGATCAACCGCCACGGCATACGCTGCAAACTGCCGCTGATCGGGTAGGCGCGGCAGTCGATATCGCCGACCTCCCAAACCAGCCCGGAGTTTTCCACGTCGTCGCCGTTGATGGTCAGGCCGAGGATGGTACTGGGCAGCGGGCGGCCGCTTTCATACACCGCCAGCAGTTCATCGCGGTGCAGCAGCTTGCCGCGGGGCACACCGTTGTTGTCGAGAATAAATAGCTCGAACAGTTCGATGTCCGGGTTGTGTTCAAGAAAGGACTGGGCTTCGTGCAGGCTGGCGAAAACACTCATGGGGGCTCTCATACGTGGGGGGTCTGGCAGGCGCGCGGGCGCCGCCGGGCAGATGGGCACAGGCGTGCGTCATCCAATGGGCCAATCAACGTAGGAGAGCGGTATCCGGCGGGCGCGCGTGGCGGCAATGGAACAGCGCCCAGAACGCCAGCGCGGACGGCAGTGTCGCGAGGTGGGCGTCGGGGGAAGCGGCCATGGGCGAATCACACTGGTGGGATGCGCGCCAGCCTCACATGCCGCGAGCGCCGGTTAAATTCACGGTTGGCGGAGTATGGTTGCAGCCCGGCTAAACAATCGTCACGCCTTGCCACCCTGCCCCGTGCTGGAAATAATGGCCGCCCGACCCCGCCCCAAGGACGCGACTGCATGAAAGCTCTATTAGCCCTCGGTGTATTGGCCAGCCTCGCCGCGCCGGCTCTGGCCGACACCGCCCCGTCGCGCCTCGATGAAGTGTTGCAGCGTGGCACCCTCAGCGTGTGCACCACCGGCGACTACAAGCCCTACACCTCCCTGCGCGCCGATGGCGGCTACGAAGGCATCGACATTGCCATGGCCGAATCCCTGGCCAAGAGCCTCAACGCCAAGATCCAATGGGTGCCCACCACTTGGAAAACCCTGATGCCAGACTTCCTGGCCCAACGCTGCGATATCGCGGTGGGCGGCATTTCAGTGTCGTTGGAGCGCCAGAAAAAAGCCTTTTTCAGCCAGTCCCTCGGGGTCGACGGCAAGATCCCGCTGGTGCGCTGCGCCGACGTGCAGCGTTACCAGAGCGTCGAGCAGATCAACCAGCCCCAGGTGCGGGTGATCGAACCGGCGGGCGGGACCAACGAAGTGTTCGCCCGCACGCATTTGGGCAAAGCGCAGATTCGCCTGCATGACAACGTGACGATTTTCGACGAGTTGCTGGCGGGCAAGGCCGACGTGATGATCACCGATGCCAGCGAGGCGCGCTTCCAGCAGAAACTCAAGCCGGGGCTGTGCGCGGTCAACCCGGACAAGCAGATGCAGTACAGCGAAAAAGCCTTCCTGCTGCCCCGCGATGACGTGGCGTGGAAAAGCTATGTCGACCAATGGTTGCACCTGAGTGTGGCCACCGGGGTGTACCAAGGCATCGTCGATCAATGGCTGGCGGCGCCCTGAGCCATAGGCGTCTACGCTGTGCTCACATCAACAAGAACGAGGATTGGCTCATGAAGGGACTGCTGCGCATCACCTGGTTGCTGCTGTTGGGTTTCAGTCAGGTGCATGCAGATACCGCTAGGGATGAAGACGCCCAGGCGGCCAAGGCGCTGCTGGAAAAAGCCCTGGTTTATTACCAGAGCAATGGCGATAAGGCGTTCGCCGCGTTCAGTCGCCAGGGCGAGTTTGTCGACCATGACCGTTATGTGTTCGTGGTGGACACCAAAGGCGTATTGCTGGCCAGTGGCGGCCCGTCTTCAGCGTTGATCGGCCGCGATGTGTCCGAGGTGCTCGGGCCGGACCTGCGTGAGTCATTCAAGCAAGCGCTCAAGGTGCCGGAAGGCCAGGGCATCCAGCAGGCTGACTATCGTTGGCAGAACTGGAACGACGGCAAGGTCGAGCACAAACATGTGTTCTACCAGCGCGTCGGTGAACGCATCCTGGCGGTGGGCTACTACCTGCCAAGGGCCACGCCGGAACAAGCGCGGGCGCTGCGTAATAAAGCGGTGAACGCGTTACTCAAGGACGAGACCGGCACACTCAAGGCGATCAACTCACTGCAGGGCGGTTTTCTACAGGATGACCTGTACGTGTTTGTGGTCGACCTCAATACCCACCGCTACGTGGCCCACGGCACCACATTGCGGCTGATCAACACCGACTTCAGCAAGATCAAGGACCCGGACGGCAAACCGGTGGGCGAACCGATGCTTAAGATGATGGCGGAGCAGGATCAGGGCGAATACAAATACCGCTGGAAAAACCCGGTGACCGGCAAGGTCGAGAACAAGCATGCGTATGTGCGCAAGGCCGGGCATTTCATGGTCGCGGTGGGCTACTACAGCCCCTGATCTGAATTGGACTGCATGCAGGTGTGGGAGGGATTAAACCTTCCCACAGCTTGTCGTTCAGGGTTCCCGTTACTTGGCCTTGTCCTCACGCCCGCGCAGTATGCGATCAGGCATGGCCACGGCGGCGGCCAGCCCCAGCAACGACACCGCCGCACTCACCATCAGCAAATGCCGGAACGTCACCGCCAGTTCCGCGCGCAGGGCGTCTTGCGCCGGGCCGGGGGCGGCGTTGAGGCCGTCGAGCAGCACGTTGCCGGACGCACCCTCGGCCACCAGTGCGCCGCTGGCCAGGTGAGCGAAACTGGAATCCTGTAGCAACGCCAGCAGCAGCGCCGACATACAGGCCACCCCCACCGCGCCGCCCAGGGAGCGGAACAGGTTGGTGGTGCTGGTGGCTACGCCGATATCCGGCTGTGCCACCGAGTTCTGCGCGCCCACCAGGGAGGTGGGGAACTGCATGCCGGCGGCGATCCCGCACAACAGCATAAACACCGCCGTCAACCCCACCGCCTGCGGCGCGCTGTAGGCCATGCCGAGGATCGCCAGCGGGCTCAACAGCGCACCGCTGAGGATCATCGGTTTGTAGCGCCCGGTCACCGACGTGCGGCGCCCAGCGCAGTAAGCACCGATCGGCAGGCCCATGGCCAAAGGAAGCAGATGCAGAGCGGCGCTGTCGGCACCGGCGCCGGTCACCGTCTGAAAGCGCAGGGGCATCAGCACCGTCAGGGAAATCGCCTGGAAGCTGGTGAAAAAAATCGTGCACCAGCACAGCACCGCGCTGGCGTTGGCAAATAGATGCATCGGCAGCAGCGGTTCGCGCGCGCGGCGTTCATGCCACACGAACAGCGTCAGCACCACCAGCGCACCGCCCAGCAGCCCCAACACCTGTGAATCGCGCCACGAATGGCCCTGGCCGATTTCGGTGATGCCCAGCAGCAATGCGGTCAGGCCAACGATCATCAGCACAGTGCCGAGGTAATCGATGATCGGCTTGCGTTGCGGCACCGGCAGCCCCACCAGAGTGCGATGGGCCACATACCAGGCGCCAGCGCCCAGGGGCAAATTGATCAGAAACACCCAGCGCCACGACAAGTACTCGGTCATGTAACCGCCCAACACCGGCCCGGCCACGCTGGCCACCGCATACATGCTGCTGAAATAGCCCTGATAACGCCCGCGCTCGCGAGGCGGGATGATGTCGCCGATGATCGCCTGGCTCACCGAGATCATGCCCCCGGCGCCGATCCCCTGCAGCACCCGCGCCAGCACCAGTTGTTCCATGCTTTGCGCCATGCCGCACAACAGCGAGGCCAGGGTGAACAGCCCCATGCCAATCAGCATCATCGGCCGACGCCCGTACAGGTCGCCGAGCTTGCCGTAGATCGGCACCGCCACCGTCATCGCCACCATGTAGCCGGAAATCACCCAGGCCAGCAGGTTGACGTCGTGGAAGCGCGCCG
The DNA here is from genome assembly GCF_030209215.1 of Pseudomonas sp. efr-133-TYG-23. Lineage (NCBI taxonomy): Bacteria > Pseudomonadati > Pseudomonadota > Gammaproteobacteria > Pseudomonadales > Pseudomonadaceae > Pseudomonas > Pseudomonas sp. efr-133-TYG-23. The sequence goes on along the minus strand of NZ_JARVSL010000027.1, from coordinate 408,823 downwards.
AGATGGCGGGCATGGACACCGCAACGATGGTCTGGTCGAGGGCGCCAAGAAAGATGGCCATCATCAGCGCAATCAGAATACTGCGCACGGCGGGAACAGGTGGGGTGGAGTGATTAAGCTGAGTCACGCAGGAACCTTCGAGCAAGGCCGTGGGAAAGGCGCCCACGGCAATGCGCAATACGATAGCAGGCTATTCAATAGCCTCGTAAGGAAGTCCGACGTAATTTTCTGCGATGGTTTTGCGCCCGGCTTCGGAGCCGACGAAATACTCCAACTCGCTTTGGGCAATGCGTTGGCTGAAGCCATCGGCCTCGGCGAATGTATGCAGCATGGAGGTCATCCACCAGGAAAACCGCTCGGCCTTCCACACGCGGCGCAGGCAAATGGCGGAATAGCGCTCCAACAAATCCACGCGGCCTTCGCGGTAAACCTTAAGCAAGATCCTGAATAACGTACTCACGTCACTGGCCGCCAGGTTCAAGCCCTTGGCCCCGGTGGGCGGCACGATATGGGCGGCGTCGCCGAGCAGGAACAAGCGTCCGTACTGCATCGGTTCCACCACAAAGCTGCGCAGCGGCGCGATGCTTTTTTCGATGGCCGGCCCAGTCACCAGTTGCTCGGCCAATGCCGCAGGCAAGCGCCGTTTGAGTTCCTCCCAGAAGCGCGCATCCGACCATTGCTCCAGGTCTTCGTCCGCCGGCACTTGCAGGTAATAGCGGCTGCGGGTCGGCGACCGCATGCTGCACAAGGCGAACCCGCGAGGGTGCTTGGCGTACACCAGTTCCTCGTGCACCGGCGGTGTGTCGGCGAGGATGCCCAGCCAACCGAAGGGGTAGACCCGTTCAAAGATGGTCAATGACTCAGGCGGAATCGACTGACGTGCCACGCCGTGAAAACCGTCGCAACCGGCAATGTAATCGCACTCCAGCCGAAACGCCTGACCCTGGTGTTCGAAGGTGAGCCAGGGTCGATCACTTTTGAGGTCATGGGGCTGTACGTCGCGCACTTCATACAGGGTGGTGGCGCCCGCTTCCGCGCGCGCGGCCATCAGGTCGCGGGTGACTTCGGTCTGGCCGTAAACCATCACCGATTGGCCGCCGGTCAACGCCTTGAGATCGATGGGGGTGAGTTGACCGTCGAGCGCCAGCGCGAAGCCGTCGTGCACCAGGCCTTCGCGATCCATGCGCTGGCTCACGCCGGCCTCGCGCAGCAGGTCAACCATGCCCTGCTCCAGCACCCCGGCGCGGATGCGCCCCGCCACGTAATCGGCGTTCTGACGCTCAAGGATCACGGTCTGGATGCCGGCGTTGTGCAGCAGCTGACCGAGCAACAGTCCGGACGGACCGGCGCCGATAATGGCGACTTGGGTTTCCAGCGTTTTCATTATTTTTATCGCCCGCAAGTTCCACTCGAACGGATTGAGTGAAAGAGTTGTCATTGATCTTGTAGCTGACATTTTTCACTTGAGTGCACGGCATAAGAAGGTGAAAACTGCGCCAAAGCCTGCGCTTTTTACCAATCGGGGCGATTACCGCACCCCTATCCTGAGTATCGGATTGAAAACATGACCAAAACCGCGATTCCGGTCTTCAAGCTTTACGGGGAAAGTCAGCAATGGCCGACGCCCGATTTGTTGCACTGCGAAACTATTTCCCGACGCAGCAGGGAATACCAGTGGGAGATCCAGCCCCACCGGCACGCGGATCTGTGCCAATTGCTGTATGTGCACAAAGGCCAGGCCCAGCTGGAAATCGAAGGTCAGCGCACCACGCTCAACGAAGCCACGCTACAGGTCCTGCCGCCGCTGTGTGTGCACGGGTTTCGCTTCAGTGAAGATGTCGAAGGCTATGTGGTGACCCTGGCCGCGCCCTTGGTGGACCACATGCAGGCGCAACTGGGTTCCACGGTCGATGCCTTGCAGACATTGGGCAATTACCCAGCGGGCAAGGACAGCGATTACCTCAATAGCTTGTTCGCGCGCCTGCAGGATGAATACGCCGATGAGCAACCGGCACGGGACATGCTGATGCACGCCCTGGTCAGCGTGCTGCTGGTGTGGATCAGCCGCCAGGCGATCCAGCGCCGCCATCCACGGGCACCACGGGGTCGTGAGTATTTCCGACGCTTCACTCAGCTGGTGGAACAGCACTACCGCGAGCATCCCAAAATCGAGGACCTGGCCCACAAACTGGGGATCTCGGTGTCGCACCTGAACGGTACCTGCCGCGAATTGGCCGGGCAGCCCGCGCTGCAGATCATGCATGACCGCCAGTTGCTGGAAGCCAAGCGCCTGCTGACGTACACCAGCATGACCATCAATGAGATGTCGGAGGTGTTGGGTTTTTCCGACCCGACCAATTTCTCGCGGCTGTTCCGCCGCCGGGTCGGGTTTTCACCCAAGGCATTTCGTGAACAGTTAAAAGCGCAGCAGCCTACCTGAGCGCGCTGAAACTGCCGCTGTGGGGAATGCACTGGTCCTGATGGCAACTGATCGCAAAGGTCGGTTGCATGCGGGTCTGCTCGACGCGGTAGGCGGCCGTCCCGTAGAGCGCACTGGCCAGCGCGCTGAGGGCGAAAATCATTAGGTACTTGCGGGTTTTGATGCTCATGGCACTGACCTCTGCACAGATATACACGGTGCTGTTTAAAGCATAGGTCAGCCGGGGCAGGATGCCATTATTGGACGCCATTCAACCCGTTTATGTCGCGTATAAACCCTCATCCCACGCCGGCTCTTCGGGAAAGCGCAACACCAGAAAATCCAGCAGGCTGCGCAGCGCCGAAGGCATGTGCTTGCGCGACGCGTAGACCGCATAGATGTTCATCTGCCGGGGTTCGGCGCTGGGCAGCAGGCGCACCAGTTCGCCACGGCGGATGTAGTCGCCGGCCTGATAGCTGGGCAGCATCGCCACCCCGGCGCTGGCCAGAGTGACACGCAGCAGAGTGCTGGCCTCGTTGGCGGTGATGGTGCCACTCACCGGCACAGAGACAGGTTCGCCCCGCTCTTCGAAATGCCACAGGCTCTTACCGAAATACGAGTGGGTCAGGCAGTTGTGTCGCGCCAGGTCCTCAACGTTCTGCGGCGCCGCATGCTCACGCAGATACGCCGGGGTGGCGCACACCACCGAGCGGCAAACCGTAAGCCGCCGGGCGATCAGGTTGGGGTCCAGGTCGTTGCTCATGCGGATCGCCAAATCGATACGCTCATCCACCAGGTTGACGGTGCGGTCGAGCATCTGCAGATCGACCGTGACCAACGGGTAACGCTTGACGTACTCGGCGATGGCCTCGGCCAGTTGCGCCTGGCCGAACGAGGTACTCACACTCAGGCGCAACAGGCCACGGGGCGCATCGTCCGGTTCGCTGACGGCGGCCTGCATATCGGCACTCAACTCCAGCATTTGCCGGCAACGGGGCAGGGTTTCGCTGCCGGCCGCCGTGAGGCTGAGCTTGCGCGTGGTGCGGTGCAGCAGGCGCGCGCCGACCCAATCCTCCAACTCGGCCAGGTAGCGCGATACCACCGGGCGCGACAGGTCCAAATGATCGGCGGCGGCGGATTGGCTGCCCAGGTCGACCACGGTGACAAACACACGCATTGCTTGAAGACGATCCATGATCTGTCCGCTTTTAGAAACAAACTATGTTCCAGCATCGCATTTTTAGTCTGGTTTGGTGCAACTAAGCTCTGTGCATTCTTTGAATCGATGCTGGAGCTACCCGATGTTCTCAATTTTCAAGCGCCTGACGCTGGCCAGCGCCGCCCTGGCTTTCGCGGCCCATGCGGCAGCGGCCGACCTGAGCCTGGACCTGTACAACCCCGGTGAAGCAGCGATTTTTCCGGTGAGCTCGGTACTCGTCAGCGGCGCCAAGGATGCAATCCTGGTGGACGCACAATTCGGCAAAGGCCAGGCCGAGCAACTGGTGCAAAAAATCCGCGCCAGCGGCAAGCACCTGACCACCATCTACATCAGCCATGGCGACCCGGACTACTACTTCGGCCTCGACACTCTCACTGCGGCCTTCCCCGACGCCAAAGTGCTGGCCCCACAACCGGTGGTCGAGCACATCAAAGCCACCGAGGCCGGCAAATTGGCCTATTGGGGCCCAAAAATGGGCGCCGACAAACCGGCCAAGATCATCGTGCCCCAGGTGCTTGAAGGTCATAGCCTGAGCCTGGAAGGCCAGACACTGGAGGTGATCGGCCTGGACGGCCCGCAGCCGGATCGCAGCTTTGTGTGGATCCCGTCGATCAAGGCTGTGGTGGGTGGCGTGGTGGTCGCCGAGCACATTCATGTGTGGATGGCCGACACCCAAAGCGCGCAGTCTCACAAAGACTGGCTGGCGACTCTGCAGCGCATCCAACAGCTGCAACCGCGCACGGTGATTCCAGGGCACTACCTGGGCACGCCGTCGCTGGCGTCGGTGGCCTTCACCGCCGACTACATCAAGGCTTTTGACCTGGAAACCGCCAAGGCCAAGGACTCCGCCGCGCTGATCGCGGCCATGAAAAAGCGTTACCCGACCCTCGCCGACGACAGCTCGCTGGAGCTGAGCGCCAAAGTCGCCAAGGGCGAAATGAAGTGGTGAACCGTTGTAGAACCTGACCTTTACTTGGAGAACATCATGAGCAAGATCGCAATCATTGGCGCCACCGGTCGTGCCGGTAGCCAACTGCTGGAAGAAGCCCTGCGTCGCGGCCATAGCGTGGTCGCCATCGCCCGCAATACTAGCGCCTTGCCGGCGCGCGACGGCGTCAGCGTCAAGCAGGTCGATGCCTTGAATGCCGAGGCCCTGCAACAGGCCGTCAGCGGCAGCGACGTGGTGATCAGCGCGGCGCACTTCGCCACCTTGCCCGCTGCGGCGGTGCTCGGTCCGGTGAAAAAAGCCGGGGTCAAACGCCTGCTGGTGGTGGGCGGCGCGGGCTCACTGTTGTTGCCGGACGGTAGCCGCGTGATCGACAGCCAGGGCTTCCCGGCCGAATACAAAGCCGAAGCCAGCGCCGGCGCCGAGTTCCTTGAGGCTCTGCGCCAGGAACGGGAACTGGACTGGACCTTCCTGTCGCCGTCGGCGGAATTTGTCGAGACCGAGCGCACCGGCACGTTCCGCCTGGGTCAGGACCATTTGCTGGTAAGCGCCGAAGGCCGCAGCTGGATCAGCTTTGCCGACTACGCCATCGCGATGATCGATGAAGTGGAAAAGCATCAGCACCCGCGCAAGCGTTTTACGGTCGGTTACTGATTGATGTTTATTGACTGATTCATCGCTATCGGGGGCAAGCCCCCTCCCACATGGACTGAGGAAACCAGATCAAAACTGTGGGAGGGGGCTTGCCCCCGATGGCGATCGATCGGTCAGTTCAAGTACCGCTGCCCCACCCCTGATCTGAAGAGTGCGCCTGACTCTGCAGCCAGTTCATCAATGCCTCAAGCTCCGGCAGTGGCTGCGTACCCGGCGCAGACACCAGGTAATACCCCATCCCCGTCGGCACCCGCCGTTCAAATGGCATGGCCAGCCGCCCTGCCTTCACATCCTCGCCAATCAGCGCGCAGTCGCCGATCGCCACGCCAGAGCCTTGGGACGCCACCGTCATCGCCAGGTCCAGGGTTTCGAAATGATGACCTTGGCTGACCCTGCTCAAGCGCACATCCGCCGCCTTCAGCCAGAGCGTCCAATCCCGCTCGTCTCGCGTGGGATGTAGCAGCACCTGGTGTTGCAGGTCCGCCGGTGTGCGCAGCGTCGCGAGCAAGGCCGGGGCGCAGACCGGGGTGAGTCGTTCATCGAATAAATGCCGGGCCTCGGCGGGCTGCGCGGCGATGGGCGCGTAAATCACTGCCGCATCGAAAGGCTCGCGACGAAAGTCCACGGTGTTGGCCACCGTGGTAGTGAGTTCTACCGGCACATCCGGGCGTTCCCGTTGCCATTGCATCAGGCGCGGCAGCAGCCAGCGCATCACACAGGTGGAGGCCTTGAGTTGCAGGGTTTGCTGGCGCGGACCGATGTGCTCCACCGCGGCGCCGATCAGGCCAAACACCTGCTGCGCGCAGTGCTGCCACGCGCGGCCCTGCTCCGTGAGGCTCAAGCCTCGCGCCTGGCGCAGAAACAATGGGTAGCCCAAGTGGCGCTCCAGCCCGGCGATCTGCCGGCTCACCGCGCCCTGGGTGATATGCAGATGTTCGGCGGCGCGGGTGAAGTTGCAGCAGTGGGCCGTGACCCAAAAGGTGTGCAGCGCAGGCAGCGGCGGAAGGCGTTTCATGCGATGAGCCATGACGTGGGAACATGGCGAGTATGACGTTTTATCGATTGTGGGCGCCATGGGCCAACCGTTCCAATACCGCCTTCTCTCATTCACAAGAGCGACCTGTATGGCGACCTGCGGCGAAGTGTTGGTCAACCTTTTGGAAGGCTATGGCGTGGACCATGTGTTTGGCATCCCCGGCGTGCACACCGTGGAGCTGTATCGCGGCCTGGCCCGTTCCAGCATCCGCCATATCACCCCGCGCCACGAACAGGGTGCCGGTTTTATGGCCGATGGTTACGCGCGCACCCGTGGTAAGCCCGGTGTGTGTTTCATCATCACCGGCCCCGGCATGACCAATATCACCACGGCCATGGGCCAAGCCTATGCCGACTCGATCCCGATGCTGGTGATTTCCAGTGTGCAGTCGCGCAGCCAGTTGGGCGGCGGGCGCGGTAAGTTGCATGAGTTGCCGAACCAGAGTGCGCTGGTGGCTGGGGTGGCGGCGTTTTCCCATACCGTGATGTCGGCGGCGGAACTGCCCAGTGTGCTGGCGCGGGCGTTTGCGCTGTTCCAGGCCGGGCGGCCGCGCCCAGTGCATATTGAAATCCCCCTGGACGTACTGGTGGAAAACGCCGATGCGCTGCTGGGCTGCGCGCCGGTCAGCGTGGCCCGCGCCGGCGCCGCACCGGCGTCCGTCGTGCAGATGGGGCGCTTGCTCGCCACAGCCAAGCGTCCGTTCATCCTGGCCGGCGGCGGTGCCATTGAAGCCGCCGCGGCACTGACCACACTGGCCGACACCCTCGGCGCGCCGGTCGCGTTGACCATCAACGCAAAGGGCCTGCTGCCCGCCGCGCACCCGCTGCTGATCGGCTCGACCCAAACCTTGCCCGCTACCCGCGCCCTGGTGGCCGAAGCCGACGTGGTGCTGGCCATCGGCACGGAGCTGGCGGAAACCGACTACGACACGACCTTCGCCGGCGGCTTCGAGATTCCCGGCACTTTGCTACGCATCGATATCGACCCGGACCAGACCGTGCGCAACTATCGGCCCGCCGTGGCGTTGGTGGCCGATGCGCGGATCGCCGTCGAGGCCGTGCTGGCCGAACTGAACCACACGCCGCTGCCTGCGCGCGATCCACACTGGGGGCAGCACCGCGTCGCACGGTTGTGGGCTGACTTGGCGCCGACCTGGGACGCCGCCACCCGCGCGCAGACCCTGTTCCTCAACACCGTATTGGCGACCTTGCCCGATGCCGTGCTGGTAGGCGATTCCACCCAACCGGTGTACAGCGGCAACCTGACCCTGAACCTCGACCATCCGCGTCGCTGGTTCAACGCCTCCACCGGCTACGGCACCCTGGGCTATGCCCTGCCCGCAGCCATCGGCGCCTGGCTCGGACGCGGCGATGGCCGGCCGGTGGTGTGCCTGATCGGCGACGGCGGCCTGCAATTCACCCTGCCGGAACTGGCCAGTGCCGTGGAAGCCCGCACGCCGATCATCGTGCTGCTGTGGAACAACCAGGGCTATGAAGAGATCAAGCGCTACATGCTCAACCGCGCCATCGAACCGGTGGGCGTGGACATCTACACCCCGGACTTTATCGGCGTGGCCAAGGCCCTTGGCAGTGCCACTGACAGCGCACACGACGTTGAGCAGCTACGCAATGCCTTGCACAGCGCCGTGCAACGGCAAGGGCCAACGTTGATTGAAATCGATCAGGGGCTGTGGATGAAGGCGATGTGAGCCGAGGGGGCAAGCAAAGGACCACGCCCATTAACCCCAGCGCAATTTTTCAATAGCCTTTGCGACTTTCTCATTTGCCCCGCCGGCATCCGCCATGGCCTGATCTGCGCTTGTTCACTCAAGGCTTGCCCATGGAAAACGTTCACGCAAAACCCACTACCGCCGCCTGGCTGATGCTCAGTGTGGTGCTGGTCGCCCTTAACCTGCGCCCTTCGATGGCGGCGGTCGGGCCGTTGTTGTCGTCGATTCGCGGCGATGTGCCGTTGAGTTTCAGCAGCGCGGCGTTGCTGACCATGCTGCCGGTGATGGCCATGGGGCTGGCGATGTTTTTCGGCATGGGCCTGGCCAAGCGGGTGGGTGAGCACCGCAGCATCGTGTTGTCCCTGGGGGTGATCGGCGTAGCGACGCTGTCGCGGTTGTGGCTGGACTCGGCGCTGGAGCTGATCGTCAGCGCCATCGCCGCCGGGGTGGGGATCGCGCTGATCCAGGCGGTGATGCCGGCGCTGATCAAGACCCGCTTCAACCAGAACGTCTCGCTGTTCATGGGGCTGTACGTCACGGCGATCATGGGCGGCGCCGCGCTGGCCGCTTCATTCGCGCCGTTCGTGCAGGTGCAGACCGGTAGTTGGCGCATCGGCCTGGCCATCTGGGCGATGCTTGCCGTGTTGGCGCTGGTGTTCTGGTACGCCCAGCGCTCGACGCTGCCGCCAGTGCCCCAGGCCGGCTCCGACACGCAGGAACGCTTTTTCGGCAACGCACGCGCCTGGTTGCTGGCGATCTTTTTCGGCCTCGGAACCGCGTCCTACACCTGTGTACTCGCCTGGCTGGCGCCGTATTACGTGGAACAAGGCTGGAGCGAACAGAGCGCCGGCCTGGTGCTGGGCTTCCTCACGGCAATGGAAGTGGTGTCGGGGCTGATCACGCCGGCCATTGCCAACCGTCGCCAGGATAAACGCAGCGTGGTGGCGACGTTGCTGGTGCTGATCATCCTTGGTTTCTGCGGCCTGATTCTGGCACCGCAACACGTGAGCCTGCTGTGGCCATGCCTGCTCGGCCTGGGCATCGGCGGGTTGTTCCCGATGAGTCTGATCCTGTCCCTCGATCACCTGGACAACCCGCGCCGCGCCGGCGGCCTCACCGCCTTTGTGCAGGGCTTCGGCTACCTGATCGCCGGTCTGTCGCCGCTGATCGCCGGGGTTATTCGCGACCAATTGGGCAGCTTCGAATGGGCTTGGTGGGCACTGACCGGAGTGATCGTGGTGATGCTGCTGATGGTCACGCGCTTCGACCCGAAGCATTACGCACGCCATTTCCGCTGAGGTCGTATTGCCAACAGTTTATGTCCCACCACAAACATAGAAACACCCTACAGAGCTTTCTATTGGTACGACCGTTCCGTTAATCTTTTGCGCTGTCTTGTACTGAATTCGGTACATGGGATTTACGGACGAAACCGATGTTAAACAGTAACTTGCTCAGAAAACTCGATATGCAGGACTTGATGGTGTTTATCGCCGTCTATGACCAGAGCAGCGTTACCGAGGTGTCAGAAACGCTGTTTGTCAGCCAATCCACGGTGAGCTACAGCCTCAAGAAACTGCGCACCAGTTTCGAGGACGAGCTGTTTATCAACACCCGTGCGGGCATGCGGCCGACGTACAAGGCCACCACCATGTACGAGCATGTGCAGAAGATCCTCGAAAGCATCAACCTGTGCCACGCCGGTGGCCAGGCTTTCGACCCCAAGCAGCAGGCGGTGACCTTCAATGTGTGCGCCCCGGAATACTTCGAACAGCTGATCCTGCCGCGCCTGCTCAAGCAATTCGATCGCGCCGACCTGCCGGTGATCGTTAATGTGCGCAAGCTGGAAACCGATATCCCCGCCGACGACCTGCGCGAAGGCCGCTTGGACCTGGTGATCTGTTTCGGCCCGCATTTCCACCGCGCCCATAAAGACTTCAAGACCCAGATGCTGCTGGAGGATGACCTGGTCTGTGTGTTCGACAAACACGCCGCGCCAAGGGAATCGGCGTTCAGCCTGCAATCCTTCGTCGAACGCCGCCATGTTTTTCCGACACCCTGGACATCCGACACCAACATGATCGACGGTTGGCTCGGGCGCCAGGCGCACAAACGCCAGGTGGTGGCGCGGGCCAACAGCTACAGCGCGGCCTTGAAAATGATCAGTGGCACCGACTACGTCGTCACCCTGCCCCGCCGCGTGCAAAAACTGCTGGCACCGGCCACCACCTTCGGCCACTGCGAAGCCCCCAACGGCTTGCCGGGGTTCACTTTGGATATGCAGTGGCATGAAAGCAGCGGGCAAGACCGCGCCAATGCCTGGTTCCGGGAACAACTGGTGAAGGTCTGCGCCGAGCAAGGCTTGCTCTGACGCCCGCATACCTTAGGGGCAGTGATCAGCCGATGGCGACTTTACTGTAGGACTCGCGATCCATATCGACCAACTGCACGCTGAGTTGTACCTGCATATCCGCTGGCCACTCGCCCACGTCCTGCAAGGCCGCCAATAGGCTCTCCGACAATTGCTTTTTAACCTGAGGCGAGCGCCCGCTGAGCAAGGACAGTTTCACCGCGATAAAGGCCCGCGGGCTCAGCGAGGTGCCGACCTGGAAACTCTCGACCTTGAACGCGCGGCTTTTGATATCGAACTCGGAACCGAACTGCCCGGACGCCATCAGCACGTTATTGAGCCGCAACAGGGTTTTCTCGACGGCCAGGTCGGTGAGGTTCGCGGTGTATTCCAGGTGCAGATGCGGCATTGATCGCTCCGAGTTATTTGTAGGAAGACGCGTAGATATAACACGGATAAAACCATCAGGCTGGGTTCACCGGCCCGCGATCCCCCATAAACGCTTCCAAGCGCGAACGCACCCAACGCTCGGCCGGGTCGGTGTCCACATGGCTGAGCCAGACCATCGACAGATCCAAGGTCGGCGTTTCGAACGGGAATGGCTCGCAGAACAGATTGCCTGACACGGCCATGGCCTCGGCGGCGTAGTCCGGCAGGCTGGCGATCAAGTCAGTGCCGGCCAGCAGCGCTGGCAAGGCGCTGTACTGCGGCACCGACAACACCACCTGTCGCTTGCGGCCGATTTCCGCCAGCCACTCATCGGCGAACCCCGACACGTTGGCGGTGTGGGACACCAGCACATGAGGCCGTGCGCAATATTCATCGAGGGTCAGCGGCGTGTCCGAGGCATCGGCGCGCAACAGGCGCGGACGGATATGACGCAACAATTTGCGCTTGGCATTGGCCGGCAGGCCACGGGTCTGGGTGATGCCGACGGTAATGTCGCCGGATGCCAACAGATCGGGAATGCGCCAGTAATCGACATGCTGCACCACGAACACCACCTTCGGCGCTTCCTGGCGCAAGGCGCGCAGCAGCGGCGGCAACAGGCCGAATTCCACATCGTCGGACAGGCCGATGCGAAACGTCATGGTGCTGATGGACGGGTCGAAATCGTGGGTCAGGCTCAAGGCCGACGACAACGAATCCAGGGCCGGTGACAGGTGCTGGATAATTTCCTCGGCCCGCGCAGTTGGCTCCATGCGATGGCCGACGCGGATAAACAAGGGATCATTGAACAGCGTACGCAAACGGTTGAGCGCCGAACTGATGGTGGGTTGGCCCAGAAACAGCTTCTCCGCCACGCGCGTGACGTTGCGCTCAAGCATCAGTGCTTCGAAAACCACCATCAGATTGATGTCGGCCTTGCGTAATTCATTGCGATTCATCGGCGCCTGCCCTCTGCCCTAGACGAGCCGCAGTGTAGAAAGCGCCGCGGCGGGCGTCTATGCGCATTGCCGCCAAACACACCGGCAGGTCGGTACCCGCCGGTGCTGGTCAGGCCGGGTCATCAGGGTTTGAGCGGTATTTCCTGATCTCGCTCGGACAGCTCCGTGCCGTCATCGGGATGTTTCCAAGTCTGCGGTTTTTCCTCTTCGTAGCGCTGCCGGGGCTGCTCCTGCTCCGGTTCATCGTGGTGCTTCGGTTCATTGCCCATTGTCACCTCCCCTCCCAAAGAATTGGACACAGCTACAAGCATAGATCAGGACAAAGGGTTTGGCCGCCGGCTTGATTGATAGCTATGACGCATCAATAAATCCAAAATTTTCACTTATCATTTCTAAATGTGTCAGCCACTATCCCAAGTCTTAAGCGAAACAAGCACTTTAAAAAGAACGCTGGAGACACAACACCATGACTAGCTCAACCCGGCCTGACTCTGCCCACTCCAAAGTGGGCGCGGTATTGCGCGTTACTTCGGGTAACTTCCTCGAACAGTTCGACTTCTTTCTGTTCGGCTTCTATGCCACTTACATTGCTGCCGCGTTCTTCCCCGCCGCTAATGAGTTTGCGTCATTAATGATGACCTTCGCCGTGTTCGGCGCAGGCTTCCTGATGCGACCCCTGGGTGCAATCGTTTTGGGTGCCTATATCGATGACGTGGGTCGCCGCAAAGGCCTGATCGTGACGCTATCGATCATGGCCAGCGGTACGCTGTTGATCGTGCTGGTGCCGGGCTATCACAGCATTGGTCTGTGGGCGCCGCTGCTGGTGCTGCTCGGTCGCCTGCTGCAAGGCTTCTCGGCCGGCGCGGAACTGGGCGGTGTGTCGGTGTACCTGGCCGAGATGGCCACGCCGGGCCGCAAAGGTTTCTATACCAGCTGGCAATCGGGCAGCCAGCAGATCTCCATCGTGGTCGCGGCCGCGCTCGGTTATGGCTTGAACGTGTGGATGGAACCGTCGGTGGTGGCCGACTGGGGCTGGCGCATTCCGTTTGCGGTGGGTTGCGTCATCATCCCGTTTATCTTTGTACTGCGTCGCAACTTGCAGGAAACCGAAGAATTCGCCAACCGCAAGCATCGCCCGACCATGCGCGAAGTGCTGGGAACCCTGGTAAAGAACTGGACCGTAGTCATCGGCGGCATGCTGATGGTGGCCATGACCACCACTGCGTTCTATCTGATCACCGTGTACGCGCCGACCTTCGGCAAGACCGTGCTGCAACTGAGCACTTCCGACGCACTGCTGGTGACCTTGCTGGTGGCCATTTCCAACTTTGTCTGGCTGCCCATCGGCGGCACTCTCAGTGACCGTTTCGGTCGTAAACCGGTGCTGATCGCCATGACTGCGCTGACCGTGCTCACGGCCTATCCGGCGTTGTCCTACGTGGTCAACGCGCCGAGCTTTGCGCATATGCTGGAAACCCTGCTGTGGTTCTCCTTCCTGTACGGCATGTACAACGGCGCCATGATCCCGGCCCTGACCGAAATCATGCCAGTGGAAGTGCGCGTGGCGGGTTTCTCTCTGGCCTACAGCCTGGCGACCGCGATCTTCGGCGGCTTCACCCCGGCGATCTCCACCTGGTTTATTCACATCACCGAAGACAAAGCCTCGCCGGCCTATTGGATGATGTTCGCCGCGCTGTGTGCGCTGTGCTCGACCCTGGCGCTGTACCGCCGCGCCAACGCCCGTGGTCAAGTGATGCAGGGGGCTGTGTGATGAAGTCAATGTTCAAAACCCTGACCGCCCTCGCCCTCGGCGCCCTGGCACTGACGGCCCAGGCCGAACAGCTCAAGGTGATGACGTCCGGCGGCTTCACCGCAGCTTATAAAGTGCTGGGCCCGCAATATGCCCAGCGCAGCGGCGACACCCTCGACACCATTCTCGGCCCGTCCATGGGCAAGGCGCCGGAAGCGATTCCCAACCGCCTGGCCCGCGGCGAACCTGCCGACGTGGTGATCATGGTCGGCTATGCCCTGGATGAGTTGATCAAGCAAGGTAAGGTGGACCCCGCTTCACGGGTGGAACTGGCCGACTCGCGCATTGGCCTGGTGGTCAAGCAAGGGCAGCCGAAACCGGCGATTGGCACCGACGCCGAGCTAAAGGCGGTGCTCAGCAACGCCAAGTCCGTGGCGTATTCCGACAGTGCCAGCGGCGTGTATGTGGAAAAAGAGTTGTTCAAGAAACTCGGTATGCCGGCCAAGGGCACCATGATCGAACGCCTGCCGGTGGCCGAGCAGGTGGCCAAGGGTGATTACGATGTGGGCTTGCAGCAGGTGGCGGAACTGTTGCCGGTACCGGGCGTGACCTTTGTGGGCAAGATCCCTGAAGACGTGCAATCGGTGACGCGCTTCGCCGCGGGCATTCCGGTGAACGCCGAACACCCTAAGCAGGCCAAGGCGCTGCTGCAGTTCCTCGCCTCTCCCGAGGTGCAACCGGCGGTGCAGGCCACCGGCCTGGACTCGGTGTCACGCTGACCGAAACGGCATCTCGCGCACCAAGCGCTCCAACTCCAGCGCCGCTGGCGGCAAAGTCCGCCCGCGGCGTTTGATCAAGCCCACATTGCGCATCACCTGCGGCTCCACCAGCGGCACGCTCACCAGAATCGGGTGTTCGCACGCCGGCATCGCAATCGACGGCACCATCGCCACCCCCAGCCCCGCTTCTACCAGCCCGATCATGGTGGTCACGTGGTGGGTCTCGCAAATACTCAGCTTCTTAACGCGCACGCCACGCAAGGCCTGGTCGAGCAGAAAACGGTTGCCCGAGGTCTTGTCCACGCTGATGTAGTCGTGCTCATAGGCTTCGGCCCACGTCACGCTGGCGCGTCCGGCCAGCGGATGGTCACGCCGGCACGCCAACACGTAGCGCTCTTGCAACAACAGTTCGAACTCCACCTCATCGGCCAGGCTGCCGCTGAAACTCACGCCGAAATCCGCCTCACCGCTTTCTACCGCACTGCACACCTCGCCGGCACTGGCATCGAGCACCCGCAGACGAATCTTCGGGTAGAGCTTGTGGAATTCGGAGATCACGTGAGGCATGAAGTAGTACGCGGTGGAAGGCACGCAGGCGATGGTGACGTTGCCCATGCGCGTCGACGCCACGTTGCTGATGCCCATCAGGGCGAGGTCCAGGTCGTCGAGCATGCGTTCGACCTGCGGGAGAAAAGCGCGTCCCACCATGGTCAGGCTGACACGCCGGGTGGTGCGCTCGAACAGCTTCACGTCCAGCGCCGATTCGAGCTTTTCGATGCGGCGGCTCAAGGCCGGTTGGGAGATGCGGATCGCCTCGGCAGCGCCGCGGAAACTGCCTTTGTCCACCACGGCACGAAAGGCCTGAAGGTCATTGAGATCGAAATTGATAATCACGGGAAACACTGGCCGACTAGGGGGGGCGATCTATAGTACCCGAGGGCCATGAACGTGGCGCGATGCACTTTGTAGACATCCCCCGGAATAATTAGCGTAAACCGTTTCAAACCACACATTTTGGTATAGATTGCGCGCAGCATATAACAGGCATCCAGGAGCTTTCCCATGGCGACACTTCACGCGACTACCGTTCAGGCGCTGCAAAGCAACAAACTCAGCTTGTTGACCACATGGATCGAAAGCCTCGAAGCCTCGGGTGCCACCCGCAACGTCAAGGAAGCCGACCTGAAACAACAGGCCAACGACTTCCTGAACACACTGATTGCAGCCCTGGAACAGGGCGGTTCGCAGAATGTTAACCACGAGAACTGGGCCGAAACCCGCGTACTCCTGGAAAAGCTGTCCCACAGCCGCGCACTGGTCGGCCAGGACTCGCAACAAACCGCCAGTTTCATCTTCGCCCTCAAAGGCCCGCTGTTCGCCCTGCTGCAACGCGAATATGCCGAGCAGCCAGCGCAACTGGCCGAACAGCTATGGGAAATCTCCGAGCTGCTGGATGCCTTGGGCATGCACACTATCCGTACCTTCCAGAAGTCCCGCGAGCTGGTGATCAAACGCCAGCAGGAAGAACTGCTGGAACTGTCCACGCCGGTGGTCAAGTTGTGGGACGGCGTGCTGGCCCTGCCGATGATCGGCACCCTGGATTCCCAGCGCACCCAGGTGGTGATGGAATCGCTGCTGCAGCGCATCGTCGACACCGGCGCGGAAATTGCGATCATCGACATCACCGGCGTGCCGACAGTCGATACCCTGGTGGCCCAGCACCTGCTCAAGACCGTGACCGCCATTCGCCTGATGGGCGCCGATTGCATCATCAGCGGTGTGCGTCCGCAAATCGCCCAGACCATCGTTCACCTGGGCCTTGACCTGCAAGGCGTCGTCACCAAGGCCAATCTCGCCGACGCCCTGGCCCTGTCCCTCAAGCGTCTGGGCGTGACCGTGACCAAGGCCGTCTGACCATGGAACGCATCCCGATTTTGCAGATGGGCGAGTTTCTGCTCGTGACCATTCAGGTGGATATGCACGACCAGCTCGCGTTGACGCTGCAAGACGACCTGTCCGAACGCATCAACCGCACCTCGGCGCGCGGGGTATTGATCGATATCTCGGCGCTGGACATGGTCGACTCCTTTATCGGCCGCATGATCGGCACCATCTCCGGGCTCTCGCGGATCATGGATGCACAGACCGTGCTGGTGGGTATGCAGCCGGCAGTGGCCATTACCCTGGTGGAACTGGGCATGACCTTGCCTGGAGTCGCCACCGCACTCAATGTCGAACGCGGCATGAAGCTGTTGCGCGAGCGGGTAGAAAACTCATGACCCTGGCCAGCAATGGCACTCATCCCGTGCTGATCGAACAGGACGTTGTGCTGGCTCGACAACTGGTCCGCAAACTGGCCCAGGATTGCGGCATGCGCCTGATCGACCTGACCAAATTGGTCACGGCCGTCAGTGAGCTGGCGCGTAACACGGTGGTCTACGGCGGCGGCGGGTATATGGATTGGGAAATAGTCGAGAGAGACCTGCGCTCCGGCGTTCGTCTGACGTTTCGCGACGAAGGCCCGGGCATTCCCGATATCAAACTGGCGATGACCGACGGCTGGACCTCCGGCGGCGGGCTCGGCCTGGGGCTGACCGGCGCCAAGCGCCTGGTGGACGAATTCGAACTGGACACCGCACCCGGCCAGGGCACCCGCGTGACGATCACTCGATGGTCCTGAATATTCCCAGCGCCCTCACGCAGGTGTTGTTGATCGAGGATGTGAGCCAGATTGGTCACGCCCGACGTACCGCACAGAAACTCGCCGAACACTTGGGCTTCGACGAAACCGACGCCGGTCGCGTGGCCCTGGTGGCCACCGAGCTGAGCAGCAATATCCTCAAGCATGCCGCCCACGGCCAATTGCACCTGCGCGCCACCGGCAACGGCGGTGTGGAGATGATCGCCGTGGATCGCGGCCAGGGCTTTGACCTGGACAGCTGCCTGGTGGACGGGTTTTCCACCGGCGGCACCCAGGGCATCGGCATGGGCGCCATTTCACGGGTGGCCCAGGTGTTCGATGTGTACGCCGACCCACGCGGTACGGCGATGCTCGCGCGCCTGTATCCGAGAGCCTCGACGGCCAAGGACATACGCTACGGGGTCAGCCAACACTCCCTGCATGACGACCCGGCCTGCGGCGATGCCTGGCACCTGGCAATCGAACCCGGCCGTTTCAGTGTGATGGTGGCCGATGGGCTGGGCCATGGCAGCGAAGCCGAACGCGCCGCGCGGGACGGTGAGAAGGTGTTCGCACGGGGCGCCTTTGACGAAGCGACGCTGCTGATGGCAGATATGCACGCCGGCATGAGCGGTACCCGTGGCGGCGCCGTGGCCGTGGCGCAATACAACGCGGCGACCGGCAGCCTGCGCTTTACCGGCGTGGGCAATATCGGCGCCAGCCTGATCGGCCCTGGCAAGTCCCGCGGTCTGGCGTCTCATCCAGGCATTGTCGGCGTGCAGTTTCGCAAGGCGCAGCCATTCGACTACGCTGAGGTCAGCGGCCAGTTGCTGATCCTGTTCAGCGACGGCCTGCAGTCACGCTGGAACCTGGCCGACTATCCCGGGCTGACGCACCGCCACCCGGCTTTGATCGCCGCCATCCTGCACCGTGACTTCTGTCGCGGCCGGGATGACGTCACCGTTTTCGTGATTGCCCTGGAGGCCATCGATGGCTGATACCACTGCCTCGCTCGCCGCAGAAGTCCAGCGCTTGCGTCAAGAGGCCGATGCGCTGCGCGCCGAATTGGACGAGACCAACCAAGGCGTGCTGGCGCTGTATGCCGAGCTGGATACCCAAGCCGATCAACTGCGCCAGGCCTCGGACCTCAAGAGCCGCTTCCTGTCATATATGAGCCACGAGTTTCGCACGCCATTGGGCTCGATCCTGAGTATCACCAGCCTGCTGGACGATGAACTCGACGGCCCACTCAGCCCCGAGCAACACACCCAGGTGGGCTTTATCCGCAGCTCGGCGCGAGAACTGCGCGAGATGGTCGACGACCTGCTGGACCTGGCCAAGATCGAGGCCGGGCGCATCAGCATCTCCCCGGCCTGGTTCGATATGTTCGACCTATTCTCGGCCCTGCGTGGCATGTTCCGGCCGATTGTGGATGCGTCGTCGGTGGACCTGATCTTCGAAGAGCCCGCCGGCCTGCCCAAGCTTTATACCGATGACAAAAAGCTCGCGCAGATCCTGCGCAACTTTATCTCCAACGCGCTGAAGTTCACGCTGCAGGGCGAGGTGCGGGTGTCGGCGCGCATGGAGAACGAGCGGGAGATCCGCTTCGCGGTGCAGGACACTGGCCTTGGCATCCCCATCGAACTGCATAGCAACCTGTTCGAGGATTTCTCGCAGATCGACTCGCCGCTGCAAAAGCGCCTGCGCGGCACCGGGCTGGGGCTGTCGCTGTGCAAGCGCTTCGCCGAGCTGCTGGGCGGCCGGGTTGGGGTAGAAAGCACGCCCGGCGTGGGTTCGTTGTTCTTTGTGGTCATTCCCCTTTCCATCGCCAACGAGACCGTCGATGAAACGTGACATCCAACTGCTGATCGTCGACGACAACGCCGCCACGCGTTACGCCCTGCGCCGGCGCCTGGAGAACCATCACTACCAAGTGCTGGAGGCCGGCACCGGTCAGGACGGCCTGGACCTGATCGCCAGCCGCACCATCGATGCGCTGATCCTGGACGTCAACCTGCCGGACATGAGCGGCTTCGATATCGTGCGCGGCCTGCGCGCTGACCCCGCCACCGCGTTGCTGCCGGTGGTGCATGTGTCGGCGGCCTCGATCGAGACCGGCGATATCATCACCGGCCTGGACGCCGGCGCCGACGCGTACCTGATCCACCCGGTGGACCCTGAAGTACTGCTGGCCACCCTGCGCACCTTGTTGCGGGTCCGCGATACCGAGTACGCCTTGCGCGAGAGCGAGGCACGCTTTCGTGAGATTTTCTTCAACATCAGTGCGCCTATCGCAGTGATGGACGCGCAGCTCAAAGTCCACGAGTGCAACCACGCCTTCGCTCAACTGATTCACGACAACCTCAACCCGGACGCTCTGCTGGAATGCTTCGCCGCCGATCAATTGGCCGTGATCCAGGAGCTGTGCCTGCGTCTGGCCGCTGGTGAACGCTGGAAAGGTACCTTGCTGATGAAGGTCGACGACCAGTTGCGCGAGACCGAGTGGCAGATTTCGCCCTACCGCCGCGCCGGCCTGAGCCTGGTGTTTGTTGAAGACGTGACCGAGCATCGCCATCGCGAGCGGCATCAACAGGCCGAACTGGCCAACGCTGCGAGCCAACTGGCGCGCACCGAAGCCCAATTGCTGCAGGCGCAGAAGATGGATGCGCTGGGCAAGCTCACTGGGGGTATCGCCCACGACTTCAACAACCTGCTGACCGGGATCATCACCAGCCTGGAACTGATCAAAAAACGCATCCAGAGCCAGCGCACCGACAAAGTACTGGGCTACGCCGACGCCGCGCTGAACTCCGCCCTGAGCGCGGCCGGGCTGACCAACCGCCTGCTCGCATTCGCGCGCCAGCAGCCACTGGATACGCGGCCTACCGATATCAACGCGCATATCCGTTCCCTGGAAGAGTTGCTGATGCGCACCATCGGCGAGCACATCGCGCTGAATCTGGAGCTGACCAACAACCCGGCTGTGGCGATGGTGGACCCGATCCAACTGGAAAGCGCCGTGCTCAACCTGGTGATCAACGCCCGGGACGCCCTGCCACAAGGTGGAATCATCTGGGTCACCACCTACCCGGCGTATTCCACCGGTAACCCCAAACTGGAAAACGGCCCGTACATTGCCCTATCGGTACGGGATAACGGTGTGGGCATCGAACCCAGCGTCATCGACAAGGTGTTCGACCCGTTCTTCACCACCAAACCGGTGGGCCAAGGCACCGGCCTGGGCCTGTCGACTATCTACGGGTTCGCGCGCCAGTCCGGCGGCGACGCACAGATCCGCAGCGTGACCCGCCAGGGCACCGAAGTGACCATCATGCTGCCCGCTGCCGACGGCCCCCCAGCCCTGGCCACCAAGGTCGAGGCGATGCCGGGCGTGAGTCACGGCGAACATATCCTGGTGGTCGAAGACATGCCGTCAGTGCGCGGTTTCGTGGCCGAAGTGCTGGTGGATGCCGGTTACCGTTGCAGCCTGGCGGCGGACGGCGACGAAGCCATCGCCATGCTACGAGCCGACCCGACGATTAACTTGCTGCTCACCGATTTCGGTCTGCCATACATGACCGGCCGCGAACTGGCCGATCACGCGCGGGCTCTGCGCCAGGAGTTACCCATCCTGTTCATGACCGGTTACGCCGAGAATGCGGCGAACC
The DNA here is from genome assembly GCF_030209215.1 of Pseudomonas sp. efr-133-TYG-23. Classification (NCBI taxonomy): domain Bacteria; kingdom Pseudomonadati; phylum Pseudomonadota; class Gammaproteobacteria; order Pseudomonadales; family Pseudomonadaceae; genus Pseudomonas; species Pseudomonas sp. efr-133-TYG-23. The sequence continues at coordinate 388,205 of NZ_JARVSL010000027.1, read as the reverse complement.
GACAGGATTTTCTCGGCGAACGCATGGACCTGATCACCAAGCCATTTCATATCGATCAATTGCTGGAAAAAATTCGCCAGGGGCTGGAACCGTCCAAACCTGGGTCCTCAACCTGATTTTCAAGGCCATAACTGCGTAGTCTGGCGCATTTCCAAGGGCGGCGAACCTGTCAAGAATGACAGTACCGCTGGTCTTGTGGCGCGTTGACGCCCAGCCTCATCGGAACTTTGATTATGGATACCGTCGTCAGGTCGACTCGACTGACGGTGGACACCAGGGTTTCGAGGATATGAGCAATGAGCGACAGACAACACGGCACTGTGAAGTGGTTCAACGAAACCAAGGGCTTCGGCTTTATTAGCCCGGAGAGTGGGCCTGACCTGTTCGTGCATTTCAGAGCGATTATGGGCACCGGCTTCAAAACGCTGACCGAAGGGCAAAAGGTCACGTTCGAGACCGTGCAAGGACAAAAAGGCCTGCAGGCGGACAAAGTCCAAATCGAAAAATAACCCCCACACCCTTACCGGCCACAACCGGCCACGTATTGCACTGAAAAAGGAGAACGGCCATGCCCATTGAAACTCCACAGACTGCAATTCCCACCAGCAACGAGACAAATCCCTACGGTGAGCAAGAGATTTTCTTCAGCTATGACGGTGGGCCGGCGTTGCGCCCTGGACAAATCGTGACTTACGAACGGGTCAGAGGTCCGGGCGGTGAGTGGCAGGCGATCAATATCGAGATCGTGAAGGACGTAGCCGTGAACTAGCACGGATGCGCGCCATGAAACGGCTGTTCGCGGCGCGCGCTTGATCACAACTGGAAACGCGCCACCGCCTCATTGAGGGCGACGGCCAGGCGGGCCAGTTCCTGGCTGGCAGCGTTGATCTGCCCGGCGCCGGATGACGACTGTGCCGACAAATCACGAATATTGACGATATTGCGATCCACTTCCTTAGCCACTTGTGCCTGTTCTTCGGCGGCGCTGGCGATAACCAGGTTGCGCTGATGGATCTGGTCAATGGAGTCGGTGATCTGGCTCAGGGCGCCGCCTGCCCCTTCGGCCAGGGTCAAGGTGTCGGTGGCGCGTTGGGTACTGGACTGCATCGACGTCAGCGCGTCATTGGAACCGGTGCGCATGACCGTGACCATCTGATCGATCTCCAGGGTCGATTGCTGGGTGCGATGAGCCAAGGCCCGTACTTCGTCGGCCACCACGGCAAAGCCACGCCCTGACTCGCCCGCGCGGGCAGCCTCGATGGCCGCGTTGAGCGCCAGCAGGTTGGTCTGCTCGGCGATCGAACGGATCACATCGAGCACCTTGCCGATATCCCGCGATTGCTCGGCCAGGTTCTGCACCAAGGTCGAAGTTTCGCCGATGTTGCTGCTCAGGGCCTGGATCGCGCTGACGGTTTCACCGACGCGGTACTGACCTTCGCGCGCGGTTTCATTGGAGAGCCGGGTGGATTCGGAGGTGGACACTGCATTGCGCGCCACGTCTTCGGCGGCCGAGGTCATCTCGTTGACCGCCGTGGCCGCTTGCTCGATTTCCGCCGTCTGCTGTTGCAGGCTGCGGCTGCTCTGGTCGGTGATGCCGTTCAGATCCGTGGCGGAGGCTGCCATTTGCGCGGCCGACTGGCGGATCAACTGCAAGGTATTGCGCAGGTTGCCTTGCATGGCGTGCAGCGCCACGAGCAGGCGGGTCACTTCATCGTTGCCGCTGACCTGCAAAGTCTGGGTCAGATCGCCCCGAGCAACGTTTTCCGCTGCGCGCATCGCTTGGCCCAGCGGACCGACAATACTGCGCGTCAACAACCAGGCCAGCGCCACGGTGCTCAAACCGGCCAGAAGCACAAACCCGAACACCATGGTGCGCGAGCGGCTGTACTGGGCCTCGGCCGCTTGACCTTGCTGGTTGACCTGGGCGTTGTAGTAATCGGCCAAGGCATTGAGCTGCGCACCGGAGCCGTCGACCACGGTTTTCATGTCCACCAGCAGCAACTTGTTTAGCTCGGCCCCCTGCTGCTTGTCGGCGAGGACAAAGGATTGGGCCAAGCCCTGTTCGTACTGGCGCAGCGAGCTTTGGAACTGCTCGTAAAGCGCACGCACCTCCGGCGTATCAATGACCGCGTCGAGCTCCGCGAGCCGTTTGGTCAGGTCCTGGCTGCGAGTGTCCATCTGGCTGCGGTACTGCGGGATACTCGTCGGATTCGGATCCAGAGCCATGCGCAAAGAGATCGTACGAATACGCAGCATGATTTCACGGATATCCGCCACCAGCCGCATCTTGGGCACCAGTCCGGCCTCCACCTTTACAGCGCTGGCGCGGATGCTCGCCATATTGGACAGCGCGAAAAACCCCAGCAGGGCCACGAGTAAAGCAATCAAGGCAAAACCCAGACCCGCACGGCGGGCAATGGACAGGCTGCGAAGGGACATTGGCAGGAGCTCTCTTATTAGGCAGGGGTATGACGTCATATGAGAGGGTTTCGGCTGCGCCGGTAAGGACTTGAGCACAGCCGAACGCAAAAGCCCTGGCGGATGTGATGCTTGCTCTAAGATGCGCTAATACAGAATCCCAGCGAGAGGCAGGTTTGATAACGGCGGGCTTTAAATCCACTGGAGCAAATCGATTGCCTACCCCCACGCGTTTCCGACCTGGCCCTCGAAACGTTGTCGACCGCACTGGCGCGCTAGGGCTTCGACCAGTGGAACCTCGACGCAGGGGCACGTGTTTGAGTGAAGAGCACTGTTACCAGCACTGGGCACAACCGACCTCTACGAAGAAGCCCTAGGAAACGCAAAAGCCCCTGAAAGGATTAAACCTTTCAGGGGCTTTTGGTTATTCAATGATGGCGGAGAGATAGGGATTCGAACCCTAGGTACCGGTGAAGGTACAACGGATTTCGAATCCGTCCCATTCGGCCACTCTGGCATCTCTCCAACGGCGCGCATCATAACAGCCTGTTTCATGGAAGCAAAGCTCTTACGAGATTTTTTTCCGTGCTATCAGATGCTTGCGTCGATTACAGCGGTACGCCAAGACGGTTGGCGACTTCTTCGTAGGCTTCGATCACGTCACCGAGGCCCTGGCGGAAGCGGTCTTTGTCCATCTTCTTCTTGGTGGCCTTGTCCCACAGGCGGCAGCCGTCCGGGCTGAATTCGTCGCCCAAGACGATGGAACCGTCGTGGAACACACCGAATTCCAGCTTGAAGTCCACAAGCAACAGGCCAGCGTCGTCGAACAGCTTGCTCAGCACGTCGTTGACCTTGAGGGACAACTCCTTCATGCGCGCCAGTTGCTCAGCGGTGCCCCAGCCGAAGGCCACGACGTGGGATTCGTTGATGAAGGGATCGCCTTTGGCATCGTCCTTCAGGAACAGCTCGAAGGTGTACGGATTGAGCTTCATGCCCTCTTCCACACCCAGGCGCTTGACCAGGCTGCCGGCGGCGTAGTTACGCACAACGCACTCGACCGGGATCATGTCCAGTTTCTTGACCAGGCACTCGTTGTCGCTCAGCAGCTTGTCGAACTGGGTCGGAATACCGGCCGCTTCGAGCTTCTGCATGATGAAGGCGTTGAACTTATTGTTCACCATGCCCTTGCGATCGAGCTGTTCGATGCGCTTGCCGTCGAACGCCGAGGTGTCGTTGCGAAACAGCAGGATCAGGCGGTTGGCGTCGTCGGTCTTGTACACCGACTTGGCTTTGCCGCGGTAGAGTTCTTCACGTTTTTCCATGATGGGCTCCGCTTTGAGTGAGGTGGGCTAGGCGATATGTCGCCAGTCGAGCCCTGAATCTTGATCGGCCAGTTGCAGCCAGTCCGGGTCGCACCCAAGGGTGTCGACAAAACATTGCCGGGCAAGCGTCGGCAGGTTGTTCTTGCTGCTCAAGTGGGCCAGGACCAGGTGTTGCAGGTCTTGCCAGCCCAACTCATACACCAGGTACGCCGCCTGGTGGTTGTTCAAATGCCCCAGTTCGCCGCCCACCCGCTGCTTGAGAAAGTACGGGTAGTGACCACGAGCCAGCAGGTCACGGCAGTGATTGGACTCGATCATCAAGGCATCGAGATTCCGGTAGCCGTCCAGCACCCTGGCGCAATACGAACCCAGGTCAGTGAGCACGCCAAAACGTCGCTCGCCATCACTGAACACATACTGCGTGGGTTCCTGGGCGTCATGCGCTACGGCGACCACATCAATGCTCAAGGCACCGATCCGAAAGGTCTCGCCGCCGGCCAGGAAACCCGCAGGCTCAATGGGTTTGCGCATCCCGCGCAAGGTACCGCGACTCAGATACACCGGAAGATTGTAGCGCCGAGACAGCAAACCCACGCCATGCACATGGTCGGCATGTTCGTGGGTCACCAGAATCGCGCTCAGCTGCGTAGGGTGAACCCCCAGGCGCAGCAAGCGCCGCTCGGTTTCTCTTAACGAGAAACCACAATCGACCAGCACATAGGTGTCGTCATGGGCGACGAGCGTGCCGTTCCCTTGGCTTCCGCTGCCGAGAACGGCAAAACGCATCGGATCAGCCCAGGTTGTCCTGAATCACGCCCAACACTTTGCGCGCTGTTTCAGCTGGCGCTACGGTATTGATGTTCTTTTCGACCGTGACTTGCACCGCGTCGCCAACCTTGCTCAAACGCACCTGATAACGCTCGGCGCGGGTCTCGACTTCTTCCTTGGTCGGCTTGCTGCCGAACAGCTTGCCGAAGAAGCCCGGCTCGTCGTCTTTACGTTCGGCCTTTTCCGCCACGTTGATGTAGTACAGACCCAGGCTCCGGTTGATGTCCTCAACACGCCACGGGCCTTGCTCCAACGCGCGGCCTACGCTGGCCCAGGCACGATCCAGGTCTTCACCCAGGTTCAGCACCACGTTACCGCTGCCGTCCTCGGTGAGGCTGACGCGGCTCGGGGTGTCGTAATCTCGTGCAGCGAGCAGGGAAACCGAACCGCCCTTCTCGGAAATACGGCTCATACTGGCCAGCATTTCATCGACCAATGCCGAGTCGACACCGGTGTTGACCGAGCGGTTGGTGAAGTCGACGTCCGCTGTGCTGCCGGCAGGACGCTCGGCGCTCACCACATAGACTTCACTGGTATTGCGCTGCACGCCTGGCTCAATGCGCACACGGACGCGCGTTTCGCTGTCGGAGGCGACACCGCCGGCCTGCAGGCGCTTAGCCATACTGGCGGACAACTCATTGCCCTGCTGCCAGGCAGTGGTGAATTCACCGGTCTGCGGGCGCTGTTCGTCAATGCGGAAACCGTTGTCCTGGAAGAACTGCACCGCCACCGGCCAGACTTCGGCAGGTGGGCGCTGCGCCACGATCCAGCGCGAGTCGCCGCTTTTTTGCAGGCTGTAGTCGCTGGCATCGGCCACGGCCGTGATCGGCTGTGGACGTGGTACCACGAACTCACCTTTGGCGGTGTCATCGGCAACGTTGCGTGGAATCGGCAGCAACGGGTCAAGGCGCTTGGCGACATTGACGTCCGGCGGCAATTGCATCGGTTTGGTTGCTTGTGCTTCCAGATAATCGCTGCCGCGGTCACGGAAGTAGCCTTCCGGGCCCCAGATCCAACCGCAGCCACTGGTGCTGGAGATAATCAAGGCAAGTGCGGAAAGTCCGGCCAATCGCTTCATGCGTAGTGCTTCCTCAATTAAACCAGGACGCCGGACTGGCGCAGGGCCTGTCGCAGCGGTTCGTGACAGGCTTCGCTGAGGCGAGTGAGCGGCAGACGGATACCGTCCGGCATCATGCCCATCTCGTACAGAGCCCATTTCACGGGAATAGGGTTGGATTCGATAAACAGTTCTTTGTTGAGCGGCATCAGCTTCTCGTGGATCGCGCGGGCTTTGTCGGCATCGCCGGCGAGTGCGGCGGCGCACATGTCGCTCATGGCGCGGGGGGCCACGTTGGCGGTCACCGAGATATTGCCTTTGCCGCCCAGTAGAATCAGCTCGACCGCGGTGGCGTCGTCACCGGAATACAGCAGGAAGTCACTGCTCACGCCGGCCAGGATGTCCTTGGCGCGCTGCAGGTCACCAGTGGCTTCCTTGATGCCGACGATGTTCGGCACGGTGGACAGGCGGATCACAGTCTCGGCCTTCATGTCGCAGGCGGTACGGCCCGGCACGTTATAGAGGATCTGCGGAATGTCGACGGCTTCGGCAATGGTGCGGAAGTGCTGGTAAAGGCCTTCCTGGGTCGGCTTGTTGTAGTACGGGGTCACCAGCAAGCAGGCATCGGCACCGGCTTTCTTGGCGTTTTTGGTCAGTTCGATCGCCTCACGCGTCGAATTGGCGCCCGTACCGGCGATGACCGCGATACGACCGGCAACGCGCTTGACCACGAACTCGATGACCTGGATGTGCTCTTCCACATCGAGCGTGGCCGATTCACCCGTGGTGCCGACCGCAACGATCGCGTTGGTGCCTTCTTGCAGGTGGAAGTCCACCAGTTTGCCCAGGCTGTCCCAGTCGAGATGACCTTGTGCATCCATGGGTGTGACCAGTGCCACCATACTGCCCGCAATCATGCAACCGCTCCTGCCGGAAAAAGAGAGCCGTAATGGTACTGGCGCCAAGATGCTTGCACAAGCGAAGTACCGCGTGAGGATGCGTTCTGACGCAACTAAACATCGATCAACGCCATCATCGGGCCTGAGCACGGTTTGACGAGCATTGAAAACCGCTGAACGACGCAATGAAAACGCCACCTCCTAGCCCTTGGCGACGCTTTTCGCTACCCTTGATCCTTTGATCGATACGGCCCTCTCGGTATCGACCGCTCATCGCTTTAGGAAGGCTGCATGTCCACCCCCACAGTTCGCGAACAATTCCTTGTTATCAGTGCCCTCGGCGCCAACCCCATGGAGCTGACCAACGTCCTGTGCCGCGCCAGCCATGAGAACCGCTGCGCCGTAGTGACCTCTCGCCTGACCCGCCACGGCGAGTGCAGCGCCCTGGTGCTGCAGATCTCCGGGAGCTGGGACGCTCTGGCGCGCCTGGAGACTGGCCTGCCGGGCCTGGCCAAGAAGCATGATTTCACCGTTAATGTGGTACGCAGCGCCGCTCTGGAGAATCGCCCACAGGCCCTGCCATACGTTGCCTACGTCAGTTCGGCCTACCGCTCGGACATCGTCAATGAACTGTGCCAGTTCTTCATCGACCATAACGTCGAGTTGGAGAACCTGACCTGTGACACCTACCAGGCGCCCCAGACCGGCGGCACCATGCTCAACGCCACCTTTACCGTCACTTTGCCGGCTGGAGTGCAGATCAGCTGGCTGCGCGATCAGTTCTTGGATTTCGCCGATGCGTTGAACCTCGACGCCCTGATCGAACCGTGGCGCCCACAGAACCCAATGTAAGGAAGTACCCATGGCGGTAGTCATCGACCAACCCGTAGCCGACTTCCAAGCCCAGGCCACCAGTGGCCAGACCTTCAGCTTGGCCGCCCTCAAGGGCAAGCAAGTGGTGATCTACTTCTATCCGAAGGACAGCACACCAGGCTGCACCACCGAGGGCCAGGGTTTTCGTGACCAGCACGCGGCGTTTCAGGCAGCCAATACGGAAGTCTTCGGCGTGTCGCGCGACAGCGTGAAGTCCCACGAGAACTTCAAGGCCAAGCAGCAGTTCCCCTTTGAGCTGATCAGCGACAAAGATGAGGCAGTCTGCCAGCTGTTTGATGTGATCAAGCTGAAAAAGCTGTACGGCAAGGAATACCTGGGTGTAGATCGCAGCACCTTCCTGATCGACAAGGATGGCGTGCTACGCCAGGAATGGCGGGGCGTCAAAGTGCCAGGCCATGTAGATGCCGTCCTGGCCGCCGCCCAAGCCTTGAACAAGGCCTGAGCAAACGCTGCGGGGCGGGCTTGCTCGCCCCTACAACAGCGGCGCCACCACCGGCTCCTGTCGCGGCCAGGCATCCAGCACGGCCTTGAACAGCGTGGCCAGGGGTATTGCAAAGAACACCCCCCAGAACCCCCACAGCCCACCAAATAGCAGCACCGCGCAGATAATCGCGACCGGATGAAGGTTGACCGCTTCGGAAAACAGCAGCGGCACCAGTACGTTGCCGTCCAGGGTCTGGATGATCCCGTACACCGCCATCAGGTAGATGAATTGATCACTCCAGCCCCACTGGAACAGTGCGATCAACGTCACCGGCACCGTCACCACCACCGCGCCCACATACGGCACCACCACTGACACGCCGACCAGCAATGCCAGCAACGCGGCATAGTTGAGATCCAGGGCGATGAAGGCGATGTAGGTCACACCGCCACAAATAAAGATCTCGATCACCTTGCCACGGATGTAGTTGGCGATCTGCCGGTTCATTTCCTGCGCCACACGGGTAATCAACGCCCGCTCCCGCGGCAGATAGCTGCGTACCCAGCGACTGATCATTACGCGATCCTTGAGAAAGAAAAACACCAGGATCGGCACCAGTACCAAATAGATCATGATGTTGACCAGCAACGGCAGGCTGGATAGGGAGAACGTCAGCGCCCATTGCCCGAATTTCCCGATTTCACCGCGCGCCACTTCGATGGCCTGCAGCACTTGCTCATCCGATACCAGATGGGGATAACGCTCCGGCAACAGGAGCAACAGCGATTGCCACTTGGCGAGCATCCCCGGTAATTCGTTGAACAGCGTGATCAGCTGATGCCAGAGCAATGGCAACACCACCACGATAAACACCACCAGCAGGCCCATGAACAACGCGAACACCAACCCAACCGCTACCCCGCCGGGTACGCGCAGGCGCTCCAACGTCGTCACCAATCCCTGCATCAGATACGCCAACACCATGCCCGCTAGCACCGGGGCCAGCATGCCACCCAAGGTCAACACCGCCGTAAAGGCCAGGAATAACAAGACCGCCAGCACCACCGCTTCTTCATCGGAGAAGTAGCGCTGAATCCAGTCACGTAACACTTTGAACATCAATCAACCTCGGGCTGTGGGAACAAACGGTTCAGGCCTTGCGCAACCAGTAACGGTACACACCGGCGGCGTCTTCTTCGTGCAACAGGGTGTGCCCAGCCAGTTTGGCAAATGTGCGGAAATCACGCTGAGAGCCCGCGTCGGTGGCAATCACTTTGAGCACCGCACCGCTGGCCATTCGGTTGAGCTCCAACTTGGCCTTGAGCAAGGGCAACGGGCAATTGAGCCCACTGGCATCAAGTTCGGCGTCAAAAGCGACGGTGTCGGTCATAGGTTTACTCCGGGTCAAGCGTTCGGGGGTGCTTAGAATATCTGGTCCGAAGCTCAGTGTCCGGCTACAGTAAGCTCTTTGTCGAAAGGCCCTGTGCATGAATTTTTTGCGCCCTACCCTGCTGACGCTGGCTTGCCTGCTGGCCTCCCCAGGCTTCGCCGATGACCTGCCGTCGCTGGGCGACGCCAGTTCTGCCATTGTCTCGCCGCGGCAGGAGTACCAACTGGGCCGCGCCTGGCTGGCGTACTTGCGGGGCCAGGTGTCGCAACTCAACGACCCGCAACTCAAGGATTATGTCGAGACCAGTGTCTACAAACTGGTGGAGACCAGCCAGGTCAACGACCGGCGCCTGGAGTTCATCCTGATCAACAGCCCGCAACTGAACGCCTTTGCCGCACCGGGTGGGATCATTGGGGTCAACGGCGGGCTGTTTCTCAACGCCCAGACCGAAGGAGAATACGCCTCGGTGCTGGCCCACGAATTGGCGCACTTGTCCCAACGCCACTTCGCACGAGGCGTTGAAGCGCAACAGCGCATGCAGGTGCCGATGATGGCTGCGCTATTGGGCGGCATTATTGCTGCCGCAGCGGGCGCAGGCGATGCTGGCATCGCAGCGATCGCTGGCACCCAGGCCGCCGCGATCCAAGAGCAGCGTCGTTTCTCCCGGCAGAACGAACAAGAGGCGGACCGCATCGGTATCGTCAATCTCGAAAAAGCCGGTTATGACCCACGCTCCATGCCGACCATGTTCGAGCGCTTGATGCGCCAATACCGCTTCGATGCCAAACCGCCGGAATTCCTGCTAACCCACCCGGTAACTGAGTCACGGATCGCCGACACCCGTAACCGTGCCGAACAGGCCAAACCAGGCGGCAAGGAAGACAGCCTGCGCTACCAATTGATACGTGCACGGGTGCAATTGAAATACGAAGACACCCCTGGCCTCGCCGCCAAACGCTTCCAGGCGCAACTCGACGAGAACCCAAAGAACGATGTAGCGCGCTACGGCCTGGCCATCGCGCAGATCAAGGGCACCAAACTCAAGGAAGCACGTGAAAACCTGGCACCGCTGCTGGCCAAGGCACCCAACGACATCACCTACAACCTGGCGCAGATCGAGCTGGACATCATCAACAACCGCCTGCCCGACGCCCAGCAACGCACGGATAGGATGTTGACCCAATACCCCAGCAATTACCCGCTGAATCAAGTTCGGGTCGACCTGCTGCTCAAGCAGAATCGCACCGCCGATGCGGAAAAGGCGCTGGATGGGCTGCTCAAATCGCGCCCGGATGACCCGGATGTGTGGTATCAGGTCGCGGAGACCCGCGGGTTGTCCGGCAACATCATCGGCCTGCACCAGGCTCGTGCCGAATACTTCGCACTAGTCGGCGATTTCCAGCAGGCCATTCAGCAACTGGACTTTGCCAAGCGTCGCGCCGGCAACAACTTCCCACTGTCGTCACGTATCGACGCACGCCAGCGTGAGTTGATCGAGCAGGAAAGACTGGTCAAAGGCATGATGAGCTAAACCCATCACCCACAAAAAAGCCCCGCCTTCGTTAAACGAAAGCGGGGCTTTTTTATTGAGCTGGCGGGTTATTCGGCCAGTTTGAAGGTGATAAAGCTCGCACGGCCCTGACGCAAGACACGCATCGATACCGAACGATTCTTCGGCAACGCCTTGGCGATATCGGTGAATTGCTTGGTGCTATCGATCGCCTGGTTGTTCAAGTGAGTGATCACATCACCCGGCTGCAGACCAATCAACGCAGCGGGCCCATCCTGCACTTCTTTGATTACCACGCCGCTCTTGAGGTCGAAGGCTTTTTTCTGCTCGTCCGTCAGCTCGGCTACGGCAATCCCCAGACGGTTGCTGCTGCGCTCGGCGCCTGGCTTGGTGTTGCCCAGGGCATCGAGGGTGGCGCCTTCTTCAGGAATCGCACCGACAGTCAGCTCAACGTTCTGGCGCTTGCCGCCACGAATCACTTCCAACTTGGCTTTGCTGCCAGCCTTGAGTGCGCCGACCAAATGCGGCAGGTCGGCGGACATAATGATTGGCTGGCCATTCATGCTCAGGATCACGTCACCAACTTGCAGACCACCCTTGGCGGCGGGGCCACCGTCTTGGATCTGCGCCACCAGCGCACCCGCCGGCTTATCGAGGCCGAAGGATTCAGCCAAATCCTTGTTCACTTCCTGGATCACTACGCCCAACCAACCACGGCTGACCTTGCCGCCGCTTTTCAACTGATTGGATACGTCCATGGCCACATCGATCGGGATAGCGAACGATACGCCCATAAACCCACCGGAGCGGGTATAGATCTGCGAGTTGATCCCCACGACTTCGCCAGCCAGGTTGAACAGCGGGCCGCCGGAGTTACCCGGGTTGATCGGCACGTCGGTCTGGATGAACGGCACATAGTTTTCATTAGGCAGGCTACGACCGATGGCGCTGACGATGCCTTGGGTGACCGTATGGTCAAAGCCAAATGGAGAACCGATGGCGACGACCCACTGGCCGGCCTTCAGATCCTGGGATTTGCCCAGCTTCAGCACAGGCAGGTCCTTGCCGTCGATTTTCAGCAAGGCCACATCGGAGCGTGGGTCGGTACCGACCAACTTGGCCTTGAGCTCACTGCGATCGGCCAGGCGGACGAGAATTTCATCTGCGTCGGCGATGACATGGTTATTGGTGAGAATGTAGCCGTCCGGCGAAATAATGAAGCCCGAACCCAGAGATTGAGCTTCACGTTGACCACCGCCGCCCCCCCGGGGCGCACGCGGCTGTGGCATGCCACGCTCGAAGAACTCACGCAACATCGGCGGCAGGCCCTCAAGGTCCGGCATCTGCTGGTTCGACACTTTGCGATCAGGCAGCTTTTGCGTGGTACTGATGTTCACCACGGCCGGCGAGGCTTGCTCAACCAATTGGGTGAAGTCAGGCAACTCAGCCGCTTGCGCGGTCACAGCCTGACCCAGCACCAGTACCGTGGCGACTATGGATAGGTAGGATTTCAAACGAGGTATCGACATACAGCTCCCGTTACGACGAGCAGGGTTGAGCGACAGGGTTCAAGAAACGCCGGAAACTGCGACCGCCGTTTTTGTTCCGCGAACAAAACAAGGCCAGAGCCGACAAGCTCTGACCTATAAAAAAGATGGACGATTTTTGCAAGTGAAAATCCTGATCCAGACATTTCATACTTTCAGCAGCCAAGCGTGAGTGGTTGTAAATTGAAAGGTCAGGATGAACATAGGATTAACAACTCACGGCAAGGGCTTAGTGGTTGCCTTTTTTTCACCGCGCACCGAAAGCGCAATACGCTCGGCAGTACCGATAGGGATTTCCCCAACAACCGTCACCATCATTTCACCGTCAACCGTATTCAAGCGACGGGAGACCGCAACAGTGGGGCCTAGCTGCGTACGGTTTTCCGTCACGCCCCCCTCACTGATGGGTTCAAGGAATACCGAAAATCGCGCCAGACCATCTTCATACATCAAACTGTCGATGGTGGTCTTGGTGCGGGTGTCCGCTCGCGCAGTGGCACTCGTGAGTTCAAACCCCGGTGGCAACCACTCCAAGTGCCAAGCTTGGGTCGGCTGTACCTCTGACTGGCTGTCATTTACCGCTCCGATAGGCGTGCAATCCTTGCTCGGCCGCAAATTGCGATCGTCAGGCAGAGTCGATGTATTCAAGCGGGTGAACTGGAAGCGCTCCAGCAACTGCCCTTGATCGTTGAGCAATAACGATTTGAGCGGCAAGGCCGTTTCACGATCCAGATGCAGCTCAAATCCGTAGCGGTATTGGTCACGGGGGGTAATGGACACAATCACAGCGTCACGGCCAGCAACACGGGATTTTCCGATCACGGCCAGTTCATAGAATTGATTGAGTTTCGAGGGATCGAGCGCGCGGGAAGGGGCTTCTCGAGAATTGCCAAGGCCGGCGACTAATGTGCCACTCACGCATTGCGTGCGGCCGTCCACCCGTAGGACTTCCTGAGCAGAGCCATCGAGCTGCAAAAGCCGCTCATGGACTTGCCCATTCTGGACACGGTGCCAGATGTCATGGGTGGAAAAGCTGCCGTTACGTTCATACACGAACGTACCTTCAAAGCTTTGCTGCTGCTCTGCGCGCCCAAGTCGACTCAGCCACTCTTGGGCTTCATCGGCATGGGCGGGAAGTACCAACCAACCACTGAGCAAAAGCGTAAGGAGCGGTATGGCGCGCATATAGCTCCTTAGCGGTTCAACGGTTTTCCAGACTAGCGGCGCGAGCGTACGGCAAAGCGCTTTCAGTGCCTTTCAAGGCCGATTCCTGTGCATGTTGGCGCAGGTAACCTGGGAGACGCTGATCCTGCCAACCGGATTGCCCCTGCAATACACCGTTGGCCATAGGGCCGGCGGCGTCGGAGCTTTCCTTGTAGCCGGCCAATACTGCCGGACCTTTGACTTGAGGACCGGCCATGACCGGTTGCTGAGTCTGCTGGGCCAGTTCGGCACCGGCAATTTCGTCCTGATTGTAAAGACGAACACCCGCCAGCACGGCAACAGTCACCGAGGCAGCAACCGCAAGGCGACCCAGGCTACGCCACGGACCGCGAACAGCTTTTGCTGGAACGGCTTCATCAGCCAACGCGGCAGAAACGGCCGCAGCAATATCCAGACGAGGGATTAGAAGATCCTTGTGCATCACCGCCCGAGCGACTTGGTAACGAGACCAGGTATCACGGGTTTCGGCATCATCGAACGCGTTGAGCACTCGACGAAGTTCCAGTTCATCCGCTTCGTTATCCATCACTGCGGACAGCGATTCCTGCAGGGCATCACGACTCATGGCGGTTCCTCTCTTGGCTGTCGCCGCTGTCTTTAGTTTTCCTGCAACAACGGTTGCAAGGCTTTGTCGATGGCTTCCCGGGCCCGGAAAATCCGTGACCTTACAGTCCCCACCGGACATTGCATGACGCTCGCAATGTCTTCATAACTCAGACCGTCGAATTCACGTAAAGTTAACGCCGTACGCAAATCTTCTGGCAGTTGCTGAATTGTGCGATGAACGGTTCCTTCGATCTCGTCGCGCAGCAATGCACGCTCCGGCGACTCGAGATCTTTGAGGCCGTGATCACCATCGTAAAATTCTGCATCTTCTGAACTTACATCACTATCTGGTGGGCGGCGTCCGCGAGACACCAGATAGTTCTTCGCCGTGTTGATGGCGATGCGGTACAGCCACGTATAAAACGCACTGTCACCGCGGAAATTACCGAGTGCACGGTACGCCTTGATAAAGGCCTCCTGTGCAACGTCCTGCGCTTCATGGGTGTCGTGCACAAACCGCACGATCAACCCGAGAATTTTGTGCTGGTATTTCAGCACTAGCAGATCAAATGCGCGCTTGTCGCCGCGTTGTACGCGCTCGACCAGCTGCTGATCCTCTTCCTGGGTTAGCATGAACACTCCTCGTTGTACTTGAAGGAGGCTTGCATAACTAAACGATCAGGCTTGCAAACATAGACTCGGACTTTTCGCAAAAGTTCTCCCCCTCCAAGCAAGTTTCCGGCATGCACTGATTTGGCACACACGAAAAACGCAGCGCGGGCAACGCCGGCTGCGCGAATAATCTTGTCGTCGGTTTCCTGACGCGTCCAATGCTCCCGACGGGCCAATAAACTCAACGTTTTCCCAGCTTTCGGGCAACCTGCTATTGAGTCGGGGCTTATGCAAAAAGTTCCCAATCCAATAACCGACGGATTATACCCAAGCCGCGCACCGTAATCTCACATTGCCACGAATGCCTGGCTATTGTGCCGCTCCCCCCCTCTATATACTAGTGGGCCGTGTGACCCTTTGATTCGCCGATCCAGGCGTCCCGTCAGCGCCACTAGCCCTTGGATCGCTTTTTGCGGAATCCTTCAAATGAGCCAACAGTTTCAACACGATGTTCTGGTGATTGGCAGCGGCGCAGCCGGATTGAGTCTTGCCCTGACCCTCCCCAGCCACCTGCGCATCGCCGTACTGAGCAAGGGCGACCTGGCCAACGGCTCGACATTCTGGGCCCAGGGCGGTGTTGCCGCCGTGCTGGATGACACCGACACGGTGCAGTCCCACGTCGAGGACACCCTCAACGCCGGTGGCGGGCTGTGTAATGAAGAAGCGGTGCGTTTCACCGTTGAACACAGCCGCGAAGCGATCCAATGGCTGATCGATCAAGGCGTACCCTTCACCCGTGACGAACACGCCAGCGCCGACGACGGCGGCTTCGAGTTCCATCTGACCCGTGAAGGCGGCCACAGCCATCGCCGCATCATCCATGCCGCCGATGCTACCGGCGCGGCTATTTTCAGGACGTTGCTGGATCAGGCCCGTCAACGCCCCAACATCGAACTGCTGGAGCAACGCGTCGCCGTCGATCTGATCACCGAAAAGCGCTTGGGACTGGAAGGCGAGCGCTGTCTCGGCGCCTACGTGCTCAACCGCGGCAGCGGCGAGGTCGACACCTACGGCGCGCGCTTCACCATTCTCGCGTCGGGCGGCGCGGCTAAGGTCTATCTCTATACCAGCAACCCTGACGGCGCCTGCGGCGATGGCATCGCCATGGCCTGGCGCTCGGGGTGCCGAGTGGCCAACCTGGAGTTCAATCAGTTCCACCCGACCTGCCTGTATCACCCGCAGGCCAAGAGTTTCCTGATCACCGAAGCGCTGCGCGGCGAAGGCGCGCATTTGAAACTGCCGAACGGCGAACGCTTCATGCAGCGCTTCGACCCCCGAGCCGAACTGGCCCCGCGCGATATCGTCGCCCGCGCCATCGACCATGAAATGAAGCGCCTGGGCATCGACTGTGTCTACTTGGACATCAGCCATCAACCCGAAGCATTCATCAAGACGCACTTCCCCACCGTCTACGAGCGCTGCCTAGCCTTCAATATCGATATCACCAAAGGCCCGATACCCGTCGTACCGGCCGCGCACTACACCTGCGGCGGCGTAATGGTTGACCAGCATGGCCGCACTGACGTACCCGGCCTTTATGCCATTGGTGAAACCAGCTTCACCGGCCTGCATGGTGCCAATCGCATGGCTAGCAACTCGCTGCTTGAGTGCTTCGTATATGCCCGCTCAGCGGCGGCGGATATCCTTGAGCAACTGCCGCGAATTCCGGTGCCGGCCGCCCTGCCCCGCTGGGACGCCAGCCAAGTCACCGACTCGGACGAGGACGTGATCATCGCCCACAACTGGGATGAGCTGCGGCGCTTCATGTGGGACTACGTGGGCATCGTGCGCACCAACAAGCGCCTGCAACGGGCACAACATCGGGTGCGGCTGCTACTGGATGAAATCGACGAGTTCTACAGCAACTATAAAGTGAGCAGAGACCTGATTGAACTGAGGAACCTTGCTCAGGTAGCGGAACTGATGATCAGGTCTGCCATGGAACGCAAGGAAAGCCGAGGCCTGCATTACACCCTCGACTACCCGCAGATGCTCCCCGAAGCCCGCGACACTATCCTGGTGCCAGCCACCTACGCCGGCTGAACTTCAAGCGTACCCGCAGGCGCCGGTGTGTATCCGCCGCCTGCGCGTCCTTGGGCACACAGATCGAACGCGCCCACCACTGCCCCTTGACCCGATATCGCAGCACCACAATCAGGGGCAACGCCAGACTGTCCGGACACAACTGCACGGCGTGCCAGCCACGCTGCTCACTTAACAATTGCCAGCCGTCCTCATCGCGTCGCAGGCCACGAATCGACGAACGGTGTGACAACAGAATGTGTCGCGGCAACACCCAGGCGGCATGCCCCAGACACAGCACTATCGCCAGAGTTGAGAAAGCGAGATCAATCAATGCCAACGCACCCAACGCGAACAGTTGGGCGAACAGATACGCCGCCAGCAGCCGCCGTGACGGCTGCCAGCGGCATTCGAAGCGATTACTTAGGCTGGACACGATCCAGAATCATCCGAACCATCCGCTGCAGTTCCGGATCGTCCGACTCGGCGCGCTCCATGAACCAGCCGAACATATCCTGGTCTTCGCACTCCAGCAGACGCACATACACCTTGCGGTCCACTTCATTAAGGGTGGAATAAACCTCTTTGACGAAAGGCACCAGCAATACATCCAGCTCAAGCATGCCGCGACGGCTGTGCCAGTAGAGGCGATTGAGTTCTACATCTTCGACCATGGAGCGCTCCTCAAATAGAGCGCAAGTATACAGGCCCGACAGCAGTGGAACAGTCGGCTTTGGTCGCCCCTACGGAAACTATCCATTTGCCGGGCGCCCCTCTATGATGCACCCATGACTTTTTGACCTGCGATGAACCATGGCTGACTCTGCTTTCTTCTGCCCCCTGATCCACGAAGGTGTCCTCGCCGTCCGCGGTGCCGATGCTGCCAAATTCCTGCAGGGCCAATTGACCTGCAACCTCAATTACCTGAGCGATACCCAGGCCAGCCTCGGCGCGCGCTGCACGCAAAAAGGGCGCATGCAGTCGAGCTTTCGCATCTTGTTGCAAGGTGATGGGGTGTTGCTGGCGATGGCGGCCGAGCTGCTGGAACCGCAACTGGCCGACCTGAAAAAATACGCGGTGTTCTCCAAGTCCAAGCTGACCGACGAAAGTGCCGCTTGGGTCCGCTTCGGTCTGGTGAATGCGGATTCGGCCCTGGCCAGCCTCGGGCTTGAGCTACCGGCCGAGACCGACAGCGTAGCCCGCAATGAGCACTTGATCGCCATTCGGGTCTCACCCGGCCGCAGCGAACTCTGGGTACCTTCGGATCGAGCCGACGCCGTCAAAGCCCAATTGAGTTCAACCCTTGACTCTGCCGATCTGAATGAATGGCTGCTGGGCCAGATTCGCGCCGGTATCGGCCAAGTCATGGCGCAAACCCGCGAGCTGTTCATCCCGCAGATGCTCAACTTGCAAGCCGTGGGCGGTGTGAGTTTCAAGAAAGGCTGCTACACCGGCCAGGAAATCGTCGCGCGTATGCAGTACTTGGGCAAACTCAAGCGCCGCTTGTACCGCTTAAGCCTTGATTCGGCGCAAATGCCCGAGCCAGGCACTCCTCTGTTTTCGCCGAGCCACAACAGCTCGATCGGTGAAGTGGTAATCGCAGCAAAAGCTGACCAGGTCATTGAACTTCTGGCCGTATTGCAAGCCGAAGCTGCCGATAGTGGCGATGTGCATCTAGGCATGCTTGAAGGCCCGGGTCTGCAACTGCTTGACCTGCCTTATACCCTCGACCGTGATCGAGAGATCCAGCGTTAGTCGCCGTACTTTTTTGCAACACCCTAGAGATCATGAATGAACAAGCTGGCGGAAAAAGTCCAACAGGCTTTGGTCAAGGCCATCGATAACGATGACCTGGTTCTGCCGACATTACCGGAAGTGGCCCTGGGGATTCGTCAGGCCGCCGAAGACCCGGAAATCAGCATCAGCCACTTGAGCAAAGTGATCGGTCGCGATACCGCGCTGTCCGCGCGCCTGATCAAAGTGGTCAACAGCCCGCTGCTGCGCGCCACGCAGGAAGTCACCGACCTGCACACCGCCATCACGCGGCTGGGCACCAATTACAGCAGCAACCTGGCGATTGGCCTGGTGATGGAGCAGATCTTTCACGCCCGCTCCGAAGTCGTCGAACAGAAAATGCGCGACGTCTGGCGCCGCAGCCTGGAAGTGGCGGGCGTGAGCTATGCCTTGTGCCGCAGCCACAGCCAGCTCAAGCCGGACCAAGCGGCCCTCGGTGGCCTGGTGCACCAGATCGGCGTACTGCCGATTCTCACCTACGCCGAAGACCACTACGAGCTGCTGGCAGACCCGGTCAGCCTCAATCATGTGATCGACAGCATCCACCCTAAGCTGGGCGACAAGTTACTCAGCGGCTGGGACTTTCCCGAGATGCTGGCGAAACTACCGGGGCAATACCTGAACTTCGAGCGCGACTCCGACCGTCTCGACTATATCGATCTGGTGCAAATTGCCGTGCTGTACTGCCATCGCGGCACCCATCACCCTCTGGCAAACGTGGTGGTTTCCGAGATCCCCGCGATGAAAAAGCTGCGCGTAGACCCCTATAGCGACAGCCTGCGCGCAGAGCTGGATGAAGCGCGTTCGATGTTCTACTGATCAACCGGCGATAAAACTCACCCGAACTTTCAACCCAGCGCGCTCGCCGTCATGCAGACTGATCTGCGCCAGATGCGCCCGGCATATTTCCCCGACAATCGCCAAGCCCAGGCCCGAGCCCATGCCCTGTTGACTACGCCGATAGAACCGCTCGAACACCCGATCCCGCTCATCCAGCGGGATGCCCGGGCCATCGTCTTCCACTTCCAGCACCGCCGGCGCCATCACCCGTAGGATCACGTTGCCACCAGGCGGCGTGTGCGCCAGGGCATTGTCCACCAGGTTACTCAGCAGTTCGTTCAACAGTGTCGGTTCGCCGCGCAGCCACACCGGCTCGTCGGCTTCCAGCGCCAGGGCCACGCCGCGCGCATGGGCCAGAGGCGCCATGGCCATGCCCAGTTCGCGGGCCAACTGACTCAGATCCAATAACTGCGCGCCGCCTTCGGCAATCGCCCGGGCGCCGTTCTCGATGCGCGCCAGGGACAGCAACTGATTGGCCAGATGGGTCAGGCGATCAGTGCCCTGAGCCGCGGTTTCCAAGGTGCTGCGCCAGGTCGCCGGGTCTTCGGCGCGCAACCCCAACTCCAGGCGGGCCTTGAGTGCTGCCAGTGGAGTGCGCAGTTCGTGGGACGCATCGGCGATAAACTGCGCCTGGCGTTGGAATTGCCCGCGCAGGCGCTCGGTGAAGTGATTGAGTGAGCTGACCAACGGGCCGAATTCATGTTGCACCTCCACCAATGGCAACGGCCGCAGATCGTCGGGCTGACGCTCCTCCACGGCTTTACGCAGACGATCCAGCGGGCGTAGCGCGGCGCTCACGGCAAACCACACCAGCAGCAACGCACCGACCGAGAGCATGCCCAGGCGCAGCAGGGTATCGGCCATCAGGCTACGGGCCATGCTGACCCTTGCTTCGTCGGTCTCGGCCACGCGGATTTCCGCCATACCGTTCATGTTCGGCTCGGAAACCGCTTTAAGCAGGCTGACCACCCGCACTTCCTGGCCCTGATACTTGGCGTTGTAGAAACGCGCCAGGGCCGGGTAATCATCGGTACGCGGAGTGCCGGGAGGTGGACCGGGCAGGTTCTCATAGCCGGAGATCAGCTTCTGATCGATGTCGTTGACCTGGTAGTAAATGCGCCCGGCGCTGTCGTAGGCGAAGGTGTCCAGGGCCACATAGGGCACATTGGCGCTGAGAGTGCCGTCCACCTGGGTCAGGCCGGCCGCGATGGTACGTGCCGACGCCAGCAGCGTACGGTCGTAGGCGGTATCGGCTGCTTCACGACCGTTCCAGTAGGCGCTCATGCCGCTGGCCAACATCAACAGCACCAGCAACAGCGCCAGGTTCCACAGCAGTCGCCAGCGCAGGCTGCTGGGCTTATGCATCGCGGGCTTCCAGCAAGTAGCCAAGGCCGCGGAACGTCACGATGGCGATCGGTTGCCCATCGAGTTTTTTGCGCAGGCGATGCACGTAGATTTCGATCGCATCGGGGCTGGCCTCCTCGTCCAGGCCAAACACATGGGAGGCCAGTTGCTCTTTGCTCATCACCCGGCCCGGACGCGCGATCAGCGCTTCAAGCACCGCCTGCTCCCGAGAGGTCAATGTCAGCAGTTCGCCACCCAACGTGAAGCGCCGGGTGTCCAAGTCGTACACCAGCACGCCGCAGGTTTGCTGGCGCTCGCCGCCCAGCACGCTGCGACGCAACAGAGCCTTGACCCGTGCTTCCAGTTCCGTCAGTTCGAAAGGCTTGGCCAGATAGTCGTCGGCGCCCAGGTTCAGGCCATGCACACGGTCTTTGACGTCACTTCGCGCGGTCAGCATCAGCACCGGCAGATTTTTCCCACGGGCTCGCAAACGTGCGAGCACCTCGAAACCATCCATGCGCGGCAGCCCCACATCGAGGATGGCCACCGCGTAGTCCTCGCTGCTCAAGGCCAGGTCGGCGGCAACGCCGTCGTGCAGCACGTCGACGGTCAAACCCGTGCTCTTGAGCGCCTGGGCCACACTGTCGGCGAGTTGCAAATGGTCTTCAACCAGAAGGACACGCATGGTTTTCTGCCTCATTCAGGAGTGGTCGATGCCACGCTTTGGCGGGGAGTTTACAGGCGCCCGGTGCCCTGTGAAGCCCGAAAACATTGAAAGGTGACTGAAAGGTTAGTGAAAGCTTCGCGCTTTAGCATCCAGCTCACGGTGAGCCTTGCCCACCCAGCTGCCTGATCCGCAGTGCCCGAAAAACGCCTCGATGCGTTTTCGTCACAATAAAAACAATATCGGAGTGCATCACCATGCTGTCGACACAGCCCCAGGCTCGTCCGTCTGTTCGTTTTTCCCGCCTGACCCAAACCACCCTTGCCAGCGCCGCCGCCCTTGCCGGCTTCACGCCGCTCAGCCAAGCCGCCTTCTTCGAAGACAGCAGCGCGACCCTGGAAACCCGCAACATGTACTTCAATCGCGACTTTCGCGACGGCACCAGTGCCCAGCAATCCAAGCGCGACGAGTGGGCCCAGGGCTTTATGCTCAACCTGCAGTCGGGTTACACCGATGGCACCGTGGGCTTTGGCGTGGATGCGTTGGGCATGCTCGGGATCAAGCTCGACTCCAGCCCCGACCGCACCGGCACCGGACTGCTGCCGACCCATGATGACGGCCGCGCCGCCGACGAATACTCCAAGTTGGGCCTGACCGGCAAAGTAAAAATCTCCGCCACCGAGTTGAAAATCGGTTCGCTGATGCCCGAGCTGCCGATCCTCAAACCCAACGACGGGCGCATTCTGCCGCAGACCTTCAATGGTGGGTTGCTGACGTCCAAGGAATTCAAGAATCTGGTATTCACCGGCGGCCGCCTGGATAAAGCCAAGGACCGCGACGATACCAACTACGAAGATATCGCCCTCAATAACAAGAACAGCCGCTTCCTCAGCGGGGCTACCGGTAAGCACTTCAACTTCGGCGGCGTGGACTACAAATTCGCCGACAAGATCACCGGCAGCTACCACTTCGCCCAACTCGATGATGTCTACCGTCAACACTTCCTTGGCCTGGTGGCCGCGCGCCCGATGGGCCCGGGCACCTTCGGCGCCGACCTGCGCCTGGCCATCAGCGACGACACCGGCAGCGCCCGTGGCGGCAAGATCGACAACACCTCCCTCAACGGTCTGTTCAGCTATGCCCTCAACGGCCACAAGCTCAGCGCCGGTTACCAGCACATGTCCGGCGACAGTGCCTTTCCGTATGTGGATGGCAGCGACCCGTACCTGGTCAACTTTGTACAGATCAACGATTTCGCCGGTGCCGAGGAACGTTCCTGGCAAGCGCGCTACGACTATGACTTCGCCAAGCTGGGCATCCCAGGCCTGAGTTTCATGAGCCGTTACCTGTCCGGTGACAACATCAAGCTCAGGAACGGCGACACCGGCAAAGAATGGGAGCGTAACAGCGAGATCAAGTATGTGGTGCAGACCGGCACGTTCAAGGACGTGGCCGTGCGCCTGCGTAACGCCACTTACCGCTCCAACTATTCAGCCCGCGATGCGGATGAAATGCGCCTGCTGGTCAGCTACAGCGTCGCGCTCTGGTAAGCAGTGCCTGGCAGTAGAACCTCATAACAAAAACGACGGAGACACCCATGACCCTTTCATTGCGTAAATTGGCCCTCACCGCCGGCTGCATGTTGTTCGCCGGTCAATTGCTGGCCGCTGACGAGCCCAAGCGCCCGGAATGCATCGCCCCGGCCTCCCCCGGCGGTGGTTTCGACCTGACCTGCAAACTGGCGCAAAGCGCACTGGTCAACGAAAAATTGCTGAGCAAACCGATGCGCGTGACCTACATGCCCGGCGGCGTAGGCGCGGTGGCCTACAACGCCGTGGTCGCCCAGCGTCCGGCGGATGCCGGTACGCTGGTGGCCTGGTCCAGCGGTTCGCTGCTGAACCTGGCGCAAGGCAAGTTCGGGCGTTTCGATGAAAGCGCCGTACGTTGGCTGGCCGCGGTCGGCACCAGTTACGGCGCCATCGCGGTAAAAAGCGATTCGCCCTACAAGACCCTCGATGATTTGGTCAAAGCCCTGAAGAAAGATCCGGGCAGCGTGGTGATCGGTTCCGGCGGCACCGTCGGTAGCCAGGACTGGATGCAAACCGCCCTGATCGCCAAAGCCGCCGGGATCAACCCGCGCGAGCTGCGCTATGTGGCCCTCGAAGGCGGCGGTGAAATCGCCACGGCCCTGCTTGGTGGTCATATTCAAGTGGGCAGTACCGACATCTCCGACTCCATGCCGCACATCCTCAGCGGCGACATGCGTCTGCTGGCGGTGTTCTCCGAGCAGCGCCTGAACGAGCCGGAAATGAAGGATATTCCGACCGCCAAAGAGCAAGGCTACGACATCGTGTGGCCAGTGGTGCGCGGCTTCTACCTCGGGCCAAAAGTCAGCGATGCCGAGTACGCCTGGTGGAAAGACGCATTCGACAAACTGCTGGCCTCCGAAGAGTTCGCCAAGCTGCGTGACCAGCGCGAGCTGTTCCCGTTTGCCATGACCGGCCCGGAGCTGGACACCTATGTGAAGAAACAGGTGGCTGACTACAAAGTGCTGGCCAAAGAGTTCGGCCTGATCCAGTAATCGCCCCCTCTGTCGCGCGGCCATGCCTGGCAAAACCCCAGGCATGGCCCAGGAGTTCAACATGCTCTTACAACGCATATTCGCGGCCGCGCTGCTGCTGGCCTGTGCCGGTCTGGCGCTGATGGCCTGGCCCTATCAGGCGTCGTTTTCCTACGAGCCGGTAGGGCCCCGCGCCTACCCGCTGCTGATCCTCGGGCTGATGAGCCTGGCGCTGATCTACATGCTGATTCGCCCGCAGGCCACCAAGCACACCGAAGAAGAACCGGCGCTGGATCGCGAAACCCTGATCAAGATCAGCCTCTGCGTGGTCCTGCTGATTGTGTTCGCCGCCACTTTCGAACCGCTGGGTTTCATCCTCAGCAGCATGCTGATCGGCATCCCGATGGCGCGCCTGTACGGCGGCCGCTGGATGCCCAGCGTGGTGATCGTCTCCCTGATGGCCATCGGTTTGTACCTGCTGTTCGATAAGGTCATGGATGTGCCGTTGCCCCTTGGCCTGCTCGACGTTCTGGAGAACTGATATGGATACTTTTGGCTACTTGGGCCAGGGCTTTGGCGTGGCGCTGTCCCCTTACAACCTGGTGACCGCGCTGTGCGGCACGTTGATCGGCACCGTGGTCGGCCTGCTGCCGGGCCTGGGCCCGATCAACGGTGTGGCGCTGTTGATCCCCATCGCGTTCGCCCTGGGCCTGCCGCCGGAATCGGCGCTGATCCTGCTGGCGGCGGTGTACCTGGGCTGCGAATACGGCGGCCGGATCAGTTCGATCCTGCTTAACATCCCGGGCGAAGCTTCCACCGTAATGACCACCCTGGACGGCTACCCGATGGCCCGCAAAGGCCTGGCCGGTGTGGCGCTGTCGTTGTCGGCATGGAGTTCGTTCATCGGTGCGTTCATCGCCACCTGCGGCATGGTGCTGTTTGCGCCGCTGCTGGCCAAGTGGGCGATTGCCTTCGGCCCGGCGGAATATTTCGTGCTGATGGTGTTCGCGATTGTCTGCCTGGGCGGCATGGCCGGTGACAAGCCGTTGAAGACCTTCGTTGCGGCGTTGATCGGCCTGTTCCTATCGGCGGTCGGCATCGATGCCAACAGCGGCGTGTACCGTTTTACCGGCGATAACATCCACCTCACCGACGGCATCCAATTCGTCGTATTGGTGTTGGGCCTGTTCTCCATCAGCGAGATCCTGTTGCTGCTGGAAAAAACCCACCGTGGCCAGGAAGCGGTCAAGGCCACCGGGCGCATGATGTTCAACATCAAGGAAGCGGCGTCGGTATTCGTGGTGAATATCCGTTGCGGCCTGCTGGGCTTCATCATGGGCGTGTTGCCGGGCGCCGGTGCAACGCTGGCATCGGCCGTGGCCTACATGACCGAGAAACGCATGGCTGGTGCCAGCGGCAAGTTCGGCCAGGGCGACATGCGCGGCCTCGCCGCCCCGGAAACCGCGATCGGCGCATCCGCCTGCGGCGCTCTGGTGCCGATGCTGACCCTGGGCGTACCCGGCTCGGGCACCACTGCGGTGATGATCGGCGCGCTGTCGCTGTACAACATCACCCCCGGCCCGCTGCTGTTCCAACAGCAACCGGACATTGTCTGGGGCCTGATCGCTTCGTTGTTTATCGCCAACATCATGCTGGTGATCCTCAACATCCCGATGATCCGGATCTTCACGCGCATCCTCGCCGTGCCGAACTGGGCGCTGGTGCCGGTGATCGCCATCATCACCGCGATCGGTGTGTACGCGGTGCATGCCACCACTTTCGACCTGTTCCTGATGGTCGGGATCGGCATCTTCGGGTACATCCTGCGCAAGCTGGACTTCCCGCTGTCGCCGGTGCTGCTGGGCTTTATCCTCGGCGGCCTGATGGAGCAGAACCTGCGCCGTGCGCTGTCGATCTCCAACGGTGCACTGGAGATTCTGTGGTCGAGCCCGATCACCTTTGGCGTCTGGGTACTGACCGCGATCATGTTGTTCGTGCCGCTACTGCGGATCTGGCGTAAGCGCGCCCAACAGCGGCGCGCTGTGGCCAATGTCTGAGGTCACCCTTAAACATTGGTGGGGAACACCGCTGGTCGGCCTGGCCGGCGGTTACCTGGCCAGCCTGATCGGCTGGCCATTGCCGTACATGGTCGGCTCGTTGCTGGCGATCATTCTGGTGCGTTGCCTCACGCCCTGGCAGTTGGCGGAGATTCCCGGCGGGCGTAAATGCGGCCAATGGGTGGTGGGGATCGGCATCGGCCTGCACTTCACCCCAGTGGTGATCGAGCAGGTGATGAGCCACTTCGGCCTGATCTTCTTCGGCGCGCTGGTCACCAGCCTGTCGAGCGTGGTGGGCGTGTGGCTGATGCGCCGCAGCGGTGAAGATCGCGCCACCGCGTTTTTCTCCAGCATGCCGGGCGGGTCCGGTGAGATGGTCAACCTCGGCGCACGCAACGGCGCGGTGCTCAGCCGTGTCGCGGCGGGGCAGAGCCTACGCGTGCTGGCAGTGGTGCTGTGCGTACCGGCGATCTTCAAGTATGTGCTGGGGGGCGGCGCGCCGCAGTTTCATCCGGCACCCGTGAGTTGGGCCTGGCTGGCGATGCTGTTTGCGCTGGGAGCCCTGGTGGCCTGGGGTTGGCAGCGCCTGCGTCAGCCAAACCCATGGTTGTTCGGCCCGTTATTGGTCAGCGCGACCGCCAGCGTTGTCTGGGATTTGCATATCGGCCTGCCCGACGGCGGTAGCCAGATCGGCCAATGGCTGATCGGCAGCGGACTGGGTTGCCATTTCAACCGTCAGTTCTTCCGCCGCGCGCCGTCGTTCATGGCTCGTACTTTAGTCGGCACCGCTCTAACCATGGCGCTGGCGACCCTGGCCGCCGTGGGCCTGAGCGCCCTCACCCACTTGGACCTGCGCTCGCTGACCCTGGGCATGATGCCGGGTGGCATCGCCGAGATGAGTCTTACGGCCGAAACCCTGCAACTGTCAGTGCCGCTAGTAACGGCGATGCAGGTGATGCGCTTGTTGTTTGTGCTGTTTCTGGCGGAGCCGTTGTTCAGGTATTGGAATCGTCAGCCAGAAACCCTCTAAACCTTCCCACCTTTTGAATAGGCTTGGCCTTAGAGTGGCGGCAATCGCCACTCAATCGGTGTTTCGCCGCTCTGCTCAAGAAACTTGTTAGCGCGGCTGAAATGCCCACAACCGATAAACCCGCGATACGCCGACAGCGGCGACGGATGCACCGATGTCAGCACCAGATGCTTGGTGGCATCGATCAGTTTCTGCTTGCTCTGGGCGTGGGCGCCCCACAGCAGAAACACCAAGTGCGGCTGGTGCTCGCTGACCACTTCGATAATCCGATCGGTAAAGAACTGCCAACCCTTGCCGGCATGGGCGTTGGCGTTGGCACGCTCCACCGTCATGGTGGTGTTGAGCATCAGCACGCCCTGCTCGGCCCAGCTCTGCAGGTAGCCGTGGTTGGGAATGTCGATGTTCAGGTCGCGCTTGAGTTCTTTATAGATATTGACCAGCGACGGCGGCGCCGGCACCCCCGGCTGCACCGAGAAGCACAGGCCGTGGGCCTGGCCGGGGCCGTGGTAAGGGTCTTGGCCGAGAATTACCACCTTCACTTTGTCCAGCGGCGTGGAGTTGAGGGCGTTGAAAATCAGCGGGCCAGGCGGGTAGATCTCTTTACCGGCGGCATGCTCCTGACGCAGAAATTCGCGCAGCTGGGCCATGTAGGGCTTGTCGAACTCATCGCGCAGGGCATGTTTCCAGCTGGGTTCGAGTTTGATGCGGTCGCCGTCGGTCATCGTTGAAGTGTCTTGTAAAAAAAGAATGAGGCGAACCCTAGGAAAGCCGCCCCCGCTTGTCAATTGATCTGACACACCACCGGCACTTTCCCACCAAAGGATCATACTGATCCTTCACTTTCTCGATTGAGGTCACGATGAATCTGCACTTCGAAGAACTCACCGGCAGCGGCGGTGCCCGTATCGGCATCGCCAGCCTGGACGCTGAAAAGTCGCTCAACGCCCTCTCCCTGCCGATGATCCTGGCCCTCGGCGACCGCCTGGAGGCCTGGGCCAAAGACCCGCAAATCGTCTGCGTGCTGCTGCGCGGCAACGGCGCCAAGGCGTTCTGCGCCGGTGGCGAGGTACGCAGCCTGGCCCAGGCGTGTCTTGAACACCCGGGCGAAGTACCCGCCCTGGGCGCGCAGTTTTTTGCCGCCGAATATCGCCTCGACTATCGCCTGCACACCTACCCCAAACCGCTGATCTGCTGGGGTCACGGTTATGTGCTGGGCGGCGGCATGGGCCTGCTGCAAAGCGCGACGGTGCGCATCGTCACGCCCAGCAGCCGGCTGGCCATGCCGGAAATCAGCATCGGCCTGTACCCCGACGTGGGGGCCAGTTGGTTCCTGTCGCGCCTGCCGGGCAAACTCGGTTTGTTTCTGGGCCTGACCGGAGCGCATATCAATGGGCGTGATGCGCTGGACCTGGGTTTGGCCGACCGTTTCCTACGGGACGACCAGCAAGATCAGTTGCTCCAGGGCCTATTGCAATTGAATTGGCAGGAACAGACCGCGATGCAGCTCAACAGCCTGCTCAAGGCCCTGGCCCAGGAGGCGCACGACCAGCAACCCGACGCACAATGGCTGCCGCGGCGCGCGCAGATCGACGCTTGGCTGGACGTGGGCGATGTGCGCTGTGCGTGGCGGGCCCTCAGTGCATTGCGCGAGCATGCCGACCCGCTGTTCCACCGCGCGGGCAAAACATTGAGTGAAGGTTGCCCGCTGACGGCGCACCTGGTGTGGGAGCAGATCCAGCGCGCGCGGCATTTGTCCCTGGCCCAGGTGTTCCAGATGGAATACACCCTCAGCCTCAATTGCTGCCGTCACCCGGAATTCGCCGAAGGCGTGCGTGCGCGGTTGATTGACAAGGACCAGACGCCTCATTGGCACTGGCCGGATATCAATGCGATCCCGGACGCCGTGGTGCAGGCGCACTTCAACAAGGCGTGGGAAGGTAGGCATCCTCTGGCAGACCTTTCCGATTTTTGACAGCTCAGCGCTTGGAGCGGTCGATGGTGAAGGAGCAGTTATCGGGCTGGCTGTCATCGCAGATATACACGTCCTGGCCGAAGGGATCCTTGGCCAGGCGCCAATGCAGACTGCTGGTCAGCGACACGCTGTCGACCTCCTCCGAGCCGCCATAACGCAGTGCAATTACTTGATCGCCGTTGGTTCGGTAGATGCACTTTTCAACGTAGCCGTTTTCCCGCGCCTGTCCCTGGGCAGGGATGAACAATGCGCCGACGAATCCGCTGACGAAATCCAGTTGTTTAACTTTCGGGCTTTGCCACAGGAGCTGCCCATCGCGCACCTGGAAACGCCCCTCTTTTAATTGAACGGAGGACGCGTACGGACACCCCTGCTTCGCGTTCGCGTGCATAACGCCGCAGGTCATCACCACAAGCAGGCAGATCGATCGCTTAATCACTGGACGCTCCATGCCTGACCGGCACTCTGATCCCTGTGAGTGAAATACATCTGGAGCGCGGAGGATACCTGTCAAATATGACAGTTCCGACAAACGGCAGGCGAAAAAAAGCGGCGCTATATGCGCCGCTCGATAGTGGGAAACTTACCAATGACCGCCGCGTCCGCCACCACGATCGCCACGGTCGCCTCGACGGTCATGCCCACCGCGATCCCCCCAGCCCTGATTGGGATAAGGCCGGTAGCCGGCGCGCGGCCCAGACGGGTAGTAACGCGGCGCCGAGTAATAGCGCGGTGCCGGCTGGTAGTAGCGCGGTGCAGAGTAATAACGCGGTACCGGTGTGTAGTAACGGGGCGCAGGGTAGTAATCACGCCGGTATTGATACACCGAGCCACCCCCGTAGTAGTACGTCGGCGCGGGTGAGGTATAGACCTCGGAACGGTAGTAGCTCTGGCCTCCCTCGTAATAGGGCACGCAAGCGGAAAGGGTCAGACCGAGTAAAGCGCTGAGCAGCATTCGTCGATACATGGCGGCCTCCTGGACCGCGAAAGAGCACCTTCAGCGACGCTGAAGGGCGGCATTCAGCTTTCACTGAATGACGAAATATCTGACATCAAAAACGGAATCTGGTGCGTTCCTGTAACAACTTGATACACCTAGGCCGCCTCTGTTAACTGCCTATGGACGCTGCCCTTCCGCAGCTCGAATCCAATGTTGAGCTTTAACGTTTCAGTTAATTTTTGGATGTTGAAACTCTTCGCTTTACCATGATGTCACTATGATGTCGCGCACAGCCAGGGAGGCTCTAGCGTGCATCCTTCGCTAACATCCTCGGATTCGAACCATGAAAATTTCAACCAAGCTGCTGCTTTCGTTTTTACTGTGTGCGCTGGTCACCCTCGGGGTTGGCTTGCTGGGTATCAAGGGCGTGGTCAGGCTCTCCACGGCATTGGAACTCACGTTTTCCAACAACCTTGTATCTGTGAGCACCACGGCCGCCACCCTCAATGGGATCGTCGCGCACAACCGAGGCTTGTACCGCCTGATGGACGCCAGCCAGGGCGATGTGTCCCAGCAAGACCGCGACCGCGTACGCCAAGACATCGCCAACGAACTCAAGCGCAGCCAGGATGCCTACGCCACCTACCGCGCAACGCCACTGGCAGATGACGAACGGGCAGCGGGTGACAAACTGGATAAAGTGCTGCCGAGCTATATCAGCAGTGCCGAACGCATTACAGCGATGCTCGACAGCGGCAAGATCGATCAGGCTCGGGCTGAACTCAACACCACCAACAACGAACTGTTCCGCCAGGCCCGCGAGTTGATCCGCGTGATCATCGAGTCCAACAACCGCCAGATCAAAGAAGGCGCCATCGCCGCCGACGAGCTGCGCAACAGCGCCTTGACGTGGATGATCAGCGGCATCGTACTGGCGTTCATCATCGCCATCACCGTGGGCGTGCTGATCACCCGTCTGATCACCCGCCCCATTGCACAAGCGGTGCAGAGCGCCCAACGCATTGCCAGCGGTGACCTGACCCGCGCCATCCTCACCGAACGTACCGACGAAGCCGGGCAACTGTTGATGGCACTGTCGGACATGCAGGGCGGCCTGAAAAGCACCCTGATGGAAATTGCCAATGCTTCGGATCAACTGGCCTCGGCCGCCGAAGAACTGAGTGCGGTCACTGATGAAAGCACCCGTGGCCTGACCCGTCAGAATGACGAGATCCAACAGGCCGCCACCGCCGTCAACCAGATGACCGCCGCGGTGGACGAAGTGGCCGGCAATGCCGTGTCCACCTCCGAAGCCTCGCGCCAGGCCACCGCCGAAGCCGAAGACGGCCGCCAGCAGGTGGAGCAGGCGGTATCCGGCATGTCGTCGATGGTGGTGGAGATCAACGACTCGACGCAATCGGTCGTTGACCTGGCCAACCAGGTGCGCGAGATCGGCAAGGTGATCGATGTGATCCGCAGCATCGCCGACCAGACCAACCTGCTGGCACTCAATGCTGCCATCGAGGCGGCGCGGGCCGGTGAGCAGGGTCGCGGTTTTGCGGTGGTTGCCGATGAGGTGCGGGCATTGGCCCATCGCACCCAGACCTCCACGGTCGACATCGAAAAAATGATCGGCGAAGTGCAGGTGGGCGCCGACGGCGCGGTGGCGGCAATGAACAAGAGCCTGACCTGGGCCAACAATACCCAGACCCTGGCGCAAAGTGCCGGTGAAGCGCTGCAACGCATTACCGCCAGCGTGGCCAAGATCAACGAACGCAACCTGGTCATCGCGTCCGCATCGGAAGAACAGGCCCAGGTGGCCCGTGAAGTGGATCGCAACCTGCTTAACATTCAGGACCTGTCCACTCAGACAGCCGCCGGTGCGCACCAGACCAACGCCTCCAGCCAGGACCTGTCGCGCCTGGCTACCTCGTTCAATGTGCTGGTCAGCAAGTTCCAGCTCTGAGTAGCCGAGGCAAGGTCGGCCCTGTATCGTGCAAGGCACGCCGGAATGGACCGGCTCCTTGCCCGATACCGCCCGAACCGACCGATGACCACGCCCACCCTCTGCCCCGCCTGCGGCGCTCGCAACGACTGCGCCCTGGCCGACCCTCGCCGCGTCGACCAAGCCTGCTGGTGCTACAGCGTCACCATCGATCCGGCGGTGCTGCAAGCCCTGCCGGACGCCCTGCGTAACCAAGCCTGCCTGTGCCCGCGCTGTGCCCAGGTCGACCAACAGTTGCGCGACGCCGAGCGATCCTGATGCGTGTCGATCGTTTCCTCAGCAACCTGCCGCGCTTCAATCGAAAACAGGTACGCCTGTTACTGGTGGAGCGGCGGATCCGGGTCGATGGCGTTGCCGTCAGCGATCCTCACCATGAAGTGCGCGAATTCAGCCGGGTATGCCTGGACGATGAGGTGCTGCAGGCGGGCAAACCGGCGCGTTATTTCATGCTCCACAAACCCAGGGGCTGTGTGAGCGCGACGTCGGATCCTGAACACCCGACCGTACTCGATTGGCTCGATGAGCCGGATAAGGGCGAGCTGCATATTGCCGGGCGGCTGGACTTCAACACCACGGGCTTGCTGGTGATCACCAATGACGGCCAATGGTCGCGCCGGCTGACCCAACCGCAGACCAAGTTGCCCAAGGTGTACCGGGTCGAGACGCAACAGGACATCGGCCCCGAGTACGCGCCTACGTTCGCCGCAGGCTTGTACTTTGCCTTCGAAGACCTCACCACCCAACCCGCCGAACTGACGCTGCTGGGGCCGAGGACCGCGCGGTTGAGCATCGTCGAGGGCCGCTACCACCAGATCAAACGCATGTTCGGGCATTTCGACAATAAAGTGATCGACCTGCATCGTGAGCGCATGGGCCCGCTGGTACTGGACGCGACCCTTGCGCCGGGCGAGTACCGGGCATTGACCGACGCAGAAATCAGACAGGTCTGACGACCATTCAGCCGGCGACTGCAAAAACCTATTTGCGTGCCTTGCGGCATTCGAAGTCTGCTGCTTGAATCAAACCGTCAGCCGCAATATGACTGACGAGTCGCCTATAACCTCCAAGACCCACCTTGCCCTGCCCGCGCTTGATCCACGGGCCCTCCAGGCAAACTGCCCGCCATAACA
The DNA here is from genome assembly GCF_030209215.1 of Pseudomonas sp. efr-133-TYG-23. Lineage (NCBI taxonomy): Bacteria > Pseudomonadati > Pseudomonadota > Gammaproteobacteria > Pseudomonadales > Pseudomonadaceae > Pseudomonas > Pseudomonas sp. efr-133-TYG-23. The sequence goes on along the minus strand of NZ_JARVSL010000027.1, from coordinate 355,116 downwards.
ACAGCCGCCGGCCAGCCGTTATCGGACCGACATGGGCCTTACTTTTCCAGGCGTATGCCTACCTGTCACAAAGCTCGTGCAGAGTGTTCTGCGCGCCCTACCCGCTTGCCAGGAGTCTTACGACATGAGGCCAGAAATCGCTGTGTTGGATATACAGGGTCAGTATCGGGTTTACACGGAGTTCTATCGCGCGGATGCCGCTGCAAAGACCATCATTCTGGTCAACGGCTCGATGGCCACCACGGCATCCTTCGCCCAAACCGTGAAAAGCCTGCACCCGCAATTCAATGTGGTGTTATACGACCAACCCTACGCCGGCCGTTCCAAACTCCATAACCGCCATGAGCATATGCTCACAAAGGACGTCGAAGGCCAGATTCTGCTGGAGCTGATCGAGCACTTCGCCGCCGAACATGTGTTGTCGTTTTCCTGGGGCGGCGCCGCCACCCTGGTCGCCCTCTCCCAGCGCCCGCGCCGGGTGGAAAAAGCCGTGATCAGCTCATTCTCACCGGTGATCAATGCGCCCATGCGCGACTACCTGGAACGCGGCGTCGATTACCTGAGCAACCTCGACCGCGACCGCGTCGGCCACTTGGTCAATAGCACCATCGGCAAACACCTGCCCTCGCTGTTCAAACGGTTCAACCACAAGCATGTGAGCAGCCTGGCCGAGCATGAATACGGGCAGATGCATTTCCACATCAGCCAAGTGCTCGACAGCGACCGGTTGTGCTACCTCAAGGCGGCCAAGCAGATCGACATTCCGGTGCTGTTCGTCAACGGCGAATGGGACGAATACACCAGCGCCGACGATGCCAGGCTGTTCGGTCAATACGTGAAGAACAGCAGCTTCAGCAGCATCCAGGCCACCGGTCACTTTCTGGACATGGAACACAAAGCCGCGTGTCGGGACAGCCGTGACGCCGTGGTGGGTTTCTTGAAACCGGAGCAGCGCATCAACCGGCCGCGTTACGACCGAGGCCAAACGCAACATGCGTTCGCACTCTGAACCGCAGAAGCCTTGCCGGCTTACCATGGCGACCGCACGTGTTCGCCATGGTAAGCCGGCAAGAAGCCCGTTCGTCACCTCGACAGATGCACGCAACCTGCACATTTTCCAAAGAAAAACTTCAAATCCCAGCGCACATCTGGTACAAAGTCAGCCGCTCTGAGCGGGTGTCGTATAATGGCATTACTCCAGCTTCCCAAGCTGATAACGAGGGTTCGATTCCCTTCACCCGCTCCACTCAGATTCGCTCCCCGTCACGCCGTTGCTGACGGGGGTGCATAAGAAAACCGGCCCTTGGTGGCCGGTTTTTTTATGGGCGAAATTCAGTGATACCACCCGATCTTGCGACCTTTGCGCATCACGACGCAGCGCAAACCTGTACAAATCAATTATTTTGTACAAGTATCAATGGCGATAGGGGCACTTCGCCTCGCACGATCACGGAGCCCCGCCATGGTGCGTCTACTGGTTTCTCTATTGCTGGTCGCAAGTCTGTGCAGTTGCACGGGCGTGGGGGTGGATCACTATGCCGATCAGCAACCCAAGCTGGATCTGGAGCGTTTTTTCAGCAAGCCGGTCAAGGCCTGGGGCATTTTCGAGAAACGTTCCGGCGAAGTAGCCAAGCGCTTTGAAGTGCAGATCGACAGCCGGCGCGAGGGCAACCAGCTGATTCTCGATGAGCGCTTCGTGTACAGCGATGGCACCCGCCAGCGTCGCGTATGGACACTTACCCCGGACGGCCCCGGGCGCTGGCGTGGGCGCGCCGGCGATGTGGTCGGCGAGGCGATCGGTGAGGTGGCGGGCAACGCGTTGCGCTGGCGCTATCGGCTCAACTTGTCGGTGGACGGTTCGGTGTATGAAGTCAGCTTCGACGACTGGATGTACCTGATGGACGAAGACACCCTGATCAACCGCTCCAGCATGTCCAAGTTCGGGGTGGAATGGGGCCAGGTCACGCTGTTTTTCCGTCGCCAATAAACGGGTTTTTCAGCCTGCCTGACAGGCGTGGGGATGAATGATGAATATGCAAATGCTGGCGGATGTGGCTGCAAAAGGCGAAGTCCGCGAACTGGAATTGCTGTCGCTGGAGGGCGGTTTCTATGTGGCACGCATCAGGTTGGTTCACGGCGAAATGACGTTGTTGGGCGAGGACGGCCAGCCTTTGCGTATCCGCTCCACCACACACTTGCGCGACCTGCTGCAAGGCGTGGCACCCTTCCCCTGCGTGCTGGTGCAACAGTGCGCCCATGACGAAATGTGCGGGGTACGCGATGGGCCCATCGAAGCGTTGCGCGTGCCGTTTTCCCTGGAGGCGACCTTCTAGCAGCGGTCACTCACATTCGGAAAAATCTGGATGCGCTGAAAGATTCCGGTAAGGATGATGCGACCCATGCCCCCGGAAGCAAGATGACCGCCATGCCTGAATACCCACAAACCACGCCCAGGCCCATCCTGCATCAGGTGGTGGGCTGGGTGGTGGTGCTGCCCTTGCTGGTATCGTTCCTGAGGTTGCCGGTGCCATTTGGGCTGCTACTGGTGTTGGCCTCCCTTGCGGGGTCGATGTACGGCGTAGGATTTGCCAGACGCCACGCCAGCCGGCGCGTCAGCCTGTTTGCGCTGGTCGTCACTGTGCTTAATACCCTCTCGCTGTTTGCCGTAGGGCAACCGACGATAGTGAAGGTGCCGTTTCTGATCGCCTGGTGGTACGTAGCCCCCTATTACTCCAACTGGGTGTATTGGAATTTCTAGAGTGGCGCAAATTCGAGCGCAAGAAACGTAGTGCCTGCTTAGTCTGCTGGCGCTACTGTTGGGATGCGCCGTTAAACTGTCGCCCTCCCAGGAGTTCGCCTATGTCCTACGACTACATGTTCATGCCCTCCCCCGTCGGCCAGCTCACCCTGGTGGCCCGCCACGACAAGCTCAGTGCCATTTTGTGGGAAACCGAACGCGCCAATCGGGTTCGACTCGGCGAGTTACGCGCTGCTGACGACAACCCGGTGCTGTTGGAAACCGAGCGCCAGTTGACGGAATACTTCGCGGGCCAGCGCGATAGGTTCGAGCTGGAACTGGAGTTCACCGGCACCGACTTCCAGAAGCAGGTGTGGCGGGCGCTGTTGACCATCCCTTTCGGCGAAACCCGCAGCTACAGCCAGATCGCCCAGCAAATCGGCAACCCAAGCGCGGTACGCGCAGTGGGCGCGGCCAACGGCCGAAACCCCATTTCGATCATCGCCCCCTGCCATCGCGTCATCGGTGCGTCAGGCGGTTTGACCGGGTTTGCCGGCGGGCTGGAGGCCAAGCAGTATCTGTTGGCCCTTGAGGATCGCGGCCAGACAACAATGAGCTTCTGATCAAGCGGGCAAGATGGGCCCTCGGACAAAGGCCTGGCAGTTGTATAACGGTTTGAACCCCAGCTTTCGATAGACCGAAATGCCACTCGCTGTAGCCTCCAGAAAGCATCGTTGAGCCCCCAGACTCGCGGCGTGAAGCAGGGCCGCCTGAATCAATCGAGTGCCATACCCTTTTCCCCGAACATCCGCCAGGGTGGCCACATCGCTAAGCCGAGCCTCGCCTTCGCACATGGATAACGTCAACGAACAGCGGATCTGCCCTTCGGTGGACAAGCTGAAGTGATAAAGGGCTTGCTCCGTATCCAGAGCTTGCTGATGCCGCGCCTGATAATGCGCCGCCACCTCGGGCGCCAGCGAAAACGCATTGCCCACCGGAACGATCCATTCATTCAAATCCCGGGTCAGCCCCACTTGCTCTGCGCGCTCACTTGGCAACGATACAAAGTCCGACAGTCGCAAAACCATCGCGGTCGTCGTTTCAGCCGCATGAAAACCCAGGCTCGTAAGCACCTCGTAAAGAGCCGCAACCTTTTGCTCGTGAAGCACCGCACGGATTTCCAGCGAGGTATGGCGCATCAGGTCCAGGACGGCCTCCATTGCGTCATCCGGCGTGTGGCTACCGACACGGATAAACATGACGTTAAACGGGCTTGATTTTTGCGCGGTGAAATAGGCGCAGGTATCGGCACTGAAGCGCCGATGCAGCAGGCATAACAGCGCAAAAAAATAATCTTCGGTGCGGCGATAGAGTGTGTGCAGGTCACAAGGGGCATCGAGGTGCATGGGACATATCCGGTGGAAAAGCCCAGTCTTGAGTGCCTGGCAGCGGGGAACCGTAGGCCCACTCCGAAAACGTGTCGGACAAGTATTCCGCTGCATTCAATCGCAAAATTGTAAAAATAAATTTTAGAGCGCAGCTGCGGTCTGAATTTCATCATCTGTATTTTTTAAGGAAACCGGTCATGAAATTCTCTGCAGTCTCCCAATCTCTGTCTCGCTGGGCGGGCAGCGCGCGCACGTTCTACGCGGCGGTCGCGTTGATCGGCCTATGGAGCCTGAGCGGGCCGTATTTTCATTACAACGACACCTGGCAACTGATCATCAACACATCGACCACCATCATCACGTTCCTGATGGTGTTCCTGATTCAGAACACGCAAAACCGCGATAACGACATCCTGCACATCAAGATCGACGAACTGCTGCGGGTGACCAAGGATGCACAGAATGCCGTACTGAGCCTGGACGGCCTTGACCGCAAAGAGCTGGAAAAACTGCGCCAGGAATACCGCAGCATCGGCAAAACGGCCTCGATGAATCTCAACAGCAGCTGCGGGCACGCCGCAGATGATGCGGCGCCGAGTAAAACCGACCTGAATCAGGCGTAAAAAAACGGCGGCCGGATGTGATCCAGCCGCCGTTTTTCGGTTCAGGCTTATATTTCAACCATCGCCTTGATGACCTTTGCCATAGGTCGAGGCCAGCGCGCGGGCCTTTTGCAGACGCTCTTCCAAGCGTGGCAACGTTTCATCCACCAGCGCTTTTATTTCCGGTACATCCGAGGCGGCACCTTCTTGCTTGAACAGCGCGATGGCCTCTTCGTTCTCCTTGACCTGCTGGGCCGTGTAGGCGGCATCGAAAGAGTCGCCGTCCTTGAGTTCGGGCATCAAGGTCTCGGCTTTATCCACGATCTGTTCACGCGGGGCCACAGGCAGATCGAGCTTCTTGGCAATCGCCGCCAGGTGCTGATTGGCCAGGGTGCGCTCGTTGATGACTTCGATGGTGTAGTCCTTGATTTCCTGGGACGAGGTTTTGGCGTGGGCCATGCGACTGGTTTCGATATCGGCCATGCCCTTGGCCGACGCCTTCTCGATGAATTCGGCAGGCGACTGGGCGAAAGCACTGCTGGCGCCGAGGCCCAGCAGCATCGCGAAACTGGCGGTGCGTAACCGGATAGCCATGCGGCTCATGATGGGTTCCTCCAGAGCAAAAATTAGGGCGGGGCACAGGCCCTGCCCTGAATTCGAATTTTCACAGGAGTAAAGGTTTAGAAAAAACTTACCAGTGCGACGAACGGTCATCGGCTCGTCAGGCCGTTTTGCTGCCAAACAAGCCGGGCAAGGCATGGGCCAGTGCATTAATGGCAAAGCCGATAAACATCACGCCACAGAGACGGGTGATAAGGATTTCATGGCGTTGGTACAGGGTGCGCACCCCGTGAGCGCCGACCACGCCGACCAGAATCCCATAAGCCAGCAACCCGCCGATAAAACTCAACACGATCAACCACGGCAGCATCGACCAGGTCAGCAGCTCGGCACGGCTGGACAACAACGCAGTAAAGGTGGCCACCGCCACCGGGTAGGCCTTGGGGTTGGTCAAGCCGAACAGAATGCCGTGCCAGAACGGATGCCGCGCCGCGCCCTCGGGAGCATCGCTGCTGCGACGCTGGGTGCGAATCGCGCGCCAGCCCAGCCAGAACAGATACGCACCGCTGAGCACGCCCAGCACATCGAAGGCGCTGCTGCCCACCTCCCGCGCACCGACGATGGCAATCAACGCAGTGCTGCACCACACCACGTCACCCAGCAAATGCCCGCACAAAAACCCCGCCCCGGCCCGCCGACCACGGGCGGCACCGATGCCGAACACGGCCAGTACACCGGGGCCAGGGGTAATCCCGTAGATAAAACCCGAAGCAAGCACAGCGAGCAGCAAGGAAGGGGTCATGGCGCGACTCTGATCAGTGAAGGGTGCAAGGATTTTGCACGTTCCGGCCTTACGGGTAAAACGTCATGCCGGTATAAGGCCGCGTGCGACAGGCTCGCAGGCGCGACGCCAGATCGCCGACGTGGACTTCGAGCTTATGGCCGTCAGGGTCGAGAAAATAGAACGAGGCGCCCTCGCTGCGGTTATCGCGCCATTCCTGCACACCGGCGGTACGCAGACGTTCAACCAGCGTGGTGAACCCCTGAGGCTCAGCCGAGAACGCGTAATGCGTGTAGTCCGCAGCCGGCTCCGACCCGCATGAGCTGTCGAGGGACAGGCACAACCACAACCCCGGCAATGATAAATACGCGCCATTATCCCACGTGGCGTCAAGCTCAAGCCCCAGCACATCATGGTAGAAATTGACGCTGCGCGGCACGTCGGTGACGGCCAGAGTCAGGTGGTTGAAGCCAGAAAGCATGATATTTCCTCGGCGCAATAGCTTGAGCAAGATCCAACAGTGCGAGCGCAGATTATGAAACGAGCGGATCTCGACCCACCACCGCTTGTATACGCCCAATCAGCCATTGCAGCCCCGTATCCCCACCCCGCCGCGCATGCCAGGCCAGTTCGAAGGCAAACGATGGAATAGCGAACGGCGGTGGCAGAGTGAGCAATTGCCGATGATCAACGTTCTGCACGCCACGGGCGGACACCGTCAGGATCAGGTCCGTGCCCAGGATCAACTGGGGCGCCACGCCCCAGTGCGGCAGGCTGATCGCCACATGTCGGCGCTGGCGGATCGCCCTCAGCGCCCGCTCGATTTCCGGGGTGCCGCTGCCGCGCATTTCCAGCAGCACGTGGGGGCGTGCCAGGTAAGTGGGCAGGTCGAGCGTGGCGTTATCCGACAGGCTGTCGCGATCGATCAGGCAGGTGTAGTGCTCATCGAACAGCGCCGTGGTGCGCAGTTCGCCAGGGATGTCGGGGAACACACCGGCAGCCAGGTCGAGGTCGCCGTTGAGTATGCCGTCGACCATGCCTTCGCGGCTGGTTTGCACGATTTGCAGGTCGATACCGGGCGCTTCGCGGCGCAAAGTACGCACCAGGCTCGGTAGGAAAATCGCCGCGCTGTAGTCCGACATCGCCACGCGAAACCGGCGCTTGGCCGATGCTGGGTCAAATTGATTCGGTGCCAGCAGCGCCTGCACCTGTGCCAAGGCTTCGGCCAGCGGCGTAGCCAGCTCAAGGGCCCGGGCCGTGGGCACCAGTGTGCCGCCTTGGCGCACCAGCAACGGGTCATCCAGTACATCGCGCAAACGCGCCAGCGCATGGCTGACCGCCGGCTGGCTCAGGTGCAGGCGCTCGGCGGCGCGGGTGACGTGCTGCTCAGTGAGCAACGCGTCGAGGATCACCAGCAGATTGAGGTCGATGCGACGCAGATCATTCATCAGCTGCATGCTCATCATAAGAACTTGGAATTTAAATTTGCGTGACGAATAGCCTAGAGTCCAGCGAAACCATTCAGGAGATTCGAGATGACCCCTTTGCATTGGCTTGGGCTGATAGTGCTGGCCGTGATCGCCGGCGCGGTGGTGCCATTTCAGAGCGCGATCAACGCCAACCTCGGGCGCGGCCTCGGCCACCCGCTGTGGGCCACGCTGGCCTCGCTGCTGGTGAGCATTGGGGTGCTGCTGCCGGTGATATTGGCGCTGCGCCTACCGTTGCCCAGCCTGGCCTTTATCACCCAGGCGCCCCTGTGGATGTGGGCCGGTGGTGCCTTTGGCGTGTGTTTTATTTCCCTGGCGCTGATGCTGCTGCCCAAATTGGGCGCGTCGGGGTTTGTCGCGCTGGCGTTGGCCGGGCAGATGCTGGCCTCGCTGATGCTCGACCACTTCGGCCTGTTCGGTCTGGCAGAGCGTCAGCTGACAACGCCCCGGGTGGTCGGGGCGTTGTTGCTGATGGGGGGTGTGGCGTTGATTCAGTTCGGCGGCGCGCCAGCCAAAGCGCTGGCGTCCGCGTGAACCCGCGTCAGCGCTTGTCGGACGTGCGCATTTTCTGCGGCAGGCCCCACATCAGCAACGCAGCGGCGATCAACGCACACACGCCGATCACATACAGCGCCGGCGTGGTGCTGCCGGTGATGTCCTTGATGCGTCCCACCATCACCGGGCTGACGATCCCACCCAGTTGCCCCAGCGTGTTGATCAGCGCAATCCCGCCCGCCGCGCCCGCCCCGGCACCGGCCAACAATTTGGGCGGTAAGGTCCAGAACGTCGGGATCGAGGCAATGATGCCGGCGCCCAAAAGGCCCAACGCAATAATCAGAAACACCTGCTGATCATCGAAGATGCCCGCGCAGAAAAACCCGACCGCGCCCATGACCACCAAGCCGCTAACGAACTTGCGCCGCTCGCCGGTGGCATCCGACCAACGCCCCACCACCACCATGGTGATAGCCCCGCAGATATACGGAATGGCGGTCAGCAGACCGATCACCACAGCGCTTTCGATACCCGCGCTGCGGATCAATTGCGGCGCCCAGAAGTTGAGGCCGTAGGACGCCACCTGGATCAGGAAGTAGATCAGTCCCAACATCAGGAACCCGGGAATCCGCAAGGCTTGCAGCAGCGAGCCTTTCTTGTGCACTTCGTGCACCGCGATGCGGCTGGCCAGCAGGGTTTTCTCTTCGGCGCTGAGCCAGGGCGCATCCTCAATGCGGTCCTTGAATTGGGTGAGTACCATCCACGCCAGCCCCACGCACGGCAGACCGCCGAGCAGGAACAGCCAGTGCCAGCCGCGCATTTGCAGCACGCCGTCCATATGCTCCAGCACCAGGCCGGAGAACGGCGCGCCTACCAGCCCGGAAAACGCCGAGGCGAGAAACAGCATCGAGGTGATACGCCCACGGAAGTCCTGGGGAAACCACAAGGTCAGGTAATACAGCACGCCAGGGGCAAACCCGGCCTCCATCGCCCCGATCAGAAAGCGCAGGGCGTAGAACTGCCACTCGGCCGTGACGAACACCATGGCCGCCGTGGCCAGGCCCCAGGACACCATGATCCGCGCGATCCAGCGGCGCGCGCCGACCCGGTACAGCATCATGTTGCTCGGCACCTCGAAGATCACGTAGCCGATCACGAACAGCCCCGCGCCCAGACCGTAGGCGGTGTTACTCAGGCCCAGGTCGGCCTGCAGCTGGAACTTGGCGAAGCTGATATTGATGCGATCGAAAAAGGCGAACAGGTAGCACACCATGATCAGCGGCATCAGGCGCCACGCAACCTTGTGAACCACCGCTTTGACCGGATCGACATCACCGACCGGGCGCGCGCCGGTCTCTACTGTATTGGTGCTCATTGTTTTCTCCCAGCGGATCGCTCTACGGCGTCCGATTGTTTTTGTTGTCTGGTGTTGCGTTACAACGCGGCGGTGTACGCCGGTGGTGGATGCAGGTCGCAATTACGCCCAGCCTTGACCACCTGGCCGGGCAATTCGTGACCCAGCAGCGCCGGCAAGCGCCGGGACAACTGCAACAGGTGCGGCAGGTCGATACCGGTGTGAATGCCCACTTCATCACACAGGTTGACCAAATCTTCAGTGCAGATATTGCCCGACGCCCCCGGCGCAAACGGGCAGCCGCCCAAGCCGCCGAGCGCCGCATCGAAGCGACGCGCGCCAGCGTCATAGGCCGCCAGCACATTGCACAGGCCCAGGCCGCGGGTGTTATGAAAATGCAGGGTCAGATCCCGCGCAGAAACCCGCTGCAACACGCGTTTGACCAGGCGCGTCACCTGACGCGGGTTGGCCATGCCGGTGGTGTCGGCCAGGCTGATGCCCTGGATACCCAGCGCCTGGTACGCCTCGACAATCTGCAGCACCCGGTCTTCGTCGATCTTGCCTTCGAACGGGCATCCAAAGGTGGTGGCGATGCTGCCGTTTAGACGTACCGGATGCTCGGCGGCGAACCGCGCGACATCGGCGAACGCTGCCAAGGACGCTTCGCAGCGCATGCGCATATTGGCCAGGTTGTGGGTTTGGCTGGCGGACATCACCAGGTTCAATTCATCGGCGCGGGATTCGATAGCACGCTGAGCCCCCTTGAGGTTGGGGATCAGCGCCACGTAGATCACCCCCGGCCGACGTTCGATGCCCTGGAACACCTGCTCGCCGTCGCGCAGCGCCGGGATGGCCTTGGGCGACACGAACGAGCCGGCTTCGATGCGGGAAAAACCGGCGAGGGACAACTGATCGATCAAGGCAATCTTATCGGCGGTCTCGACCCAAGTCGGCTCGATCTGCAGGCCATCGCGCGGCGACACCTCCTGCACGATCAACGGGTCGTCATAACGCTGGATCATTGCACCACCCCCGAAGCTCTCAAGCGTTGGATATCAGGACCACCCAAGCCCAGGTTGCCGAGGATTTCGTCGGTGTGCTGACCCAGCGCGGGCCCCTGCCAATTCACGCCGCCGGGGGTTTGCGAGAGCTTGGGCACGATGCCTGGCATCTTCACCGACACACCGCCGGGCAACTGGGCATCGAGCAGCATGTCGCGGGCCTGGTAGTGCGGGTCACTGACGATATCCGCCACTGAATAAATGCGACCGGCCGGCACTTCGGCAGCCTCCAGGGCGCTGAGCACGCGGTCGATGGGCTGGCTGCTGGTCCAGTGGGTGATGGCCGCGTCCAGCACGGCGCTTTGGGCGGCGCGGCCGTCGTTGTGAGCAAGTTCGGGCGCGTCGGCCAGGTCGGCGCGGCCGATGGCGTGCATCAGACGCCTGTAGATCGGGTCGCTGTTGCCGGCGATCACCACGTAGGCACCGTCGGCGGTCGGGTAGGTATTAGATGGCGCGATGCCAGGCAACGCACCGCCGCTGCGCTCGCGCACATGGCCGAGCATGTCGTATTCCGGCACCAGGCTTTCCATCACGTTGAACACGCTTTCAGCCAGGGACACATCGACGATCTGCCCCTCGCCCTGGCCGGTCTTGACCCGCAGCAACGACATCAACGCGCCAATCACTCCATGCAACGAGGCCAGGGAATCGCCGAGGCTTACCCCGACCCGCGCCGGAGGCGATTCCGGGTTGCCGGTGGTGTAGCGAATGCCGCCCATGGCCTCGCCGATGGCACCAAAGCCCGGACGATCACGGTACGGCCCGGTCTGGCCGTAGCCGGAGATGCGCACCAGGGTCAGCTTAGGGTTCAGCGCGTGCAGCACCTCCCAGCCCAGGCCGAGTTTTTCCAGGCCGCCGGGGCGCAGGTTTTCGATCAGGACGTCGGCATCGCCGAGCAGTTGCATGATCAGGTCCAGGCCTTCACTGGACTTGAGGTCCAGGGCCAGAGACTTCTTGTTGCGCGATTGCAGGTACCACCACAGCGAAGTGCCCTCGTGCAGCTTTCGCCATTTGCGAAGCGGATCGCCCTGCCCCATGGATTCGATCTTGATCACATCGGCGCCAAATTCTGCCATCAGCCGTGCGGCAAACGGCGCTGCGATCAGCGTGCCGATCTCGATCACCTTGATTCCGCTTAGTGGAGCCGTCATCGGGAGTCCCTCTTATTCTTGGAATAGTGACCAAGGCTAGAGGACCGCTGCGGGAGAAATCCAACCGTCAGTTGGCAAGGAGCGTTCGTTAAACGCGAACGCTCAGGGATTTTTCCGTAGGACCAGGCTGTCAGGCCGCTCCAGGGAAGGCACTGAGAGACTCAGGTAGTCGAACAGTAAACGGCTGACAGGCGACAACTGTGTTTCATCGCGTACGACCAGGATCAGACTGCGGTCCGACCAGGCGTCCGTCAGCGCCACGGCGTGCAGGCCCAGCGGGCGGCCGAACAGCTCATAGGCTTTGCGCGGCAGGATGCCGATGCCCATCTTGGCCTGGACCATGCGACACATCGCATCGAACCCCGGCACATGAATGCGCAGGCGCAGCATCTGGCCAGCCTCGCGCGCGGCGGCATGGGTGCGCATGTTGATCGAGCTGGCGGCGTGCAGGCCGATGTGATCGCTGCCCAGGGTGTCGGCGAACGCCAGGGCCGGCCGGGCCGTGAGCGGATGATCGGCCGGCATCAGCACCACCAGTTTGTCGTGGCGATAGGTCACGCTGGGCAGGCCCTTGGTGTCGGTGTCGCAGGAGCAGATCCCCAGGTCCGCCACCCCGTCCAGTACACCTTGCACTACGCCGTTGCTGGGGCGCTCTTCCAGATCGGTTTTGACTTCAGGGTGCAGCTCGGAAAAATCCCGCAGGTCTTCGGGCAGGAACTGAATGATCGCGGACAGATTGGCCAGCATCCGCACATAACCGCGCACACCATGGCTGTGTTCGCCCAGCTCCAGGCCCATTTTTTCGACGTTGAACAGCATCCTGCGCGCATGGTGAAGCAGGGTCTCGCCGGCTGCCGTCAGCTCCATGCCTTTGGCCCGGCGCACAAACAGACTGACTCCGAGCACCTGCTCCAATTCCATCAAGCGTTTGCTGGCGGCGGACACTGCGATGGCTTCACGGGTGGCGGCGCGGGTCAGCGTGCCCTCTTCGAACACCGCGACGAATAGCTGCAGGGTGATCAGGTCCAGGCGCCGCACCAGGCTCTTGTGCAACATCACACACGCTCGCTGGCCAGACGCTGGATCTGGGCCTGTTCCACTACTGCCTGCGGCGCGCCATGGCGCACCGCCGCCAGCATCCCACGCCCGACCGACTCGGTGCTCACTACCCATTCGGGTTTTATCCGACGCACCAGCGAAAGCAACGGCCCGAACAGCCTGTAGAACGCCTGATACAGCGGCGTTTTGGAACGCACGCCATGCAACGGCTGAATGACCCCGGGGCGGAACAGGTAGACCGCCTTGAACGGCAAGCGCAGCAAAGCATTCTCGGTCTTGCCCTTGACCCGCGCCCACATCGACTTGCCCATCTCGGTACTGTCAGTGCCGGCGCCGGACACGTAGATAAACGTCATCTGCGGATTGAGCCGCGCCAGGGTACTGGCGGCGACGAGGGTCAGGTCGTAAGTCAGATGGGTGTAGCGCGCTTCACTCATGCCCGCCGAAGAAACACCCAGGCAGAAGAAACACGCATCGAAGCCTTGCAACAGATTTTCCAACGGCTGGAAATCCAGCATATCGGCGTGCAACACCTGATGCAGCTTGCCATGCACCTGAGGCAGCGGCGTACGGCCAACCGCGACGACCTCCTGCACATCCGCCGCCAGCAGGCACTCGTGCAACACGCCCTGGCCGACCATGCCAGTGGCGCCGAATAACAGAACTCTCATAAGGGGACCTCAGCGTTAAGCCGCAAGCTATAAACCACATAGTGATCGCAGTGTAAGTATCACACCTTGGCAACTTATAGCTTAACGCTTGCGGCTTACGCCTACCCCTCTCAAAACGCGCTGCGAAAGATCTCCTCAATCTGACGCTGATCGGCCCGACGTGGGTTGGTCAGCCCGCAGGCGTCCTTGAGTGCGTTGGTGGCCAGCAGGGGAATGTCCTGCAACTTGGCGCCCAGTTCGCGCAGGCCGGCGGGGATTTCCACGTCGTGGGCCAGGCTGCGGATGGCGGCGATGGCGAGTTGGGCGCCCTCTTCGTCACTGGCGCCTTGGGTATTGGCGCCCAGGGCGCGGCCGACGTCGCTCAGGCGTTTGGCGCTGACGCTGGCGTTGAAGCTTTGTACGTGAGGCAGCAATACCGCGTTGCACACGCCGTGGGGCAGATCGTAGAAACCGCCCAACTGGTGCGCCATGGCGTGCACGAAGCCCAGGGACGCGTTGTTGAAGGCCATGCCGGCGAGGAACTGCGCGTAGGCCATGTTCTCCCGCGCAACTTTGTCGCTGCCGTCACGTACGGCCAGGCGCAGGTTGGCGCTGATCAGTTCAATGGCCTTGATCGCGCAAGCGTCGGTGATCGGCGTGGCGGCAGTGGACACGTAGGCTTCGATGGCGTGGGTCAGGGCGTCCATGCCGGTGGCGGCAGTGAGGCCCTTGGGCATGCCGACCATCAGCGATGGGTCGTTGACCGACAGCAGCGGCGTGACGTTACGGTCGACAATGGCCATTTTCACGTGGCGGGTTTCGTCGGTGATGATGCAGAACCGGGTCATTTCGCTGGCGGTGCCGGCGGTGGTGTTGATGGCCACCAGCGGCAGTTGCGGTTTGCTGGATCGGTCGACACCTTCGTAGTCGCCGATATGCCCACCGTTGGTGGCGCACAGTGCAATGCCCTTGGCGCAGTCATGGGGCGAGCCGCCGCCCAGGGACACCACAAAGTCACAGGCGCTGTGCTGCAACAGCGCCAGGCCTTTCTCGACGTTTTCCACATTGGGGTTGGGTTTGGCGCCGTCGTAGATCACCGAGTCGATGTCCTGCATCGCCAGTTTCTCGGCGATCATCGCGGCCACGCCGGCCTTGGCAAGCCCTGCGTCGGTGACGATCAGGGCCTTGCGAAAACCATAGTTGCGAATGGCATTCATGGCTTCGTCGAGGCAATCGGTGCCCATGATGTTGACGGCGGGAATAAAGAAAGTGCTGCTCATGGCGAATCCTCGGATGACGTTATAGGTACAGCATCAACCTCAGCCGCCTGGCGCACCTTGATCAAGATCAACGCCGGCTCGTGATAAAGTCACCGCCCAGCCGATTTCGAGTAGACCCGCCGCAATGAAGGATTTCCAGGATATTGACGCCCACCTTGAAGACTGGAGCGCGCTGCGTAGCACCCACGACTTCAGCGCGATACTGATCGGCAACGGCGCCAGCCGGGCGATCTGGGAAGACTTTGCCTACGACTCACTGTTCGAAAACGCCCGCACCGTCGAAGAAAAACCCTTGAGCGCCTCCGAACTCAGTGTGTTTGATGCGTTACAGACCCGCAGCTTCGAGCAAGCCCTGGGCGCGTTGAAAACCACCAGCCGGGTCAACAAAGCGCTGGCAGTCAGCTCAGCTGCGCCACGCAATCGCTATTACGCGATCAAGGAAGCGCTGATCAATACCATCCACGCCGTGCATATCCCATGGCGCCTGGTGCAGCCCTCGACCCTGGCGGCGATCAATGGCGAGCTGGCTCGCTACTCCACGGTGTTCACCAGCAATTACGACTTGCTCAACTATTGGGCGATCCTGCACGCCCCGGGCATCGATGACCTGTTTCGCGGCGCCGAAGCTTGCTTCGATCTACGTGACACCCGCACCGACGCCACGCGTATTCTCTACCTGCATGGCGGCCTGCATCTGGTGCGCAACCTCGACGGCACCGCGCGCAAACTGCCGAGTACCGACAGCACCCTGCTCAGCAGTTTCGCGATCAACAACACCCTCAAGACCCTGGACGATGTGCCGCTGTTCGTCAGCGAAGGTAGCGTTCAGGAGAAGCTCAAGACCATCCGCAGTTCGGATTACCTGTCGTACTGTTACGCGCAACTGCTCAACCATCAGGGTGCGTTGTGCGTCTTCGGCCACGAGTTGGGCACGCAGGACAGCCACCTGGTGGACGCGATTCGCCACGCTCGCCCCAGCACATTGGCGATCTCGGTGTCGGGGCGCAGTGAGGGGTTCATTCGTCAGCAGAAGCGCCGGTATTCGCAGTTGTTCGACGGCACTGGAGTCGCGCTGAAGTTCTTTGCGGCGCGCACTCACGCATTGGGTAATCCGGCGTTGTCGGTCCCCGTGGAGACATAGATATCCTAAAGCGGCTCTATAGCGCTGTGGTGAACGGGCTTGCCTCGCGCAGGGCAAGCCTGCTCACCACTAAAACCGCATTTTTCTGGTGATGTTTTCAGCGAAGAGATGTAGATACCCATGCCTCCGATAGCGGCGTGTCAGTTACCCATGAGCTGGCTGACACAGGTCTCTACACACATCTCAAAGGCTGATGCGTACGCTGTGACGAGCAGGCTTGCCCTGCGCTGGGCTGTGGAGCAGCCCCACTCCAGACAACGTGGTTACCTGGCGGGCGCTTGGCTTGGGAGCCATTTCGCGGTCCAGCGCGGGACAGCCCTGCTTACTGCAAGAACCTCACTCATCAGTACTGTGAACCACCACCAACAGCTGCGCCTGCACCGGCCCCACCGAGCGGATGCGGTGCGGCTTCTGCGCGTTGAAATGCAGCGCATCGCCGCGCTCGAGGGTCACGCGTTCGTTCATGAAATCCACTTCCACCTGGCCTTCGTGCACGAACAGAAACTCTTCCCCCACGTGTTCCTTGAAGGTCTTGTCGGAGAACTCCGCGGGCGGGTAGATGATAAAGGGCAACAGGCTGCGTTCGCTGACCTGGTGGGCAAGCACGGCATAGCCCGGTGACGTGTCAGGGCGCTCATGGCTGCGCACCAGGCTGTAGCTGTCGAGACTTGCGCGTTCCTCGCTGAACAACTCCTCGACGTTCACGTTGAGGGCCTTGGCCAATTTCAGCGCGGCGGCGATGGACGGCGTGTTGAGCCCGCGCTCCACCTTGGACAGGTAACTTTTGGTCATCCCGGACTTTTCCGCCAGGGTCTCCAACGTAACGCCAAGTTTTTTTCTCAATAATTTCAAACGGATAGACATGCGCTGCGATTAATCCATGCAGGAAACGATGAGCCGTGCTTGCCAATGACACTTTGTGTCATATAGCATCTTTAGTGTCATTTGCGTTCACCCAACGACCTTGCGAGCAGCGGGAGACCAGCAAATCCGACGTCCATTGCAACCCTCAAAGGACACCGATATGGCCAAGACATTAGCGCTCCCCAAAGACCAACTGGTCAAGCATGCACTGACCCAGATGCAAAACACCCTGGCGGATAATACGTGGACCGACCGGCAAAAGCTGGCGCTCACGTGTCGCATCCTGTTCGACCATGGCCACGACTCCGGCCTGGCCGGGCAGATCACCGCACGCGGGCCAATGCCAGGCACCTATTACACCCAGCCGTTAGGCCTGGGGTTTGACGAGATCACCGCCAGCAACCTACTGCTGGTCAACGAAGACCTGGAAGTGCTGGAAGGCCACGGCATTCCCAACCCGGCCAACCGCTTTCACACCTGGGTATACCGTGGCCGCCCGGATGTGAATTGCATCATCCACACCCACCCTACCCATGTTGCCGCGCTGTCGATGCTGGAAGTGCCGTTGCAGGTCTCGCACATGGACCTCTGCCCGCTGTACGACGACTGCGCATTCCTGCAAACCTGGCCGGGTGTGCCGGTGGGCAATGAGGAAGGGGCAATCATCACCACGGCCCTGGGGGACAAGCGCGCGATTCTGCTCTCGCACCACGGCCAGTTGTCGACCGGGGCAGCCATCGAGGAGGCCTGCGTGATAGCGCAGTTGATCGAACGCGCGGCCAAGTTGCAGTTGCTGGCAATGGCGGCCGGGACGATCCAACCGATCTTGCCGGAACTGGGGCGCGAGGCCCATGACTGGATCTCCAAACCCAAGCGCCACGGCGCCGCGTTCAACTACTACGCACGGCAGACCCTGCGCCAGCACGTCGATTGCCTGAACTGAAGCCCCCCTTTTTGACCGGAGAATTCCCATGTCCAGCCTCAACATTCACGGCATCATCGGCTACACCATCACCCCGTTCAGTGCCGATGGGCAACGCATCGACTTCGACGCGCTCGGCCGCTCCATCGACCGCTTGATCGCCGGCGGTGTGCATGCCATCGCGCCCTTGGGCAGCACCGGAGAAGGCGCGTATCTGAGCGACGCCGAGTGGGACGAAGTCAGCGCCTACAGCCTGGAAAAAGTCGGCAAACGCGTGCCGACCATCGTCAGCGTGTCCGACCTGACCACCGCCAAAGCCGTGCGCCGCGCGCGCTACGCCGAAGCCCATGGCGCCGACGTCGTGATGGTGCTGCCTGCCTCCTACTGGAAACTCAGCGAAGCCGAAATCCTCGCCCACTACGCCGCGATCGGTGCCAGCATCGGCGTGCCCATCATGCTCTACAACAACCCGGCCACCAGCGGTACGGACATGTCGGTGGACTTGATCCTGCGTATCGTGGAACAGGTCGACAACGTGACCATGGTCAAGGAGAGCACCGGCGATATCCAGCGCATGCACCAACTGCGCCGTCGCAGCGATGTGCCGTTCTACAACGGCTGCAACCCACTGGCGCTGGAAGCCTTCGTGGCCGGCGCCAAGGGCTGGTGCACGGCGGCGCCGAACCTGATCCCAGCGCTGAACCTGGCGTTGTATGACGCGGTGCTGGCCAATGACCTGAGCCAGGCGCAGGCCCTGTTCTATCAACAGTTGCCGTTGCTGGACTTCATCCTCAAGGGCGGGCTGCCGGCGACGATCAAGGCGGGCTTGGGCTTGACCGGTTTGGAGGTGGGAGACCCGCGGTTACCGGTGTTCCCGCTGGGCGATAACGCACGCAATCAACTCAAGGGCTTGCTGGAAGCCGTTTGAATCAAAACGCCCCGGTTCCTATGAGCCGGGGCGTTGGCTATACCTCTGCAACGTCAGGTCTTGTCCTTGATCGTGGTGCTTGGGCCATTACTCTTGACGCTGGCAATACCCTGGTCCCGCGCCGCTTCTGAAGAGTACTGCTCACTGGTGCCAATCACTTGGTGATTGGCCGCCTTAAGGTTGAAGTACGGCTTACCGTTCTGGGCCAGTTTTCGCTCATAGCGCTCGTCATGCGGGCTGTTGGTCTGCACGGAAGCGATGCCGTTTTCTGCAGCGCTGCGGGTGGCGTAAAGCTCGCTGGTCAAAATGGTTTCTGCGTTCGCCGCCTTCAGCACAAAACGAAACTGCCCGTTGCTGCTTTTACTCAACTCATACCATCCAGCCATGATTGTGTTCCTTCGAAGTGGGATTTCGTTTACCAGCTCGTAGGATTAAAGGCTAAGCACCCCGTATTGCCAGCCTGAACAGGCGTCCGGTATTTACCTGGAGACAAATGACAATAGTTCTCGATATCATTCGCGACGTTTTTCACAGCCTACGTCGTCAAGAAGGATATCCATGTCTCGTCCCAAGCCCGACCCGCTGTCGGCCGATGCCTTTCGCGGGTTTTATGCAGACATTCTGCATTTCCTGCGCAAGCGCACCGACAACGTCAGCGACGCGGCGGACATGACTCAGGACGTGTTCACCCAATGGCTGGATTACCGCGACCGAGCCAAGGTCGAGCAGCCTCGGGCGTTTCTGTTCCAGATGGCGCGCAACCTGCTGCGTGACCACTGGCGCAAACAAAAGGTGCGCCAGAGCGTGCATGGCGAACAAGCCGACAAGCCCTGCGAGCCACTCACCGACGAGCAAAACGAACCCATGGCCGCCGCCCTGCGCCTGCAACGCCTGGAACAGTTGAAAGAAGTCCTCGCCGAACTCTCGCCCCGCCGACGAGAAGCCCTTATGCTGCACCGCTTCGAAGGCCTGAGCCAGGCGCAGATCGCTGAGCGCATGGGCATTTCGACCAGCATGGTGGAAAAGCACATTGCCTTTGCCCTGCTGCATTGCAAGCGACGCCTTCAACACGACCCCGGCACGGAGCAGCCAGAATGAACCGCCTGAGCGACACCGACAGCCTGGATATCGAAGCCAGCGATTCCATCGATGCCCAAGCCGCCAGTTGGTTTGCACGCAACCGTGAGGACACCGGCCGTGCCGACCGCAAGGCCTTCGCGGCCTGGTACGCGGTGCCAGCACATGCCCGTGCTTATGCCGAGTTCGAACAATTGTGGGCCGACCTGGCCCAATTGCAGCAACTGAACAAACCCGTGGCGCTGGCGCCCCGTAAATCGTCCCCGTGGCGTCCGGCGCTGGCGGTGGCCGCTGCCGTGTTGTGCGCGGTGATGGCGACGCACCTCGGCGCGCCCCGCGAGCTGTATCACACCCAGGTGGCGGCCCAAGCCAAAGGCACGCGCACCCTGAACCTGCCGGATGGCAGCACGCTGTACGTGAACGCTAACACCCGCCTGCGCGTGGACTTCAGCGCCCACCAGCGCATCGTGCACTTGGATCAGGGCCAGCTGTATATCGAAGTGGCCGCCGACAAGGAACGGCCATTGTTCGTGCAGGCGGGGGAAGCCCGCGTGCGGGTGGTCGGCACCGGTTTCGATGTGCGCCGCAGCCCGCAACAACTGGTGGTCAGCGTTGCCCACGGTCAGGTCGCGTTCGAACCCACGGCCAAAAGCCCGGTCGCCATGCTCGGGGCGCAGCAACGCGCCGGTTACAACTACGCCAAAGGCACGCTGGTGCAATCCTCCCTCACCGACGAAACGGTGGCGGATTGGCGCAGCGGGCACCTGGCGTTTCGCAATCGCGAGCTGGCCAGCCTGATCGACGAAGTGAGCCTGTACCGCCCTCAGGCACCGTTGCAGGTCAGTCAGGCGGTGGCGCAGTTGAAGGTATCGGGCAACCTGGATGTGAATGACCCCGATGCGCTACTCAACGCCCTTCCCGCGCTGCTGCCGGTGAAAACCGTGGTGCTGGCCGACGGCGCGATCAGGATCGAACCGAACCGTTAACCCGCCGAGCGCCATACTTGAGAATATTTTGCATTCGCATGTGTGGATTTTTTCCGCAGCCCCGTCTTCCTCCCGTCTGCGTTTGATACGCACGCCTTTTTGGCCATTTAGCCACCCTGGGGGATTTCATGTTTCGCGCGCCTTGCCTTGCTCTGCCGTTGTTTCGACCGACCCTTGCCGTCACCTGCGTGGCATTCAGCCTCGGCGCCCAGGCCGAATCGTTCACCCTGCACCTGCCCGCCCAGCCGTTGGCCGCGTCCCTGAGCCAAGTGGCGCAGCAGACGAAAATCCAGTTGCTGTTCGACGAGGCCCAGCTCAAGAACGTGCAGGCGCCGGCACTCAACGGTGACTACAGCGCAGAGACGGCAATCCGCAACTTGCTGTCCAATGGCGAGTTCATCCTGATCAAAGTCGGCAGCACTTACGTGGTCAAACCCGAAGAGGCCAGGACCACCACCAGCGGCGCCATCCAGCTGGAAGCCCTGAGCGTGATCGGCACCGGCAATGAAGTCGACTCCAGCACCGTCGGCCGCTCCACCTTGAGCCAGGCGGATATCGAGCGCTACCAAGCCAATAACATTCCCAGCCTGCTGCAAACGCTGCCCGGGGTCAGCCAGGGTGGCTCGCTCAAACCCGGTGGCCAGACCATCAACATTCGCGGTTTCGGCGATGCCGAAGACGTGCCGCTCACCGTCGACGGCGCCACCAAGAGCGGCTTCGAACGCTACCAACAGGGCACGGTGTTTATCGAGCCTGAGTTGATCAAGAGCATCGAAGTAGAGAAAGGCCCCAACTCGCCCTTCACTGGTAACGGCGGCTTTGGCGGCACGGTCAACATGACCACCAAGGACGCCCCGGACTTGCTGCAAGACGGCCGCAACAGCGGCGCGATGCTCAAGTACGGTTACTCCAGTAACGACCACGAGCAGGTCTACAGCAGTGCCGTGTTCGGTCGCACCGACGACGGTCGTTTCGACGCCCTGGCCTACCTGACCAAGCGCGATGGCGACGACATGAAGGTTGCCGGCAAGTTGCCCAACGAAAATAACCAGTACCCGATCAACCCCCAGCGCCTGCCCAACTCTGCGCAGAACGTCGATGGGCAGTTGTTCAAGGTCAATGCGCACTTCACCGATGAACACAGCGTGGGCCTGTCCTACTCGCGTTCCCACAGCGATCGCTGGACGCCGTTTTCCGCCGCCAGCTACCCCACGCCACCGACCCAGGCCAATATCGACCGCTACGGCTACGAAGGCGCGTTGAAGCGTTTCCTGGCCAACCGCGATACGGTCGACACCACTTGGTCCGGCAAGTACGAATACCAGCCCCTGGATAACCCGCTGGTGGATCTGACCGTCAAATATTCGCAGTCCGACACCGAGCAAACCGACGAGCGCACCGCCACGGCGTTTTTCCAACTGGCCAGCGGCGGGCGCCGGATGGACACCGCCTACACCGACAAAAACCTCGACATTCGCAACGTCAGCCTGTTCGACACCGGGCCGCTGCAGCACGCGGTCACCGTCGGCACGCAGATCCGCAAACACACGCGGGAAACCGAGATGTGGATGCCTGGCGCCACCTACAACACGCCGCGCTACAACTACGGGCATTTCCAGCCGGGCTTCATGCCTCACGGCAAGGTCGATACCAACAGTTTCTTCATTCAGGATGCGGTAACCCTTGGCGACGTGACGGTCACTCCGTCCTTGCGCTACGACCATGTGCGCAACCGTGGCGAGGCCAACGATGCGCCGTACTACAGCAACCCCAACCCGGCAGTCGGCCATGACTACAGCGACCGCACCTACACCGGCTGGTCGCCCCGTCTGGCGCTGTTCTGGACCGTCACCCCGCAGGTCGGGCTGTTCGCCAACTGGAGTCAGACCTGGCGCGCCCCGGTGATCGACGAACAATATGAAGTGCAGGGCGTGGGCAGTCGCACCGCCACCAGCGTCGATCTGGACCCGGAACGCATCACGTCGATCACCGTGGGCAACATCACCAGTTTCGATAACCTGATCGCCCAGGACGACAGTCTGCAAGTGCGTACCACGCTGTTCCACAACAAAGTCGAAGACGAAATCTTCAAGGCCACCGGCGTCGGCTGCCAGAACCAGGCAATCAATGGCGGCACGATTTCCACGGCCTGCCCGCCGGGGCCGATGTCCAACTACCGCAATATCGGCGGCGTGACCATCAAGGGTTTCGAGGTGGAATCGTTCTATAACTCCACGTACCTGTTCGGTTCGGTGTCCTACGCCTACACCACCGGCCAGCATGAAGGCGCCTACACCAACCCTTGGGGGCCGAACGTATCGGCGCGGGACATCCCGCCGACCAAATGGGTACTGGTGCTCGGCACCCATATTCCGGCGTGGGATGCCCAAGTGGGATGGATGGGCCAGTTCATCGGCGCCACCGACCGCCTGCCCAGCGACAAATACTCCGGCGGCCCCGGCAGCAGCGTCGGCGATACCTTTTACGACCAATACAACAACAAGCGCTACAACACCCAGGGCCTGTTCGCCAAATGGAAACCGCAGCAGGCTTACCTCAAGGGCACCGAAGTCAACTTCACCCTCGACAATATGTTCAACAATAACTACCGCCCGGCCCTGAGCGGCGACCGGGCCTACACCAAGGGCCGCGATGCGAAGATCAGCGTCACGCGTTTTTTCTGAACAACTGTACGGATAAATCCGCACGCAGCTGTAGGCCCTTGATCGGCGGGGGTTGTGGCTAGATGGGCATTCCATGAAGCCCTCTTGATTCCGGCCCCCCTTATGAGTTCGCGCGAAAACACCGGTATGGCCCTCGGCCTGCTGGGCGTCATCATCTTCAGCCTGACCCTGCCCTTCACCCGCATCGTGGTGCAGGACATGCACCCGTTGCTCAACGGCCTGGGCCGCGCGTTATTCGCTGCGGTGCCGGCGGCAGCGCTGTTGCTGTGGCGCCGCGAGCGTTGGCCCACTTGGCGTCAAGTGCGCGGCCTGGGCCTGGTGATCGCCGGGGTGATCCTGGGTTTTCCGGTGTTGTCGGCCTGGGCCATGCAAACCTTACCGGCGTCCCACGGTGCGCTGGTCAACGGCTTGCAACCCTTGTGCGTGGCGCTGTATGCGGCGTGGCTGTCCCATGAACGGCCGTCCAAAGCCTTCTGGGCCTGCGCGGCGCTGGGCAGTGGGCTAGTGCTCAGTTATGCGCTGATTACCGGCGCCGGCAGTATTCAAGCCGGCGACCTGCTGATGCTCGGCGCCATTGCCGTGGGCGGCCTGGGATATGCCGAAGGCGGCCGATTGGCCAAGGAGATGGGCGGCTGGCAGGTGATCTGCTGGGCATTGGTGCTGTCGACACCGTTGCTGATCGGCCCGGTGTGGTACCTGGCGGCGCAGCATCAGGGCGCGATCTCGGCGCGCACCTGGTGGGCGTTCGGCTATGTGTCGCTGTTCTCGCAGTTCCTCGGTTTCTTCGCCTGGTACGCCGGGCTGGCCATGGGCGGCATCGCACGGGTCAGCCAGATTCAACTGCTGCAGATCTTCTTCACCATTGCGTTCTCGGCGCTGTTCTTCGGCGAACAGATCGAGCCGATCACGTGGGTGTTCGCCTGCGGGGTGATCGTGACGGTGATGCTGGGGCGCAAGACAGCGGTGCAGCCTGCGCCAGCTCCCAAGCCCAGCGCAGTTTAACGGCGGGTGCCCAGGTAACCATCCGCGCGCAGCAGGGTTTCCAGGCAGTGTTCGGTGATGTGGTAGTACGCCTTGAGGGCCTGGATTTTCTCCAGTAACGAGGCGTTATCCACCGGCTCGGCGCGTTTGACCGCCAGGATCATCTTGTTCTTGTTGGTGTGTTCCAGCGAGATGAACTCGAACACTTTGGTCTCGTAACCACAGGCTTCGAGGAACAGCGCACGCAGACTGTCGGTGACCATTTCCGCCTGCTGGCCCAGGTGCAGACCGTATTGCAGCATCGGCTTGAGCAGCGCCGGGCTCTGGATCTGCAGGCGGATCTGCTTATGGCAGCACGGCGAGCACATGATGATCGATGCGCCGGAACGGATGCCGGTGTGGATCGCGTAGTCGGTGGCGATGTCGCAGGCGTGCAGCGCGATCATCACGTCCAGCTCGCTGGGCGCCACGCTGCGCACATCGCCGCATTTGAACACCAGCCCGGGATGTTCCAGGCGTGCAGCGGCGCTGTTGCATAGGGTCACCATGTCTTCGCGCAGTTCGACGCCGGTGACCTGGGCTTCAGCGTTGAGGGTATTGCGCAGGTAATCGTGGATGGCAAACGTCAGGTAGCCCTTGCCCGAACCGAAATCGGCGACCCGCACCGGCTGATCGAGTTTCAGCGGCGACGAGGTCAGCGCATGGCTGAACACCTCGATGAATTTGTTGATCTGCTTCCACTTGCGCGACATCGATGGGATCAGCGCCTGCTTGGCATCGGTCACGCCCAGGTCGGCCAGAAACGGCCGGCTCAGGTCGAGAAAGCGATTTTTTTCGCGGTTATGCTCGGCCGACGGCGCCTCACGCAGTTGCTGCGGCTTGCTCTTGAACAGCGAACTTTTGTTCTTCTTGCTGTATTCCAGCTGGGCTTCGTCGGTCAGCGCCAGCAAGTGCGCGTTCTTGAACGACGTCGGCAACAGTGCGGCAATGGCCGCGACGCCTTCGGCTAGGGGCAGGTTCTTGGTGATGTCGCGGGTTTTGTAGCGGTACACAAAGGACAGGCACGCCTGCTCTTTGACGGTCACCGGTTTGATGATCAGCCGTTGCAGTTCGGCTTCGTCACCGACGTACTTGGCCAGCACCAGCTTGATAAAGGCATTGTGCGCGAGGCTTTCGCCGAGCAGTTCGATGAACTGGGCGTGATGATCCGGCGCAGGGCGGGCGGGTTGAGCGGTGACGGACATGAACAAAAACGCCTCGGGCTGGGAATGCCGGGCATTTTAGGGGGGATGGAGGCTCAGGGCACGGAGTTATTTGATCAACGGTACTGCACTTGAACACTGCTGGGGCTAAATGTGGGAGGGGACAATCCCCCACAATTTTATCTGTGCCGGGCTTGGTGTCGGGGGTGGCGCTGGACTGCTGCAAACCTAGCCTTTGCAACACAATTCGCTCACTCAGTAAAGCCCCCTCCCACAGTTTTATCTGTGCCGGGCTTGGTGTTGGGGGTGGCGCTGGACTGCTGCAAACCTGGCCTTTGCAACACAATTCGCTCACTCAGCACAGCGCCATGTGGGAGGGGGCTTGCCCCCGATCAGGCCGGCTCAGTAATGGATGAGCCAGCTGACACGCCGCCATCGGTGGCAAGCCCCCACGCTTTTTGATCGCGGTGTTTGGGCTACTCAAGTACCACCAGGCGATTGGGCAGTTCATTGCGCGCCTGGGTCACCGGCACATGCACCTTGAGCAACTCGCCACAGGCCTCGATGCAGGCAATGAACCCGGCCAGGGTCTGGCCTTGTTTGACCTGCTGGGTGAAGGCTTGGACGATGGCGTCCCAACGGCTGTCGTCCAGGCGCTTGGAAATGCCTTCATCCACCAGGATTTCCACGTAGCGCTCGGCCTCGCTGACAAAAATCAGCACCCCGGTACTGCCCACTGTGTGGTGCAGGTTCTGCTCCAGAAACTGCCGACGCGCCAGGTTGGACGCGCGCCAATGCCGCACCGAGCGTGGGATCAGGCGCGTAGTGACTTTGGGCAAGCGAAACACCAGGCACAGCACAATGAACGTCGCCCACTGCGCCAACAGCAAGGTGTACATGGTCAGGTAGCCGGACAGGTAATGCACCACGCCCGGCACCACCAGGGCGATCAGGCTGGCCCACAACAACGGGATGTACGCGTAGTCATCGGCACGGGCGGCCAGCACCGTCACCAGCTCGGCTTCGGTCTGCTGCTCGACCCGGGCGATCGCTTCAGCGACCTGGCGTTGTTCGTGTTCACTCAGTAGTGCCATGGTTGTAGATGCTCTTTTCTCGTTATTGTCATTACCATCCGCCCGAGGCCCCGCCGCCGCCGAAGCCACCGCCGCCGCCCCGGAAACCACCGCCCCCTCCGCCGCCGCCACCGCCGCGTCCGCTGCTGCTGAGGATCGCCAACAGGATCGCGCCCACCGGCAGGCCCAAGCGATTGCACAGCCACAACACGCCGATCAGCAACACGAACAGGCCAATGGAGAGCCGCGGATTATCCTTGGCAAAGTTGCCATCCGCCACATGGGCGGGCACCGCCAGCGGTTCACCGCCGACCACTTGGATCATCGCGGCCACGCCGTCGCTGATGCCCTGGCTGTACTGGCCGGCCTTGAACTTGGGCGCGATCACCTGATTGATGATCACCCAGGACTGCGCATCGGTCAGTACACCTTCCAGGCCGTAGCCGACTTCGATGCGCAACTTGCGCTCATCGCGGGCGACGATCAACAGCGCGCCGTTGTCCTTGCCCTTCTGGCCGATGCCCCACTGGCGCCCCAATTGATAACCGAAGTCCTCGATCGGCACGCCTTGCAAGTCGGGTACGGTAACCACCACGATCTGATCGCCGCTCTTCTGCTCCAGCGCCTGCAACTGCTGGGTCAACTGCGCGCGCACCGCCGGGTCGATCATTTGGGCGTTATCCACCACCCGCCCGGTCAGCGCCGGGAAGGTCAACGCCGCCTGGGCCACGCCCACGCAGGCCAACAGCCACAGCGCCAGGCCTATCCTTAATAAACGCATCGACACCTCAGTGCAGCCTTATTTGAACTTCACTTGCGGCGCTTTATCGGCATCGGCACTGGTGGCTTCGAACGTGGCGCGGATCGGCAAATCGCTGTACATCACGCTGTGCCACAGGCGGCCCGGGAAGGTGCGGATCTCGGTGTTGTACGCCTGCACGGCCTGGATAAAGTCGCGGCGCGCCACGGCGATGCGGTTTTCGGTGCCTTCCAGTTGAGATTGCAGGGCCAGGAAGTTCTGGTTGGCTTTCAGATCCGGGTAGCGTTCGGAGACCACCATCAAGCGATTGAGGGCACCGGTCAAGCCGTCCTGGGCCTGCTGGAACTGCTTGAGTTTTTCCGGGTTGTCCAGGGTGCTGGCATCGACCTGGATCGACGTGGCCTTGGCCCGCGCTTCGATCACGGCGGTCAGGGTGTCCTGCTCATGGGCGGCATAGCCCTTGACCACTTCCACCAGGTTGGGGATCAGGTCGGCACGACGTTGGTACTGGTTCTGCACTTGGCCCCAGGCTGCTTTGGCCTGCTCGTCCAGGGTGGGTATGTTGTTGATGCCGCAACCGCTCAGCACCGTGCTGATCAATAGCAGAGCCGCGGCCTTGAGGCCCCAGCGGTTAACCTGTGCTGCTTGCATGGTGTATCTCCTGCCCAAACTGGATGGAATTGGATGACCTGCCCTATAAACCGCGCGCTTGGGGCATAATCCGCCACCACTGGTACGCATCGAGCCAATCAGCTACAAAGATGCCCAGCGCGAATAAGAGTTCAGAGTGTGCTGCATTTATCTGAACAACACCCGAACAACAATAGACGCTCCCCACATTTTGGCCGATCAGCGCAAGCGCTGTGCAGTGAGCCGAAAAAGGATATTCATGAAAAAGCTGTGTTTGCTCGGCCTTGTTGCCACTCTGGCCAGTCACCCCGTATGGGCAGAAACAAAGCCTGCTGCGCTTAAGGACAAGGACGCTTTCGTCAGCGACCTGCTCAAGCAGATGACCCTGGATGAAAAGATCGGCCAGTTGCGCCTGATCAGCATCGGCCCCGAAATGCCCCGCGAGCTGATCCGCAAGGAAATCGCCGCCGGCCGCATCGGCGGCACGTTCAACTCCATCACCCGCCCGGAAAACCGTCCGATGCAGGACGCGGCCATGCGCAGCCGCCTGAAGATCCCGATGTTCTTCGCCTACGACGTGATCCACGGCCACCGCACCATTTTCCCAATCAGCCTGGCCCTGGCCTCCAGCTGGGACATGGATGCCATCGGCCGCTCCGGGCGCATCGCCGCCCAGGAAGCCGCCGCCGACAGCCTCGACATCACCTTCGCGCCGATGGTCGACATCTCCCGCGACCCGCGCTGGGGCCGCACCTCCGAAGGCTTCGGCGAAGACACTTACCTGGTCTCGCGCATCGCCGAAGTGATGGTCAAGGCGTTCCAGGGCACCAGCCCGGCCAATGCCGACAGCCTTATGGCCAGCGTCAAGCACTTCGCCCTGTACGGCGCGGTGGAAGGCGGTCGCGACTACAACGTGGTCGACATGAGCCCGGTCAAGATGTACCAGGATTACCTGCCGCCCTACCACGCCGCGATCAAGGCCGGTTCCGGCGGTGTGATGGTGGCGCTCAACTCGATCAACGGCGTGCCCGCCACCGCCAACACCTGGCTGATGAACGACCTGCTGCGCAAGAACTGGGGCTTCAAGGGCCTGACCGTCAGCGACCACGGCGCGATCTTCGAGCTGATCAAGCACGGCGTGGCCAAGGACGGGCGTGAAGCCGCGAAGCTGGCGATCAAGGCCGGCATCGACATGAGCATGAACGACTCGCTATACGGCAAAGAACTGCCGGGGCTGCTCAAGTCCGGCGAGATCGAACAGAGCGACATCGACAACGCCGTGCGCGAAGTGCTCGGCGCCAAGTACGACATGGGCCTGTTCAAGGATCCGTACCTGCGCATCGGCAAGGCCGAGGACGACCCGGTCGACACCTATGCCGACAGCCGCCTGCACCGCGCCGAGGCGCGCGACATCGCCCGTCGCAGCCTGGTGCTGTTGAAGAACCACAACAACACCCTGCCCCTGAAGAAATCCGCCACCATCGCCCTGGTCGGCCCACTGGCCAAGGCGCCTATCGACATGATGGGCAGTTGGGCCGCCGCCGGCCGCCCGGCGCAATCGGTGACTCTGCAGGACGGCCTCAACGCCGTGATCGGTGAAAAAGGCAAAGTGATCTACGCCCGCGGCGCCAACATCACCAACGACAAAGCCGTAGTCGATTACCTCAATTTCCTTAACTTCGATGCGCCGGAAGTGGTGGATGACAAGCGCTCGCCCCAGGCCATGATCGACGAGGCGGTCCAAGCGGCCAAGCAGGCCGACGTGATCGTCGCCGCAGTGGGCGAGTCCCGTGGCATGTCCCACGAGTCGTCGAGCCGCACCGACCTGAACATCCCGCAAAGCCAGCGCGACCTGATCAAGGCGCTCAAGGCCACCGGCAAACCGCTGGTCCTGGTGCTGATGAACGGCCGCCCGCTGTCGATCCTGGAAGAGAACCAACAGGCCGATGCGATTCTGGAAACCTGGTTCGCCGGCACCGAAGGCGGTAATGCAATTGCGGATGTGCTGTTCGGCGACTACAACCCGTCGGGCAAACTGCCGATCACTTTCCCGCGTTCGGTAGGGCAGATTCCGACCTACTACAACCACCTGACCATCGGCCGCCCCTTCACACCGGGCAAACCGGGCAACTACACCTCGCAGTACTTCGATGACACCACCGGACCGCTGTTTCCGTTTGGTTATGGCCTGAGCTACACCACGTTCAGCCTGTCGGACATGGCCCTGTCGTCCACCACCTTGAACAAGACCGGCAAGCTCGACGCCAGCGTCACCGTGAAAAACACCGGCAAGGTCGATGGCGAAACCGTGGTGCAGCTGTATATCCAGGACGTGGCCGGCTCGATGATCCGCCCGATCAAGGAGTTGAAGAACTTCCAGAAAGTCATGCTCAAAGCCGGTGAAGAGCGCACGCTGCACTTCACCATCACCGAAGACGACTTGAAGTTCTACAACACACAGCTCAAGTACGCCGCTGAACCGGGCGAGTTCAATGTGCAGATCGGCCTGGACTCTCAGGATGTACAGCAACAGAGCTTCGAACTGCTCTGAATCAATGCCGCAAATGCCTCACCTCGGAGCAAAGGATGCTACCGAGGTGACTGCAAACTTTCCCAAGGTCTCTACGCCGTAACACACTTCCCACTGCCCCCTTCTGTCAAAAAACGCAACTAAGAAACCAGCAGCAACATCTCAAGCGGAACGAAAATCCGTATCCCCCCACACAACTAAAGGCTCGACAAACACTTAAATTCAATACGCGGAAGCACCTGCATGACTTTAAATATCAACCACCCTAGTTCAAACCAGTCCGTATCAACTATTGCATTGGCAGATACGACAATAAATCCGCAATCTCATACAACAACATCCAACACTGTTACCCAATCAGCGCAAGCGTACAGTTTGTCGACCAAAACAGCACAGGTAAAAGCGCCGTTCAATTCAGAGGCCGCCGCTGCTTACGGCACATTCAAACAAGAAATCATAAAAAGCAGACAATCGGACTCTAACTCGGCCAACGCATCCGAAGAAAAGACAACGGGTGATATGCTTTCGCGCCAAAAGAGGTCTGACTCCACAAGGTCCGCGTACAGAGAAGGCGCCAACGAGGCCAATGATCTTTTCAATACACTGTTTCCGTCCACCCAACCCCATCAAAAAAGTGAAGACCCTTCCGGGGCCAATGATCTTTTTAACGTGCTGAATGCGGAACCAGAGGCAGAACCAGAACCGACGCCCGCCCCCGCACCACCGGAAAGTGGCGTAGATGAAAGAATGGGGGCTGATATCCTGCACAAAGACCTCAATGATTACGACAAGAGGATCAGCGCCCAATCGAACCCTGTCGGCGACAGTCAGCTCGCTACGGTTGTTGCCAATACCATGCTGGGGCTCAAGGAAAGCGACCTTGCAACCCCCTCGCCAATGGTTGATATCCCCAAAGAGTCGACCTACGGAAAATGGCTGGAAGCGTCCACGAAAGCATTCAGCAATACAGGGCTGGCTAGCTGGGCAAATGATAACAATATAGATCGCTCTTCGTTGTCCTACGACTCGGCCAACGGAGTACTACATGGGAAAACCTGGAATGACGAAGAGAAATCGTTCACCCAGGAAGAATTCTCGCAGCAGTTCCCAAAACATCAGGAGGCATTTAAGCCATTGGTGGATATTGCCAGAATAATCTACCCATCCGGACAGGGTGTACTGCATGCGGAAGAGCCAACTGATAGGGCCTCTCTCGATTCCGTGCTGAGTTTTTATGGACTCCCCATTAATAAGGATGAAATTTCCAGCACTCACCAAGTGGCCAAAGACCTAGCAGACAACAATTCATTCCCTGAGTCAGCTAACTCACCAGATCGCAGTAACGACAAACTTCTTCAATATCGGGAATCTGTTAGCACGCTGAACGATAAAATCCAGCGCCTGTTAGATAAGGAATATGAAGAAAATTCCAACAAGGGTAATTTCATGGCCATTGAAGTTTCAGCCTCAGGCGGCGCAAGAATGGCGGTGTAGGTCATCCGAGCATTCGACGGGCTCCTGACTCTTCAGGAGCCCACTACACGCTCGTCCAATAGCTCAACTGGATAGGCGCTAATCCTAGCCTCGCCGGTCCAGCAAGTTCACCACCAACCGATCTATCCACCCCCAGACGCGCTGCTTGACCCGTCGCCACAATGGCCGGGCTTTCCACGCCTCCAGGCTCACCGTTTGGCTCTGGGCAAAATCCGCCGTAAAACTCGCCACCACCGCCTGGGTCAGCTCGGGGTCCAGTGCTTCCAGATTGGCTTCCAAGTTGAAGCGCAGGTTCCAGTGATCGAAATTGCACGAGCCGATGCTTACCCAGTCGTCCACCAGCACCATCTTCAGGTGCAGGAAGCACGGCTGGTATTCAAAGATCTGTACGCCTGAACGCAGCAAACGCGGGTAATACCGGTGTCCGGCGTAGCGCACGGACGGATGATCGGTGCGCGGCCCGGTGAGCAGCAAGCGCACGTCCACGCCGCGCCCCGCCGCTCGGCGCAAGGCACGCCGAACGCCCCAGGTCGGCAGGAAATAGGGAGTGGCCAGCCAGATGCGCTGGTGGCTGTTGTTCAGCGCGCGGATCAGCGATTGCAGAATATCGCGGTGCTGGCGGGCGTCGGCGTACGCGACGCGGCCAAGCCCCGGCCCGCTGGCGGGTACTTTGGGCAGACGCGGCAAGCCAAAATGGGTGGCCGGTTTCCACGCGCGCCGCGCCGCGTTGGCGTGCCATTGGCGGTCGAACAATGCCTGCCAATCCAATACCAGCGGGCCGCTGATCTGCACCATCACTTCATGCCACTCGGCCGTGTCGTGGCCCGGTGTCCAGAACTCGTCCGTCACGCCCGTGCCACCCACCACCGCCACATGCTGGTCGATCAGCAACAGCTTGCGGTGGTCGCGGTACAGGTTGCGCATCCAGCGACGCCAGCTCAGGCGATTGTAAAAACGTAGCTCCACGCCCGCGTCGGTCAAGCGCTTGCGCAGCGACAGGGTGAACGCCAGGCTGCCGTAGTCATCGAACAGGCACCGCACGCGCACACCGCGCTCGGCGGCGAGCACCAACGCTTGCACCATTGCCTCGGCGCACGCGCCGGCCTCTACCAGGTACAACTCCAGATCCACTTGCTGTTCGGCGCGGGCAATGCCCACCAGCATCTGCGGAAAAAACTGCGGGCCGTCGATCAACAACTCGAAACGGTTGGCGCTGCGCCACGGGAACACCGCGCCGCCCATGTCAGCGCGCCGTGAAGATCAGCACCGCACCCACCGGCACCGACAAACTGATGGACTTGAGCCCGGCCGCCTTGCGCAGCGCGGCCACCCCGGGCGCCAGGTCGAAATCCTTGGCGTGCAGCACCACCGGTTCCAGGGTCACCACCTGGAAGCGTCGGTCATCCAGGCGCGTAGCCAGCAGTTCGGCGCTGTAGGTCTGGGTCTTGCCATGCAAGGTCACACTCAGGGGCAGGCGTAACTCCAGTTGCGCGCCCGGGGCCAGGTCATTGATGGGTTGCAGGTTGATCTGTGCGCTGATCAGCGCTTCGGGGAAGGTCTTGATCTCGAACAACTGATTGCGCATGCGTTCATCGCGCAGCGGAATGCCGCTGTTGACCGACTCCAGCTCCACCTGCACCTGCGCCGCGCCTTTGTCGTCGACCTTGCCGTGCAAGACCAGGAAGCGCTGAACCTCGGCAATCTCGGTGTTTTTGGTGGTGACGAAAGACAGGCGCGAGGACTCGTTGTCCAGGTACCAGTCGGCGTGGGCGGGCACGGCAACAGCGGCCAGCAAGACAAAAGCCAGGGGTTGGATAAACGAAACATTGAACATTAAGGACTCGCGGGGCGAAAAACCTGCACGAACCTTAAGCGCAATGTCACGAACGGCGCAAATCCAAATGTGGGAGTGTGCTTGCTCGCGAAAATGCGGTGAGCCTGTTGGCACATCTTTACTGACAGACAGCTTTGGCGGGCAAGCCCGCTCCCACAGGGGATCTTGTGTCAGGGGTTCAGGCGACAGCCTTGGCGCTCCCCCAACCAACGCGCCGTATGGGTGCGCCCCAAGCCACTGGCCGTTACTTCGCTACGCAGCGGGTTGTCATTGAACGCGCTGGTCGGCAGATACTGTTTTACGTACCCCAGGCAATACGCCGCCGGGTTATTCGCGACATAGCGGCACGAGCAATATTCCTTGGCGGTGTACGCCGCGATGATATCGGGGAAGGCTTGCAGGTTGACGCGCTCGTGCCAAACCCACCCCAACAGCGCGAGCAACAGCAATAGAAACAGGCTGGTGAACGGACGACGCCGGATCATGGTTGCACCGCCGCAAGCACGCGTTTGAGCAGTTCGTTGTGGCGGTAGCTGCCGTCGCGATCGTCGCCGTAGCGCACGATCACCAGGCGCTGCTCGGGCATCACATACAGCGCCTGGCCCCAGTGGCCGAGGGCGGCGAAGGTGTCGGCGGGGGCATCGGGCCAGGGCCTTGGCGTGCCTTGGTTGAGCCACCAATGGCCGCCGGGCGTGGCTTCGTCCTGGCCGGCTTTGTAGTTATCGAACGCCTGGCGATTGAAGGCCACCCAGTCCCTGGGCAGCAGTTGCTGGTCCTTCCAACGCCCATCCCGCGCCATCAGTAGGCCGACCCGCGCAAGATCGCGAGCGGTGAGGTAGGCATAGGAGGAGGCAACAAAGGTTTCGTCGGCGTCGGTTTCCCAGGTGGCATTGCGAATACCCAGCGGGGTGAACAGCGCATCCCACGGGTAACTTATGTACGCCTTGTGGCCAAGCATGCCTTTAAGAGCAGCGGATAAAAGATTGCTATCGCCACTGGAATACCGAAACGCCCGCCCCGGCGCGCTGAAGGTGTCGCTGTTCGCGGCGAACTCGGCCATATCCGCGCGCCCTCGGGTGTAGAGCATCGCCACGACAGAGGATTTGAGCGGGGCGAATTCGTAGTCTTCCTGCCAGTCCAGGCCCGAGGCCCAGTGCAGCAGGTCGGCCATGGTCACCGTCGGGTGCTGCTTCATCGGCGGGTAGAAACGCGCCACCGGGTCGCTCAATTTGAAGCGATTGTCGCCATAAGCCACGCCCAGCACGCAGGCCATCAGGCTTTTGCTCACTGACCAAGTCAGGTGCGGCGTGCTGGCGCTGGTGGGCGCGGCGTAGCGTTCGTAAATAACTTTACCGTCGCGGATCACCAGTAAGGCATCGGTGCGAATGCCTTGGCGGGTAGCGTCGTCGCGCGGTGCAAAGGCATAGGCGTCCAGGGCTTCGAGCGCGGGGCCGGTGAGCGGCGTGCCCTTGGCCCACTCCTGGTCAGGCCAGGTCTCAGCATGGCCGTTAATAGTGATTAACAGCAGCACGGCGCACAACAAGCCTTTGACCATAGACGCGGACTCAACGGGGCATTCAAACCCGCGAGCCTAGCGCCGGTGGATGACAGATTGACGACACAGTGCCTGTCATCCAAGCGTCACCATAACTTCATGGAGATGACACCGGGCCTCCATAGCCTGAGTTTGGACAACAAAGTCGACCGGCCGAAACGTGGCCGGCACTCGGAGACTCGCCATGACTCAGATCGCCCGCATCAGCGACACCGGCAATGAACGCCGTCTGCAAGCCGAACGCCTGATCGGCGCCCAGGCTTTGCAGGAAGCCCAGGCCCTGCGGTTCAACGTATTCAGCGGCGAGTTCAATGCCAAGCTGAAAGGCGCGGAACATGGCCTGGACATGGATGATTATGATGTGCACTGCAGCCATATCGGCGTGCGGGACTTGAACACCGGTCGCCTGGTAGCCACCACACGCTTGCTCGACCACCAGGCCGCCAGCACTTTGGGCCGGTTCTACAGTGAAGAAGAATTCAGCCTGCATGGCTTGCTCCATCTCAAAGGCCCGATCCTGGAGATTGGCCGCACCTGCGTCGACCCGGCCTATCGCAACGGCGGCACCATCGCCGTGTTGTGGGGTGAGTTGGCCGAAGTGCTCAACCAGGGCGGCTACAGCTATTTGATGGGCTGCGCGAGCATCCCCATGCACGACGGCGGCATCCAGGCCCACGCGATCATGCAGCGTCTGCGCGAACGCTATCTGTGCAACGAGCACCTGCGCGCCGAGCCGAAAAAACCACTGCCGGCCCTGGATCTGCCGTCCAACGTGATCGCCGAAATGCCGCCGCTGCTCAAGGCCTATATGCGCCTGGGGGCGAAGATCTGCGGCGAGCCGTGCTGGGATGAGGATTTCCAGGTGGCCGACGTATTTATCCTGCTCAAGCGCGACGAGTTGTGCCCACGGTATGCGCGCCATTTCAAGGCGGCCATGTGATGAGCCGCCTGCGCGTGTACGGGCGCATCGCCCGGGTGTTGCTGGTGGTGGCGCTGGGCTTGAGCATGGCCAGCGTGTTCGGTGTGTTCGAGCGATTGGGCATCGCCAACTCGATGGTGCGGCGCCAACGCTGGTCGCGGTTTTTCATGGCGAGGCTGACCCACGCCCTACCCTTTCGCGTAACGGTAAACGGTGAGTTGCCGACGCAGCCGATGCTGTGGGTGAGCAACCACGTGTCCTGGACCGACATTCCGCTGTTGGGCGCCGTGGCGCCGATGTCGTTCCTGTCCAAGGCCGAAGTGCGCACCTGGCCGGTGGCCGGCTGGCTGGCGGCCAAGGCTGGTAGCCTGTTTATCCGCCGGGGTTCGGGCGACAGCCAACTGATCCGCAAACAAATGACCCGCCACCTGGAACAACAGCACCCGCTGCTGATGTTCCCCGAAGGCACCACCACCGACGGTCGCAGCCTGCGCACCTTCCACGGGCGCCTGCTGGCCAGCGCCATCGATGCGGATGTGTCGCTGCAACCGGTGGCGATCCGTTACCTGCGTGACGGACAGGTCGATCCCCTGGCGCCGTTTATCGGCGATGACGACTTGCTCTCGCACCTGATGCGGTTGTTCGCCAATGACCAGGGCGATGTGGAAATTCATGTGCTCACACCGATTGCGTGCGCCGGGCAGGAACGCGCGGCGCTGGCTTACCAGGCGCAGCAGGCGGTACAGAAGGTGTTGTTTGGGCCGGTGCCGGAGGTAGAACAAGTAGCGGCACGACCAGCGTTCGCAGCTTGAAACAAATGTGGGAGGGGGCAAGCCCCCTCCTCCACATTTAGTTTGATGTTGTCAGTTGAGACTGTGCGAACACCTGCAATTCAGGGTAGAAGCGCCGGAAGTCTTCACTCAACGGTTCATATAAAAGTCGCAACTCCCGCATCGCCTGCCCCAACGCCTCAGGCTGCGTCAGCCGCCGCGAAATCCCACGCAACACCTGCTCCATCACCGCAAATTCACGGTACGAGCCCAACCAATCATCGGCCGCCATAAACGGCGCAATCTGCGCCAAGCGCCCGGGCAACTGCGGTTCGGCAGCCAATACGCGGTATACCTGCGAGGTGAAGTGCTCCAGCGGCTGGTCGGCATACAAGGTCCAATCCCGCGCCAGGCAGTGATCGAAGAACACGTCCAGAACAATCCCCGCATAGCGCCGACGGGTCAGGCTGAAGCGCGACAACGCCTGCCCCACCAACGGATGGCTGTCGGTAAACCGGTCGATCGAGCGATGCAACTGGATCGCCGCTTCGATGGATGGGCTGAACTGGCCCTGCAGACGGCCTTTGACGAAGTCGCCATACAGGCTGCCCAGCAGTTGCGCAGGAAGTTGGCCGCCCAGGTGCAGATGTGCGAGATAATTCATGGCGCGCAGTTTAGCACTGCCGCCAACGTATCGTTATAACCCGATATACCGATTTGAGCTGATCTCAGAGCTAAATCGTATTGGTATATCGGGATATACCGATTTAAAGTTCGCCTCATCGCGATATAACGCTTTACGACACCGAGCACACTGCCATGTCCATCGACCTCGACGAAATAATAAAAGCCCTGGCGCACCCAGTACGGCGAGACATCCTCAACTGGCTCAAAGACCCAAAAGTGCAATTCCCCGAGCAATTGCACAACCACGAATACGGCATCTGTGCCGGGCAGATCGACCAGCGCTGCGGCTTGTCCCAGTCGACCGTGTCGGCCCACCTGGCCACCTTGCAACGGGCGGGTCTGATCAGCAGCCAGAAGGCCGGGCAGTGGCACTTTTTCAAACGCAATGAGGAAGCGATCCAAGCCTTCCTCACGGCGCTTATCACTGAACTCAGCGCTGAACCGCTGTAAAAAGGATCCACAAATGCCCCTCTCGCTCCTCATCCTGGCCTTGAGCGCCTTCGCCATCGGCACCACCGAGTTCGTCATCATGGGCCTGCTGCCCGATGTGGCAGCGGACCTCGGCGTATCGATCCCTGGCGCCGGTTGGCTGGTCACCGGTTACGCCCTGGGCGTGGCCATTGGCGCGCCATTTATGGCACTGGCCACGGCCAAACTGCCACGCAAGGCGGCGCTGGTCGCGTTGATGGGGATCTTCATTATCGGCAACCTGCTCTGCGCACTGGCCAGCGACTACAACGTGCTGATGTTTGCCCGCGTGGTCACCGCGCTATGCCACGGCGCGTTCTTCGGCATTGGTTCGGTGGTGGCGGCCAACCTGGTGCCGGCCAACAAGCGGGCCTCGGCCGTAGCCCTGATGTTCACCGGTTTGACCCTGGCCAATGTCCTCGGCGTGCCCCTGGGCACCGCACTGGGCCAGCAAGCCGGCTGGCGCTCGACCTTCTGGGCCGTGACCGTGATCGGGGTGGTGGCGCTGATCGGGCTGATCCGCTTCTTGCCGGCCAAGCGCGATGAAGAAAAGCTCGACATGCGCGCCGAACTGGCCGCCCTCAAGGGTGCTGGTATCTGGCTGTCGCTGAGCATGACGGCACTGTTCGCCGCGTCCATGTTCACCCTCTTCACCTATGTGGCACCGCTGTTGGGCGATGTCACCGGGGTGTCGCCCAAAGGCGTGACCTGGACCCTGCTGCTGATCGGCCTGGGCCTGACCGTGGGCAACATCATCGGCGGAAAACTGGCGGATAAACGTCTGGCGGCCACGCTGATTGGCGTATTTATCAGCATGGCAGTGGTGTCCACCGCACTGAGCTGGACCAGCGTCGCCGTGATCCCCACCGAAATCACCCTGTTCCTGTGGGCCACCGCCGCGTTCGCCGCCGTGCCGGCGCTGCAGATCAACGTGGTGACCTTCGGCAAGGCCGCTCCGAACCTGGTGTCCACCTTGAACATCGGCGCGTTCAACATCGGTAACGCCCTCGGCGCCTGGGTCGGTGGCAGCGTGATCGCCCATGGTTTCGGCCTGACCAGTGTGCCGCTGGCGGCCGCTGCCCTGGCGATCCTTGCCCTGCTGGTGACCTTGATAACTTTCCGTCAGAGCGGCGATGCCGACCTGGCCCCTGCGACCAACTGATCCAAGTAACTAGAGAAGGTATTGTGCGATGACGACTATTTTCGATCCGATCAAACTGGGTGACGTGGAGCTGTCGAACCGCATCATCATGGCCCCGCTGACCCGCTGCCGCGCCGACGCCGGTCGCGTACCCAACGCGCTGATGGCCGAGTACTACGTGCAGCGTGCGTCTGCCGGGCTGATTCTCAGCGAAGCCACTTCCGTCACGCCGATGGGCGTGGGCTATCCGGACACCCCCGGTATCTGGTCCAACGACCAGGTGCGCGGCTGGGCCAACGTGACCAAAGCCGTGCACGGCGCCGGCGGCAAGATTTTCCTGCAACTGTGGCATGTGGGGCGCATCTCCCACCCGTCGTACCTGAACGGCGAAACCCCAGTGGCGCCGAGTGCGATCCAACCCAAGGGCCACGTCAGCCTGGTGCGTCCGCTGGCCGACTACCCGACTCCGCGCGCCCTGGAAACGGCTGAAATCGCCGACATCGTCGACGCTTATCGTACCGGCGCCGAGAACGCCAAGGCCGCCGGTTTCGACGGTGTGGAAATCCATGGCGCCAACGGCTACCTGCTCGACCAGTTCCTGCAGAGCAGCACTAACCAGCGCACCGACCAGTACGGCGGTTCCCTGGAAAACCGTGCACGCCTGCTGCTGGAAGTGACCGACGCGGCCATTGAAGTATGGGGCGCCGGCCGCGTGGGCGTGCACCTGGCACCCCGCGCCGACTCGCACGACATGGGCGATGCCAACCTGGCAGAAACCTTTACTTATGTCGCCACTGAGCTGGGCAAGCGCGGCATCGCGTTTATCTGCTCCCGTGAAAAAGAAGGCGCCGACAGCCTTGGCCCGCAACTGAAAAAAGCCTTCGGCGGCGCGTACATCGCCAATGAACGCTTCACCAAGGACAGCGCCAATGCGTGGCTGGCCGAGGGTAAAGCGGATGCGGTGGCGTTCGGCGTGCCGTTCATTGCCAACCCGGACCTGCCGGCTCGTCTGGAGGCCGATGCGCCACTGAACGAAGCCCATCCGGAAACCTTCTATGGCAAAGGCCCGGTCGGTTATATCGACTACCCGACCCTGCCGCTGTAATCGCCTAAAACACTAAGCAAATGTGGGAGGGGGCTTGCCCCCGATAGCGGTGGGTCGGCTATAAGCTGCCCAGCACCCTGCTATCGGGGGCACGCCCCCTCTCACTTTGCCCTAGGTAACATTCCTTCACAGCATTGCAACAAAATCCCTACAAAATACTTAGGCGGCTACCTATCAAGCGCCGGCCAGCCCGTATATAAAGTCACCCCACGAATAAGTCAGAAGGACGATTGACCGTCCTTAGGCTTTACTGTTGACACAACTGGACGCAATTACGCATTTTGTCTCAATTGCGCAGGCTGGGGCTCAAGCGCAGCATGTCCAGCCCGGCCTCTACCCAACGTTCGGCTTCCTGCTGCAATTGAAAGCTGTCGGGTACCAGCAACCATTGGCCGATCAGCCCGTTGATGTACGCATGGAGGCACACGGCTCCCCGCGTGGTGTCGAGGTTTTCCGGTAGTTGCCCGCGATGGACCGCGTTACGCAGCGTCAGGCCGATACGCAGGTTGCATTCCAGGCTGTGGGTTTGACGCTGACGACGCATGTCGCACATTTCGTCGGTGAATTCGCACTTATGAAACAAGATCTCATTGATGCGTCGGGTTTTCGGATCCAGGGCCACTTGATGGAACAAACGAATCAGCAGTTTGCGCATGCAGCCCAGCGGGTCGAGTTCATCCTCGCTTTCACTGGCCCGCGCCAACTCGTCCAGCGGCTCGTGCAACGTATCGAGCAGGGCCTGGAGCAAGTCGGACTTATTGCTGAAATGCCAATAGATAGCGCCCCGCGTCACGCCGGCCAACGTGGCGATGTCTGCCAGCGTGGTGCGCGCAACGCCGCGCTCGTAAAAGGCTTGCTCGGCGGCATCGAGAATCTGGCTGCGCGTTTCCTGAGCTTCCTCTTTGGTGCGACGAACCATGGCAGTAAAAC
The DNA here is from genome assembly GCF_030209215.1 of Pseudomonas sp. efr-133-TYG-23. Classification (NCBI taxonomy): domain Bacteria; kingdom Pseudomonadati; phylum Pseudomonadota; class Gammaproteobacteria; order Pseudomonadales; family Pseudomonadaceae; genus Pseudomonas; species Pseudomonas sp. efr-133-TYG-23. Next base: position 313,829 of record NZ_JARVSL010000027.1, on the reverse strand, counting down.
CTCAATCAGAACACGTGGGACTATCGTTAACGCAGTGTTAATAGATGTTAACGATCATCTGAATAATTGTGGGACGACGCCGTCATGGGCACCGAACGTACTAAAATCGAGGCTTTGGACATTGCTTTGTCAACAATCCGCAAAGCCTGTCAAGAGTTTACAAACAACCATGAACGTAAGTATATTGCGTAGCAAGCTACTTATCTACTCACGGCTTGTTTTTTACCCTTCCACACTTCTTGTGCGCACCCTGCGCGCCTGACCCGAGGATCTTCATGCAACTTAAGCCAGCTGTTACCGCTCTGGTCACTGCCGTCGCCCTGGCATCGCTGCTCAGCGGATGTAAAAAGGAAGAAGCGGCTCCGCCCGCTCAAACCCCTCTGGTCGGCGTCGTCACCCTGCAACCGCAACCGTTCACCTTGACGTCTGAACTGCCGGGCCGCACCACGGCCTTCCGCATCGCGGAAGTTCGCCCGCAGGTCAACGGCATCATTCTCAAGCGCCTGTTCAAGGAAGGCGCGGACGTGAAGGAAGGCCAGCAGCTTTATCAGATCGACCCGTCGGTCTATGAAGCCACCCTGAAAAGCGCCCAGGCCAGCCTGAGCCAGACCAAATCCATCAGCGACCGCTACAAGCAGTTGGTGGATGAGCAGGCCGTGAGCCGTCAGGAATACGACACTGCCGTCGCCAATCGCATGACCGCCGAAGCAAACGTTCAAACCGCCCAGATCAACGTGCGCTATACCAAAGTGTTCGCGCCGATCTCCGGGCGTATCGGCCGTTCTTCGGTGACCGAAGGCGCACTGGTCAGCAATGGCCAGGCCGATGCCATGGCCGTGATCCAACAACTGGACCCGATCTACGTCGACGTGACTCAGTCTTCAGCCGAAATGCTGAAACTGCGCCGCGACCTGGAAAGCGGCCAACTGGAGAAAGCCGGGGCCAATGCTGCCAAGGTCAAGCTGACCCTGGAAGACGGTAGCGACTATAAGCACGACGGCAAACTGGAATTTTCCGAAGTGTCGGTCGATCAGACCACCGGTTCCGTAACCCTGCGCGCCGTATTCCCCAACCCCGATCACACCCTGTTGCCGGGCATGTTCGTGCACGCCCAACTGCAAGCCGGTGTGAACAGCAAGGCGATCCTGGCACCGCAGCAAGGCGTGACCCGCGATCTCAAAGGCACTCCGACGGCGTTGATCGTCAATGCGGACAACAAGGTCGAGCAACGCGAGCTGGTGGCCAACCGTACCGCCGGCGCCTACTGGCTGGTGGAAAAAGGCTTGAACGCCGGTGACCGTGTGATCACCGAAGGCTTGCAGTACGTCAAGCCGGGCGCCGAGGTCAAGGTCAAGGACGCGGACAACGCCAAGCCCGCCGGTACCGCTGCTCCTGCTGCCGCTGCTGGCAAAGGGGAGTAACCCATGTCGAAATTTTTTATCGACCGTCCCATTTTCGCCTGGGTGATTGCCCTGGTGATCATGCTGGTCGGGGCACTCTCGATCCTGAAGTTGCCCATCAACCAATACCCGGCCATCGCGCCGACCGCCATCGATATCCAGGTGACCTACCCAGGCGCGTCCGCACAAACCGTGCAGGACACCGTGGTGCAGGTGATCGAGCAACAGCTCAACGGTATCGACAACCTGCGGTATGTGTCCTCGGACAGTAACTCCGACGGCAGCATGACCATCACCGTAACGTTCAACCAGGGTACCAACCCCGACATCGCCCAGGTGCAGGTGCAGAACAAGCTGAACCTGGCCACCCCGCTGCTGCCGCAAGAAGTGCAGCAACAGGGTATCCGCGTGACCAAGTCGGTGAAGAACTTCCTGATGGTGATCGGTCTGGTGTCCGAAGACGGCAGCATGACCAAGGACGACCTGTCCAACTACATCGTGTCCAACATCCAGGACCCGATCTCGCGGACAGCCGGCGTGGGTGACTTCCAGGTGTTCGGTTCCCAGTACGCCATGCGTATCTGGCTCGACCCGGCCAAGCTGAACAACTACCAGTTGACCCCGGTCGACGTCAGCACCGCCATCGCCGCACAGAACGTACAGGTGGCCACCGGCCAATTGGGCGGCCTGCCTGCCCTGCCCGGCACCCAGCTGAACGCCACCATCATTGGCAAGACACGCCTGCAGACCGCCGAGCAGTTCGGCAACATCCTGATGAAGGTCAACACCGACGGCTCCCAGGTTCGCCTCAAGGACGTCGCGCGCATCGAGCTGGGCGGCCAGACCTACAGCATCAGCGCGCAGTTCAACGGCAAGCCGGCCTCCGGTATGGCGATCAAACTGGCATCCGGCGCCAACGCCCTGGACACCGCCAAAGCCATCCGCGCCACCGTGGCGTCGCTGGAACCGTTCTTTCCGCCTGGCATGAAGGCGGTGGTGCCGTATGACACCACCCCAGTGGTGACCGAATCGATCTCCGGTGTAGTGCACACCCTGGTCGAAGCGATCGTGCTGGTGTTCCTGGTGATGTTCCTGTTCCTGCAAAACTTCCGCGCCACCATCATCACCACCATGACCGTACCGGTGGTATTGCTGGGGACGTTCGGCATCCTGGCGGCGTTCGGTTTCACCATCAACACCCTGACCATGTTCGGCATGATCCTGGCCATCGGCCTGCTGGTGGACGACGCCATCGTGGTGGTAGAAAACGTCGAGCGGGTGATGGCCGAGGAACACCTGTCGCCTAAAGAAGCGACGGTCAAATCCATGACCCAGATCCAGGGCGCCCTGGTAGGTATTGCCCTGGTACTGTCGGCGGTACTGTTGCCGATGGCGTTCTTCGGCGGTTCCACCGGGGTGATCTACAAACAGTTCTCCATCACCATCGTTTCGGCCATGGCGCTGTCGGTACTGGTTGCCCTGATCTTCACCCCGGCGCTGTGCGCCACCATGCTCAAGCCGATCGATCCCGAGAAGCACGGCCAACCCAAGCGTGGTTTCTTCGGCTGGTTCAACCGCACCTTCGACCGTAGCGTAGTGAGCTACGAGCGCGGCGTGGGCAACATGATCAAGCACAAGATCCCGGCGTTCCTGGTGTACCTGCTGATCTTCGCCGGCATGATCTGGCTGTTCATGCGCATCCCGGCGGCGTTCCTGCCCGACGAAGACCAGGGCGTGATCTTTGCCCAGGTGCAAACACCGGTCGGTTCCACCGCTGAACGCACGCAGAAAGTCATCGACGACATGCGTATCTTCCTGCTCAACGATAAAGAAGGTGAGCCGGGCGAAGGCAAAGGCGTCAAATCGGTGTTTACCGTGAACGGCTTCAACTTCGCCGGTCGTGGCCAAAGCTCCGGCCTGGCGTTCGTGATGCTCAAGCCGTGGGACGAGCGTGATGCGTCCACCTCGGTGTTCGAGATCGCCAAGCGCGCCCAGGGTTACTTCATGCAGACGTTCCAGGACGCCATGGTGTTCGCCATCGTGCCGCCGTCGGTACTGGAATTGGGTAACGCCACCGGTTTCGACGTGTTCCTGCAAGACCAGGGCGGTGTCGGTCATGAGAAGTTGATGGCCGCGCGCAACCAGTTCCTGGGCATGGCGGCACAGAGCAAGATCCTGGCCGGTGTGCGCCCCAACGGCGTGAACGATGAGCCGCAATACGAACTCACCGTTGACGACGAGAAGGCCAGCGCCCAGGGCATCTCCCTATCCAACATCAACCAGACCCTGGCGATTGCCCTGGGTGGCAGCTACGTCAACGACTTCATCGACCGTGGTCGCGTGAAGAAAGTGTACGTGCAAGGTGAAGCCGCCAGCCGCATGTCTCCAGAAGACCTGAACAAGTGGTACGTGCGCAGCGACTCCGGGAAGATGGTGCCGTTGTCGGCCATCGCCACCGGCAAGTGGATCTACGGTTCGCCGAAGCTCTCGCGTTACAACGGCGTGGCCGCGATGGAAATCCTCGGCACCCCGGCACCGGGTTACAGCACCGGTGAAGCAATGGCCGAAGTGGAACGCATCGCCAAGCAACTGCCGGCGGGCGTGGGCTATGCCTGGACGGGTCTGTCGTACGAAGAACGCTTGTCCGGTTCCCAGGCACCGGCGTTGTATGCGCTGTCGCTGCTGGTGGTGTTCCTGTGCCTGGCGGCACTGTACGAGAGCTGGTCGATCCCGATTGCGGTGGTGTTGGTAGTACCCCTGGGCGTGGTGGGTGCGTTGATCGCCACCAGCATGCGCGGGCTGTCCAACGACGTGTTCTTCCAGGTGGGCCTGTTGGTCACGGTGGGTCTGGCAGCGAAAAACGCCATCCTTATCGTGGAGTTCGCCAAAGAGCTTCACGAACAGGGTAAAGGCATCGTCGAGTCGGCTATCGAAGCGTCTCGCATGCGTCTGCGGCCGATCATCATGACCTCCATGGCGTTCATCCTCGGCGTACTGCCCCTGGCGATCTCCTCGGGCGCCGGTTCAGGCAGCCAGCACGCCATCGGTACCGGCGTCATTGGCGGCATGATCACCGCCACTGTCCTGGCGATCTTCTGGGTGCCGCTGTTCTTCGCTACCGTGTCGGCCATCGGCAACCGCAAAGAACCCGAAACCAAGCAAACTTCTAACGAGGCTGGCCAATGAGCAAGTCGCTACTTTCCCTAGCCGTCACAGCCTTCGTGCTCAGTGGCTGCTCGCTGATCCCTGACTACCAGCGCCCCGACGCGCCGGTAGCAGCGCAGTACCCGCAGGGGCCGGCGTATTCGTCGGCCCAGGCGCCGGGTCAGGCTGCCGCCGAGCAAGGCTGGAAGCAGTTTTTCCATGACCCTGCCCTGCAACAGCTGATCCAGACCGCACTGGTGAACAACCGCGACCTGCGTGTCGCGGCCCTGAACATCGATGCCTACGCTGCGCAGTACAACATCCAGCGCGCCGACCTGTTCCCGGCCGTTTCGGCCACGGGCAGCGGTGAGCGCTCGCGCACCCCGGCTCGCCTGTCGCAGACCGGCGAATCGAGGATCGCCAGCCAGTACTCGGTCGGTCTTGGGATCAGCTCCTACGAGCTGGACCTGTTCGGTCGCGTGCGTAGCCTGAGTGAAGAAGCCCTGCAAAAGTACTTCGCCACCGAAGAAGCGCGGCGCAGCACCCAGATCAGCCTGGTGGCCAGTGTGGCCAACGCCTACCTGACCTGGCAGGCCGACAAGGAACTGCTCAAGCTGACCCAGGACACCCTCGCTGCGTTCGAGCAGAGCTACAAGCTGACTTCGCGTAGCAACGAAGTCGGCGTGGCCTCGGCCCTCGACCTCAGCCAGGCGCGCACCTCGGTGGAAAACGCCCGGGTGTCACTGGCCCGCTACACTCGCCAGGTGGCCCAGGACGAAAACAACCTGACCCTGCTGCTGGGCACCGGCCTGCCGGCCAATCTGGCCAGCCAGCCGCTGTCGGATGACCTGCTCAGCGAAGTGCCGGCCGGCTTGCCGTCGGACCTGCTGCAACGTCGCCCCGACATTGTGCAGGCCGAGTACAACCTCAAGGCCGCCAACGCCAATATCGGCGCAGCCCGTGCGGCGTTCTTCCCAAGCATCAGCCTGACCGCCAGCGCCGGCACCGCCAGCCCGAACCTGGGCGGCTTGTTCAAAGGCGGCTCGGGCACCTGGTCGTTCGCGCCGCAGATCAACATCCCGATCTTCAACGCCGGCAGCCTGCGCGCCAGCCTGGACTACTCGAAGATCCAGAAAGAGATCAACGTGGCGAACTACGAGAAGGCGATTCAGACCGGCTTCCAGGAAGTCTCCGACGGCCTTGCCGCGCGGGCGACCTACAAGCAGCAACTGGAAGCCCAACGCGGTTTCGTCGAGGCCAACCAGGATTACTACCGCCTGGCCGAGCGTCGCTACCGCATCGGTGTGGATAGCAACCTGACGTTCCTCGATGCCCAGCGCCAGCTGTTCAGCGCGCAACAATCGCTGATCACCGACCGCCTCGCGCAGTTGACCAGCGAGGTCAACCTGTACAAGGCCCTCGGCGGTGGCTGGAACGAGCAGACTGCGAAGAATGAACCGCTGAAAGAAGAAGCGCCGGCGTTCAAGGCGTTCTGATAACGCCGTCGTCAAGAAAAACGCCTCCCTGACAGGAGGCGTTTTTTTATGTGCGTTTTTCTCAGTATCACAATGAACTCATTGGCTGATCTCAAGCTTTGAACAATCGACCTCCAGTTCTCGGCCATCAGTGGCCTTCCAACCGATTGAGAAGCTGAGATCCATCGAAGTTTTATTATTAGCCTCATCAGTTTCGAGACGGTTGACGGTCAAACTCCCCCAATACGATGAAGGGAGGTACTCCACATAACCTTCCAGACCAAAATGAGCACGGATGAACTGGCCCGGGCCGATCGGATATGTCATGGGTGCCTTCAGCTCACCTTTGTCGGCTTCAAGGGTCAGCTCATTCTTGGAGCCGGGGTTATCCTCGATGCCGAGGCGAATACGTAGTTGCAACCCCTTGATGTAGGACTCCAGCTCAAGGTGGTCAAATTTAATCGGCACCGGCTTTCCGTGATCAATGATCAAGTTCGCCTCGAACCTGTCCCCGGACGTTAAGATCTCTCCTATATCTTTTCCGAAGCTCATGAGTTTTCCTCCCTCGCGTGCTTCAACATCTACTGTGACCACCACAAAACTACGCCCTGAAAAACCCGTGTTCTACTGTCAACCCTGACAGTAGACACCGCAGCGGTGAAACGTAAGGTTGAAAGGTTGAGCAGCCCGTTCGCGACGGCAAATACCGCCAGCCCGCTCGGGTCAGCGGCCACCGTCTTGCTTTGCGTTCAACCTTTCGGGAAAATTGGTTACAGATTCTTACAGACCACAGAGGGAGCTTGTCGTAATGATCGTAGGAATCGACCTGGGGACGACCAACAGTCTCGCAGCGGTCTGGCGCGGTGACGCCGCCGAATTGGTGCCCAATGCCCTTGGCCAATTGCTCACCCCGAGCGTAGTCGGGCTGGATGATCAGGGGCGCGTGCTGGTCGGCCAGGCCGCCAAGGAGCGCCTGCACACTCACCCGCACCTGACTACGTCGCTGTTCAAGCGCTACATGGGCAGCGCCACCGAAGTGCGCCTGGGCGACCGTTCGTTCCGCCCGGAAGAACTCTCGGCACTGGTGCTCAAAAGCCTGAAAGAAGACATCGAGCGCACCTACGGCCACACCGTCACCGAAGCCGTGATCAGCGTGCCCGCGTACTTCAGCGACGGCCAACGCAAAGCCACGCGCATTGCCGGTGAGCTGGCCGGACTCAACGTTGAAAAACTGATCAACGAACCCACCGCCGCCGCCCTCGCCTACGGCCTGCATCAACGCGACAAAGAAACCTCGTTCCTGGTGTTCGACCTCGGTGGCGGCACGTTTGACGTGTCGATCATCGAACTGTTCGAAGGGGTCATGGAAGTGCGCGCCAGCGCCGGCGACAATTTCTTGGGCGGCGAAGATTTCGACACGCTGCTGCTGGAGCATTTCGTCGACAGCCAGCGCAACGCCCAAGGCTTTCCGCCCACCAGCAGCGTGCTGCACGCCTTGCGCCGCGAGGCCGAACGCGTACGCAAGGCATTGGGCCAAGATGACAGCGCCGACTTCACCCTGCGCGTCGATGGCCAGCAGTGGGTAAAAACCATCACTCAAGCGGAGCTGGCCAAGCTCTACACGCCGCTGTTGGAGCGCCTGCGCGCGCCAATCGAGCGCGCCCTGCGCGATGCGCGCATTCGTGTCAGTGACCTGGATGAAATCCTGCTGGTGGGCGGCACCACGCGCATGCCGCTGGTGCGCAAACTCGCCGCCGGGTTGTTCGGGCGTTTTCCCTCCATCAGCCTCGACCCCGACCAAGTGGTGGCCCACGGCGCCGCAATCCAGGCCGCCCTCAAAGCGCGTTCCGCCGCGCTGGAAGAAGTGGTGCTGACCGACGTGTGCCCCTACACCCTGGGCATCGAAACCTCGAACCAATACGGCGGCCATATCGAAAGCGGCCACTACCTGCCCCTGATCGAACGCAACAGCAGCGTGCCGGTGAGCCGGGTCAAAAGTGTGGTCACCCTGCACGATGACCAGAGCCGCGTGCTGCTGAAGATCTATCAAGGCGAAAGCCGCTTGGTGAAAGACAACATCGAACTGGGCCAACTGGAAATCGCCGTGCCCAAGCGCAAAGCCGGTGAAGTCTCCCTGGACGTACGCTTTACCTACGACAACAACGGCCTGCTGGAAGCCCAGGTGAATATCCCGCTGACCGGCGAGCAACATTCCCTGGTGATCGAAAACAACCCAGGTGTGCTCAGCCCGCAGGAAATCCAGCAACGCCTGCAAGCCCTGGCGCTACTGAAGATTCATCCGCGTGACCAGCAGGTCAACACCGTTCTGACCGCGCGCCTTGAACGGCTCTATCAGGAAAGCCTGGGTGAGCTGCGCGAACAACTCGGGCATTGGGCCGCTCAGTTCCAGCATGTGCTCGACACCCAGGACGAACGCCGCATCCGCGAAGCCCGCAGCGAACTGACCCGGCAACTGGAGCAGCTCGATAACGGCTTTTGGCGCTGAGGAAAGATCACATGGATTGTTGGACCGTACTGCAGCTGCCGGAAGATGCCGACGAGCGCACCATCAAACGCAGCTATGCGCGGCTGCTCAAAAGCTGCCGCCCGGATGAAGACGCCGCCGGCTTCCAGCGCCTGCGCGAGGCCTATGAAGAAGCGCTGAGCGAAGCGCGCTGGCGCATGGACAACGCCGAGGCAGTGGCCGTCGAGGCACCGCTGGCCGAAGCGGCCCCCGACAACCTCAGCGATCTGGCCGAACTGATGGACGTGCGCCCCCTCAGCCCGGCGCCGTTCGACGCCCCCGCGCCAGACCCTGCCGAAGCGCTGATCTGCGGCCTCAATGCCCATAACCTCAATGAACGCTGGGCGCAGGCTCGGCAACAGGGTTGCGCCGACGCGTTCCAGGCCGGCCTGTTGCGCCATTGTTTCAATGCCCCCGGCGAACGCAGCGCCATCGCCCAATGGGCCGCGCAGCACCTGGAATGGCTGACGCCGTGGCAGCAGGTAGCGATGACCCCTTGGCAATACGAGGCGCTGACCGGCGAACTGTTGCAGGACTATCGCCGCACCTTGCAAGAACTGCTGGAGCAACAGGCCGAACGCGAGTTCATCAGCCAATTGACCCAGTACAACAGCCAAGCCTGGTTACAGGTATTCGACTTGCAGCAGCAGTGGCAACGCATCGTTCTGCAATTGCTGCATGACACCCAATGGAGCGTGCCGCTGTTCGAACGGGTGTGCCAGACATTTGGTTGGGACGATCAGAAAGGGGTGTACCCGGAACCGGCGTGGATGTGGCGCCAGTTGGTGTCGCGTTGTGAGCAGGAGAGTTTCTTCACTCATCTGCAAGAAAAAGCCCAGGACACCCGACGCAACTCCGCCGACGCTCTGGCCGCGCGCTTATTGCTGACGCCGATGTCCACCACTCAACAAAAACGCATCATCGACACCTTCGGCGAAAACGAATGGAACGCCTGCCAGCACCTGGCCGAGACCCTGACCTGGCGTTATCCGCAACTGATCGAGCGGCTGCCTCAGCCTGACCTGTTCTTCTGGCGCAAATTCGTGCCACGGCCGATCTACACCCAAGTGTTTATCCGGTTGTGGGCCGTGTTCGCCCTGGGTATCGGCCTGAGCATCGCCCACTCCAAGCCCGACAAGCTGGGCTTGATGTCGGTGTCGATCTTTATGTTCATGGCACTGGTGCCGGCCGGTATCGGTTTTCGCGTCACGCAGTTTTGGGCCGGGATGAGTTCGACCTACAGAGTGCTGGACTTGTGGCTGAGCCAGCGCTTGATCCCCAAGCGACTCAACCCCAACGACTATTGGCTGGTGATCCGCCACGGCGTGCCGCAAGCGATCATGCTGGTGGCCTGCGCCTTGATGCTCGGCGTCCTCGGCGCGTTCACCTATGCCGGCATGGTGTTGATCAACCTGTTGCACAAAAAACGCATCGGTCATATGAGCCAACGCTTCAGCGAAGGCTACCCGTGGCTCAACGGCCTGCATTGGGCGTTCTGGAGCCCATGGCAAGCGGTGTTCCTGGTGGTGATGGTGGCCGTGATCGTCGCGGCCCAGCATTACCTGCCGGCGTTCCCCTGGACCCACATCGATCTGCCCAAACGCTGAGCCTGCCGGGCCTGAGCGCCCGGCAACTTGCGTTCGATCATCGCCCACAACCCGCCCTCCCCCGATTGAACCGCCCACGCACCGCCGCGCACCATGGCCGCCACCTGCATAACCCCAATAACAACAGGTTCGATACCATGAGCACTTTCCACCCGCGCCGGCTGTTGCTGGCCACCGCTGTCGCCAGTCTTGCCTTGCCTGCCGTCGCCGAAGACCACGGTTTTTTCGAAGACGCCAGCGCCAACCTCAACCTGCGTAATTTCTTCTTCAACCGTAACTTCGCCAACCCGAGCAAAACCCAGGGTGGCGCCCAGGAGTGGACGCAGAGTTTTATCCTCGACGCCAAATCCGGTTTCACTCAGGGCACGGTGGGGTTCGGCGTGGATGTCCTGGGGCTGTATTCGCTCAAGCTCGACGGCGGACGCGGCACCGGCGGCACCCAGCTGTTGCCGTTGGATCACGACGGCCGCCCGGCGGATGACTTCGGGCGTTTGGGCGTGGCGTTCAAAGCACGGCTGTCCAAGACCGAGCTGAAGGTGGGCGAGTGGATGCCGGTGCTGCCGATCCTGCGCGCCGACGATGGCCGCTCCCTGCCGCAAACCTTGCGCGGTGGGCAGATCACATCCAAGGAAATCGAGGGCCTGACCCTCTACGGCGGCCAATTCCGCGCTAACAGCCCGCGCGACGACAGCAGTCTGTCGGACATGTCGATGGTGGGCAAAACGGCCTTTACCTCGGACCGCTTCAACTTCCAAGGCGCCGAATACATATTCAACGACAAGCGCACCCAGATCGGCCTGTGGAACGCTCAACTCAAGGACATTTACCGCCAACAGTTCGTCAACCTGATCCACAGCCAGCCCGTGGGCGACTGGACCTTGGGCGCTAACCTCGGGTTCTTCTATGGCAAAGAAGACGGCAGCGCCCGCGCGGGCGAGTTGGACAATAAAACCTGGTCCGGCCTGCTCTCGGCCAAATACGGCGGCAACACGTTCTACGTGGGCCTGCAAAAGCTCAGCGGCGACAGCGCGTGGATGCGCGTCAACGGCACCAGCGGCGGTACCTTGGCCAACGACAGCTACAACTCAAGCTACGACAATGCCCAGGAGAAATCCTGGCAAGTGCGCCACGACTACAACTTCGCCGCCCTCGGCGTGCCGGGCCTGACCCTGATGAACCGCTATATCAGCGGCAGCAATGTGCACAGCGGCATCGTCACCGATGGCAAGGAATGGGGGCGCGAAAGCGAAGTGGGCTACACCGTGCAAAGCGGCGCGGCGAAGAACCTGACGGTTCGCTGGCGCAATTCCAGCATGCGCCGCGACTACAGCAACAACGAGTTCGATGAAAACCGGCTGATCGTCAGTTACCCGATCAGTCTGCTGTAAACCGGCGCGGCACTTGCTGTATGGTGCGCGCCTGCCGCTGCTGATCCGCCCAGCAGCGGCCTCTTTGCCGAGCCCGTGCCCACCATGAAACCCTTTGCTTTCGCCGCTGCCGTGCTTGCCCTGGCCTTGAGCCTCGGCGGCTGCATCAGCGCGCCAATCGCCTTGACGCCCCAGACCGAACAACGCCTGCAAGCCCAGGCGCCAATCCGCTTTCTGTTGACCTTCGATGACGGTCCCAGTGCTTCGGGCTATAACAACCCGACCCGCTCGGTGATCGCCGACCTGGCACACAACCCGGTGCTGCCGGGCATCAAGGCGGTGTTCTTCTTACAGACCGAATCCGCGCGCGCAGGCGGCAGTTCGCGGGGTCGCAAGACCATGGAACGCGAGTACGCCGGCGGGCATGTGCTGGCGTTTCACACCGCCACCACCTTCCACACCAATCACCGCTGGCTCAACGATGCCGAACTGGAACGCACCCTCACCCAGGGTGCGGCCGATATCGCCGCCATCACCGGCGCACCGCCGCGCCTGGTGCGCCCGCCGTTCTGGAACTATGACCGCCGCACCTTTGCCGCCTATCAACGCCACGGTATGCAGGTACTGCTTACGGACCTGAGCGCCAATGACGGCAAGATCTGGGGTTTCAATGCCAGCCCACGCCGACGCGCCAATCTGTATCGGCAACTGTCGGTGGTGCGCGAGCGCATCGCCCTCAGCGAATTGCCCACGGTGGACGGCGTGATCCCGGTGGTGGTGACCTTCCACGACATCAACCGCTACACCGCGCGGCACCTGCAGGAGTACTTGCAGATCCTGTTGGACAGCGCCCGCATCAACGGCATGAAAACCGCCGCAGAACCTTTCTACACCGACCACCCAGCACTGGAACGCGCCGCCCTGGCCCGTACGGTCAAGGACGTGAATGACACCGTACACCTGCCGGGCGTGTGGAATTGGGTGTGGGATGCGGACTCGCACTAAAACCAAAGCCGAGTGGCATTAATAAACATCGCGAAAAGCAATCGAGGAGACCCCACGCGGAACGGGACTTATGTGCAAACCAACTGATAAGGCACATCCGTTAACAACCCCGAGCCTTCAGTATGACTATTTCCGCAAGCACATCTCACCCGACGACCTACTCCGGCCATTCATCAACGACGCCGCCAGAGCCGTCCGTTGAGATCAAGTACAAACGCCCTGACTCCGATGCATTCACCGCCGCCTCCCGGCCTTCTCCGGCTGGCAGAATCGGAGAAAAAAACTACATCAACAACGAAGTTTTGTTCCAAGACAAGAACGTCAAAATCTCCCAGGATTTCGAATTCGCAGCGACAAAAAAAGGCGACGTAAGCTTGATATCCACCCAGATCGTGCTGGAAACCGGCAACCGCGCAGACAACATCCACATCACCAAGGGCACCGAAGGAAAGTTGCTCGTCACCGTCAACGCAAAGGCCTACACCCTCCAGTTACACGCGCGCCCCGACCTGGGGCAGTTCCAACCCCTGCATATCAAAACCCACGGCGGCAACGACTCTGTAGTGATTGCCCCCGACGTCACTACCCCCCTCATCCGCATCGACCTGGGCGCCGGTAACGATTACGCCCATGCCGGTGGCGCCACTACTCAGATCAGGGGTGGCGCAGGAGACGACTATATCGTCATGGGCAGTGGGCGCGGCGCGGCCTCGGGCGAGGACGGCAACGACCTGTTGGTCGCGGGCAGCGGTAGCACTGCACTGTATGGCGGTAATGGCAACGATAGGATGTATGCCGTAACGCCTCTCGCCAAAGGCATGGTGCATATGGACGGCGGAAACGGTGACGACACAATGGTCGCTAGAAAGCGCCACGCCGTGATGCACGGTGGCGGTGGTAACAACCTGATGGTCAGCCACGACAGCGCGGTCATCTACACCGGCCGTGGTAGCAACAGGGTCAGGTCCTACCACGACAATACGACGATCTACGCCAAGCCCTCAGACAACGTGGTTAGCTCGCTCAACTCACGCCGGATCGATGTAGAGCCCAGTAACGCCGGAAAAAAAGCCTTTCGAGTAGAGGGCTCTGCCGAGTTCAAACAAAACTTCGAGGACAATCTGGAGCTGTTGCGAATGTCGCCGACCGGCCAAGGCGTGTTGCAGAAGGCCGACGAACTGGCCGAGCAAAACAACGCCCCCATTACCCTCCGTGAATTAAGCGCCCGCGATGACATGCTGTACGGTTTCAACAACACATCCATTGAACAACACCTTGAAGCGGGAGGTGACTTGGACTCGCTCACGCTTTCACAGCGAGGTTTCATCGTTGACGGTCAGCCGGGAGCAAAGGCTGACCGCGGCACAATCCTCTACAACCCTTTGTCCATGTATAACGAAACTTCCAGCCCAATCACCGGCCTGGCCCATGAAATGGCCCACGCGTTCAACGGTGCCACCGGCACATTTGTGCCGGGCAATACGGCGGACTCGGCCAACAATAATACCGAGGAGCCGAATCTGGAACGGCAAGCCGTGGGCCTGCAAACCACCTCAGCACCTTTTGACTTTGATGGTGACCCAAACACCGCCCCTACCACGACCAACCCGCCCCCCTTCACCGAAAATGCCCTGAAGCGGGAGATGGGTCTGCCGTTACGCAAACGTGTCTTTGAGAATCCATAGACCTGAGGTCCGAGCCCTCCACGCCTGCGCGGGAACCCCCTGTTCAAACCGGTTCCCGCGACTCCACACCCAGCTCATCCCACACCGACTCGGCCAGGTGAAAGGTCGCATTCGCCGCCGGAATCCCGCAGTAGATGGCGCTCTGCATCAGCACCTCCTTGATCTCGGCGCGGGTCACGCCGTTGCTGGCGGCGGCGCGCAGGTGCAGCTTGAGTTCTTCGCTGCGGTTCATGCCGATCAGCATGGCGATGGTGATCAGGCTGCGGGTGTGCCTGGGCAAGCCCGGTCGGGTCCAGATATCGCCCCAGGCATGACGGGTGATCATCTCCTGGAACTCGCTGTTGAATTCGGTCAACGCGTTGAGGCTGCGGTCGACATGGGCATCGCCCAGCACTTCACGACGCACTTGCAGGCCGTCGGCGTAACGTTGTTTCTCGTCCACGAAAAGCTCCTTAGCGGCACAACAGGAATTTAATCACCCGGTCACTGAACGCAGCACCGGCCTGCACATTGGACAGGTGCGCGGCGTAGAACTCGGCGTACTCGGCAGCCTTGACCTGTTGCTGGATAAAGTGCCCACCCGCTGGCGGCGTGACGGCATCTTCACTGCCGGCGATGACCAGGGTCGGCACCTGGATCGCCCCTAGGTTTGCGCGTAAATCCGCATCCCGTACCGCCGCGCAGTTGGCCGCGTAGCCCTGGGGCGAGGTGGCGGCGAGCATGTCGGTGATCAGTTTGGCCTGGTGTGGGTTGGCAGCGGCGAAGTCGGGGGTGAACCAGCGCGCAATCGACGCATCGCGCAAGGCCACCATCGCGTCCGCGCCATCGCGCAGCACGGTCTCGATGCGTGGGTTCCACACCTCGGGCGTGCCAATTTTGGCGGCGGTGTTGCACACCACCAGACGCTGCAAGCGCTCACCGGCGTTAATGCCCAGCCATTGGCCGATCAGGCCGCCCATGGACAACCCGCAAAAATGCGCGCGGCGAATCTGCAACCCATCCAGCAGCGCGAGCACATCGCGCCCCAATTGCTCGATGCTGTAAGGCCCCTCGGTCACCAGCGACTTGCCATGCCCACGGGTGTCATAGCGCAACACGCGAAAATGCTCGGTGAACGCCGGGATCTGGGTATCCCACATACGTAGGTTGGTGCCCAACGAATTGGACAGCACCAACACCGGCGCATCCACCGGGCCTTCCAGTTGGTAGTGCAGGTCGCCCTCGGCGAGTTGTACAAAAGCCACAGCAGTCTCCTCAGGCAGTCAATGCAAAATGATCGGTCACGGCGCGGCTGACCCAAGTGTGCGCCTGCCCCAAGTAATGGGCCGGGTCGAGCAAGCGATCCAGCTCCGTGGGGGACAGTTCGGCGTTGATCTGTGGTTCGTCCGCCAATACCGCGCGCAGATGGCGCCCCTCGGCGACCGCCCGCTGACAGCATCGCTCCAGCAGATGGTGCGCGGTTTCGCGGCCCAGGCACTGGGCGAGCACAATGCTCACCGCTTCGGCCAGCACCAGGCCCTGGGTCAATTCGAGGTTGCGCGCCATGCGCGCCGGGTCGACCTCCAAGCCCTGGCTCAGCAATACCGCCTGCTGCAAGGCACCGGAAACCAACCGGCAAATCTGCGGCAGGGTTTCCCACTCGGCATGCCACAGGCCCAGGCTTCGCTCGTGTTCCTGGGGCATGGCGCTGAACATCGTGGCCACCAGCCCCGGTACACGAGTGGCGGCGCTGATCAGGACGGCGGCGCCCACCGGGTTGCGTTTGTGCGGCATGGTGGAAGAACCGCCCTTGCCCGGCGCGGCAGGTTCGAACACTTCCGCCGCTTCGGTCTGCATCAGCAGGCTGATGTCCCGCCCCAGCTTGCCGAGGCTGCCGGCGATCAGGCCCAACACACTGGCGAACTCCACCAGGCGATCACGCTGGGTGTGCCAGGGTTGATCGGGCAGGCTCAGGTGCAGTTCGGCGGCCAAGGCTTCGGCCACCGGCATGGCCTGTTCGCCCAACGCCGCCAACGTGCCGGAGGCGCCGCCGAATTGCAGCACCAGCAAACGCGGTTTGAGTTCGGCCAGACGTTGCCGGCTGCGCGTCACCGCGCCCAGCCATCCGGCGATTTTCATGCCCAGGGTCACGGGTGTCGCATGTTGCAACCAGGTGCGCCCGGCCAATGGCACCGCGGCATAGCGCTGGGCTTGCGCGGCCAGCACATCCCCCAATTGCGCCAGGTCGCTTTCGATCAACACCAAGGCACGCCGCAGTTGCAGGACCAGGCCGGTGTCCATCACGTCCTGGCTGGTGGCGCCCAGGTGCACATAGCGCTCGGCATCGGCGTCCTCGCTGGCAATCAATTTGCCCAAGGCTTTCACCACTGGGATCGCCGAGTTGCCCGCCGAGGCAATCGCCATGCCGAGGGCATCCACGTCGTACAGCGATGCCAGGCACGCCTGGGCAATCGGTGCCACGGCCGCTAGCGGAATCAACCCGACGCGCGCCTGCGCCCGGGCCAGAGCGGCTTCGAAATCCAGCATGCCCTGCAAGCGCCCCTGGTCGCAGAACACCTCGGCCATGCTGTCGGCGGTGAAATAGGCGTCGAACAGTTGGTTGCTCGTGCGCAACGTCATAACTCAGTCCTTACAGATCGTGGTGCAGGTATTCCGCCTGTTTCGGCAGACGCAAGCTGAACAGGAACGCCACCGCCATCATGCCAGTCACGTACCAGTAGAAAGTGTTTTCCATGCCTATGGACTTCAAGCCCAGCGCCACATATTCCGCCGAGCCGCCGAACAGCGCATTGGCCACGGCGTAAGCCAGCCCGACGCCGAGGGCGCGAACATGGGGCGGGAACATTTCGGCTTTCACCAGGCCGCTGATGGAGGTGTAGAAACTCACAATCGCCAGCGCCAGGGAAATCAACACAAATGCCAGAAACGGACTGGTCACGGTTTTCAACGTCAACAGGATCGGCACCGTGCACAGCGTGCCGAGTGCGCCGAACCAAAGCATCGAGTTACGTCGGCCGATCTTGTCCGAGAGCATGCCGAACAACGGCTGCATGCACATGTACAAGAACAGCGCGCCGGTCATGATGAAGCTGGCGGTCTTGGCGTGCAGGCCGGCGGTGTTCACCAGGTACTTCTGCATGTAGGTGGTGAATGTGTAGAAAATCAGCGAACCGCCGGCGGTGTAGCCCAGCACGGTGATAAACGCGGCTTTGTGATGACGGAACAGCGCGGCCACACTGCCGGCGTTTTTGTCCTGGCGGGTTTCCTGGCTGGTGGTTTCTTTCAGGGTGCGACGCAGCAACAAGGAGATCAGCGCGGCAATCGCGCCGATCACGAACGGAACGCGCCAGCCCCAGGCGCGCAGTTCCTCTTCGCTGAGCAGCTGTTGCAGGATCACCACCACCAGCACGGCCAGCAATTGCCCGCCGATGAGCGTCACGTATTGGAACGAGGCGAAGAAGCCGCGTTGCCCCTTGAGCGCCACCTCACTCATATAAGTGGCCGTGGTGCCGTATTCGCCGCCCACCGACAACCCCTGGAACAACCGCGCCACCAGCAGCAATGCCGGGGCCCAGGCGCCGATATCCTTGTAGGTGGGCAGAAAGGCGATAACCAGCGACCCGGCGCACATCATCAGCACCGAGATCATCATCGAGTTCTTGCGCCCATGCTTATCGGCCACTCGACCAAACAGCCAGCCGCCGATCGGCCGCATCAGGAACCCGGCGGCGAACACACCGGCGGTGTTAAGCAGTTGAACGGTGGGATCATCCGATGGGAAAAACGCCGGAGCGAAATAAATGGCGCAGAAGGCATAGACGTAGAAGTCGAACCATTCGACCAAGTTGCCGGAAGAGGCACCGACAATCGCGAAGATGCGCTTGCTGCGTTCTTCGCCGGTGTAATGACTGGTGGTGGTGGTCATAGTGTTTTCACTCAGTGGGAACGGTTATAGCCTAGACACACTTTGCAACAGCCATGTTCCGAAAGCGGTGCCTGAGACGGCCTGATCGGGGGCAAGCCCCCTCCCACATCTTGACCGCACCGCCTATCAACTGTGGGAGGGGGCTTGCCCCCGATCAGGCCCTACCAAACGAATCAATAATCGAAGAACACCGTTTCCTTATCGGCCCCCTGCAAAATCACATTCCACTGATACACACCGTGCGCGTCCGGCTTGGCCACCAAGGTACTCCGGCGCTCCACGGGCACACAGGCCAGCAGCGGGTCATCCCCATTCAGTGCTTCACCATCGAAATAAATCCGCGTAAGCAAGTGCTTCACCAGACCACGGGCAAACACCAATATCACCAAGTGCGGTGCCTGGGTCGTGCCGTTGAGCCCCGGCACACTACCCGGTTTGATGGTGGTGAAGCGAAACCGCCCTTCGGCGTCCACCGGCACGCGGCCGAAGCCTTCAAAACTCGGGTCGAGGGCTTTGTCCTGCTCGTCCTCGGGGTGGTTGTACTTGCCGGCCGCGTTGGCCTGCCAGACTTCCAGCATGGCGTCATTGACGACCTCGCCCTTGCCATCCACCACTTGCCCGCTGATCGCCACGCGCTCGCCAAGGGTGGCCGGGGTGGTCAGGTCTTCGCGGTTCAGCCAGGTCAGACCAATGTGGTAGTACGGCCCGACGGTGTGGGACGTGGTTGCGTTGAGTGTCATCTTATTTCTCCATCGGCGTGGCATCGCGGCCGCGCAGGACGATGTCCCAGCGGTAGCCGAGGGCATAGGACGGAATGGTTTTTTCCAGATCGAAACGCGCGATCAGGCGTTCCTTGGCACGGGTGTCCGGCACGCAGTTGTAGATCGGGTCGTATTCGAGCAGCGGATCGCCGGGGAAATACATCTGGGTCACCAAACGCGTGAGCACGCTGGGGCCGAACAGCGAAAAGTGGATATGGGCCGGGCGCCACGCGTTGTGGTGGTTGCCCCACGGGTAGGCGCCGGGCTTGATGGTCTGGAACTGGTACCACCCGTCGGCGTCGGTAACGGTACGCCCGGTGCCGGTGAAGTTGGGGTCCAGCGGCGCATCGTGCAGGTCGCGCGGGTGGTTGTAGCGCCCGGCCGCGTTGGCCTGCCAGATCTCCACCAGAATACCGGGCACCGGCAGACCGTTTTCATCCAGCACGCGGCCATGGATGATGATGCGTTCGCCCAGGGGCTCACCGTCATGCTGGGCGGTGAGGTCGTTGTCCTTCTCACCGACCCGCTCGGCGCCGATGGTCGGGCCGGTGATTTCCGACAAGGAATGGGGCAGAAACACCAACGGCTTGGACGGCGAACGCAGGTTCGTCGACTGGTACGCCGGATGCAGGTATTCAGGCTGGGTGCCCGCCTGGGGGCGCCGGTAACCGGGCTTATCACTCATGGAGCCATCCTCTCTTATTAGACTCAGACGCGTTCGATCGCCAGGGCCAGGCCTTGGCCGACGCCCACGCATAGGGTGGTCAGGCCTTTGCGGCCGCCGGTTTTTTCCAATTGATGCAGGGCCGTCAAGACCAGCCGCGCACCGCTCATGCCCAATGGATGGCCAAGGGCAATAGCGCCGCCGTTCGGGTTGACCTGCGGCGCATCGTCGGCCAGGCCCAGTTCACGCAGCACGGCCAGGCCTTGGCTGGCGAAGGCTTCGTTGAGCTCGATCACATCGAAATCGCTTACTGCCAGGTCCAGACGGGCCAACAGTTTGCGCACCGCCGGCACCGGGCCGATGCCCATTACGCGCGGGGCCACACCGGCACTGGCCATGCCCAATACGCGGGCGCGGGCCGTCAAACCGTGTTGTCGCACAGCCTCGGCGGACGCCAGAATCAGCGCCGCCGCGCCGTCGTTGACCCCCGAGGCATTGCCGGCGGTGACGCTCTTGTCGGGGCCGTTGACCGGCTTGAGTTTGGCCAGGGCTTCCAGGGTGGTGTCCCGTGGATGCTCGTCGCGCTCCACCACGGTTTCGCCTTTTTTATGGGCGACCCGCACCGGCACGATTTCCTCGGCAAAGTAACCGGCGGCCTGCGCGGCAGCCGTGCGTTGCTGGCTGCGCAGGGCGAACGCGTCCTGGTCGGCGCGGGAGACGTTGTAATCGTCGGCCACGTTATCGGCGGTTTGCGGCATCGCATCCACGCCGTATTGGGCTTTCATCAACGGGTTGATAAAGCGCCAGCCGATGGTGGTGTCTTCCAGCGTCATGTTGCGCGAAAACGCGGCATCGGCCTTGCCCATCACGAAGGGCGCTCGGGACATCGACTCGACGCCACCGGCAATCACCAACTCCATCTCGCCGCTGGCAATGGCACGAAACGCAGTGCCGATGGCCTCCATGCCCGAGGCGCACAAACGGTTGAGGGTCACGCCCGGCACGCTCTCCGGCAGGCCGGCCAGCAGCAACGCCATGCGCGCCACATTGCGGTTGTCTTCGCCGGCCTGGTTGGCACAGCCGAGGAACACCTCATCGACCGCGTCCCATTGCACCGACGGGTTGCGCGCCATCAGCGCCTTGATCGGCAGCGCCGCCAGGTCGTCGGCGCGTACGCTGGATAAACCACCGCCAAAGCGGCCGATGGGGGTGCGAATGGCGTCGCAGATAAATACCTCGCGCATCAGGCTTCTCCCGGGGCTTGGCCGTGGGCGGCGGCGGTGCGGGCTTCAAGGTCGCGCAGCGCGGTCAGCTCGGCCTCAGTGGGTTCGGCGGTGGTGCTGACCTGTTCGGCGAAACGAATCGCCCAACCGGTGGCGGCCACCACCTGTTCACGGGTCACGCCGGGATGCAGCGCGGTGACCACGAACTCATGGGTGCCCTCCTCCGGCTCCATGACGCACAGGTCGGTAATAATCCCTACAGGCCCTGCGCCTGGCAGACCCAGCCGTTTACGCGAGTCGCCGCCTTCGCCATGGCCGACCGAGGTGATGAAGTCCAGCTTGTCGACGAACGAGCGCGCCGACTGCTTGAGAATGATCAACACGCTCTTGGCCGAGCCGGCGATTTCCGGCGCGCCCCCGGCCCCCGGCAAACGCACCTTGGGCTGGTGGTAATCGCCGACCACGGTCGTGTTGATATTGCCGAAACGGTCGACCTGGGCCGCGCCGAGGAAGCCCACGTCAATGCGCCCGCCTTGCAGCCAGTAACGGAAAATTTCCCCAGTGGGCACCACGGTGTCGGCGGTTTCCGCCAGCTCGCCATCACCGATGGACAGCGGCAGCACGGACGGCTTGGCGCCGATCGGGCCGGACTCGTAGATCAGCACCACGTCCGGCGATGAGGTCAGGCGCGCCAGGTTGGCGGCCTTGGAGGGCAGGCCGATGCCGACGAAGCACACCGAACCGTTGTTGAGGCGGCGCGCGGCGGCGACGGTCATCATCTCATTGGTCGAATAGGTCATTACTTGGCCTCCGGTGCGGCGGCCAGCTTGGCCTGGAACTCAGTGAAATCGGCAGTGCCGCGGATGTAGTCGTCGACCCATGCGGTAAAGGTCTCACGGTCGCGAGCGATAGGGTCCCACGCCTGGTAGAAACGGTTATCCCGCTCGTTGTAGCCATGGGCGTAGGACGGGTGCGCGCCGCCGGGCACATGGCACACCGCTGTCAGGGCCCAGGTCGGCAGCACACAGCTGTTCATCGGCGCATTCAGGTCGTCGACGATTTCTTCCACGGTGACGATGCAACGCTTGGCGGCCAGCGCGGCTTCTTTCTGCACACCGAGAATGCCCCAGAGCAACACGTTGCCCTTGCGGTCGGCCTTCTGCGCGTGAATCACCGTGACATCCGGGCGCACCGACGGCACCGCTGCCAGCACTTCGCCGGTGAATGGGCAAGTCACGCTCTTGATCAGCGGGTTGACCTTGGGCAAGTCGGAACCGGCGTAAGCGCGCAGCACCGCGAACGGTAGGCCGGAGGCCCCGGCTACGTAGGCATTGGCCAGGTCGGCGTGGCTGTGTTCTTCGATCTCCAGCGGTTGCGGCCACTGCTTTTCGACTGCGTCCCGCAGACGATGCAGGGAGCCTACGCCGGGGTTGCCGCCCCAGGAAAAAATCAGCTTGCGGGCACAACCGGCGCCGATCAACTGGTCGTAGATCAGGTCAGGTGTCATGCGTACCAGCGTCAGGTCTTTCTTGCCTTGACGAATGATTTCATGACCCGCTGCCGTAGGAATGAGGTGGGTAAAACCTTCCAGTGCGACGGTGTCGCCGTCGTTGACGAATTGCTTTACCGCATCACGCAGGGCAAGGATTTCAGCCATGGGGGTCGGGCTCCCGGTGTTGATCGAAAAAGGCGCTGAGGGCGCGCCGAGTGCTTGCAGATTAAGCCGGGCAAATGGGCCGAACAATCCGATAATCGACTAAGCGTTCGATTATCGAACTGATTGTTGGCAGGCTATCGATCAGGTCGCGTCGGCATGGCTGACCATGCCTTTGATCACAACCGCAGTGGTGGCCAGTGCGGCGGGAATCACCAAGGCGGTGAGCACTTGCTCGAAGTTCCAGCCCAGGCCCAGCAGCGTGGCGCCCATCCAGGCCCCGAGAATCGCGCCGAAACGCCCGATGCCGAGCATCCACGACACCCCAGTGGCGCGGCCCTGGGTCGGGTAGAAGCGCGCAGCCAGGGAAGGCATCGCCGATTGCGCGCCGTTGACGCACATCCCGGCGATCAGCACCAGGGTTGCCAGTAACGTGATGTTGCCCAGGCTCTGCCCGACCGCGTAAGCAAATACACCGGCCAGCAGGTAAAACGTACCGATGACCTTGTGCGGGTTGAACCGGTCCATTGCCCAGCCCACGCCGACCGCGCTCAATACACCGCCGAACTGGAACAGCGCGCCGATAAACGCGGCCTGCTCCATGCTCGCACCGCTGTCGCGCATCAGGGTGGGCAGCCAGCTGGTCAGCAGGTACACGATCACCAGCCCCATGAAGTAGGTCAGCCATAGCAACAAGGTGCCGGCGCTGTAGGTGCCGGAAAAGATCACCGCGAACACGTTGCGTGCCTTCACGGTTTTTTGTTCGGGCACACTGAAATGGGTGGCCTGGGCGACGAGATTGGGTTCGATGGGCGAGAGGGTCCGGCGCACTTTGTCGGTGCCACGGTTGCGTACCACCAGGTAACGCGCCGATTCCGGCAACCACACCAGCAGCACCACGGCCAGGATCAACGGCAGAATGCCGCCGATCAACAACAGGCTATGCCAGCCAAACGCGGGGATCAGCTTGGCCGAGATAAACCCGCCGCCGGCCATGCCCAGGTTGAAGCCGCAGAACATGCTGGTCACCAGCAGCGACTTATGGCGTTCAGGGGTGTATTCGGAGAGCAAGGTGGTGGCGTTGGGCATACCCGCGCCCAGGCCCAAGCCGGTGAGAAAACGCAACACCAGCAACTGATCGACGCTGCTGCTGTAGGCCGAAGCCAGGCTGAATGCACCGAACACCAGCACCGCGCCTACCAGCACGACTTTGCGCCCGAAACGGTCGGCCAGCGGGCCAGAGCCCAGGGCGCCGAACACCATGCCGATCAACGCGGCGCTCATTACCGGGCCAAGGCTGGCGCGGTCGATGCCCCAGTCCTGAGACAAAGCCGGCGCAATAAAGCCCATGGCCGCTGTATCGAGGCCATCGAGAAACACGATCAGGAAACACAGGATGACCACGCGCCACTGATAGCGCGACAGCGGCTGGCTATTGATAAAGGACTGCACGTCCAGAGAAGTACCGACAGAAGGCTGATTCATTATTTTTATTCCACACCGATGGCGGGCTGACGGCCTGGGGCCGTCATTCTTATTAAAGGGCGCTGGAACAGCGCTGCCGCACATTAATAAGCCGGGGGAAACACCGTCAATTGATCAGACCGGGATCTGTGCGGTCACCGAACACTTAGGCAAACAGCTGCGCACTCAGCTCGCGGCTGGCGCTGAGCATACTGGGCAAGAAACGCTGTTCCAGCTCGCTGCGACTGACCCGCCCGGCGTGGGTGCTCACATTCAGCGCCGCGAGCACTTGGCCGGAGGCGTCATACACCGGCACGGCGATGGAGCGCAGGCCCTGTTCGAGCTCCTGATCGACGATGCACCAGCCCTGCTGACGCACCTGTTGCAGGCATTCGAACAAGGCCTGAGGGGTGGTAAGGGTACGGCTGGTCTTGGTTTGCAGATCGGCGTGGTCGAGGTAGTCCTGCAGCGACGCATCGTCCAGCGCCGCCAGTAGGATGCGACCCATGGAGGTGCAGTACGCCGGCAAACGCCCGCCGACGGAGAGGTCCACGGAGATCAGGCGCTGAGTGGTGGCCGAACGGGCGATATAGAGGATGTCATCGCCTTCGAGGGTCGCCATGTTGCAGGCTTCGTGGAGTTGCTCGCTCATGCGATCCAGATAGGGCTGTGCCGATACCGCCAGCGGCGTGGACGACAGGTACGCGTGGCCCAGGGTCAGGACCTTGGGCAGCAGCGAATAGGTACGCCCGTCGGTGGTGGCGTAGCCGAGTTTGATCAGGGTGTGCAGGCAACGGCGCACGGCGGCACGCGGGATTTCGGTGCGATGGCTGATCTGGGCGATGGTCAGGTGGCGTTTGCGCTCCTGGAAGGCTTGCACCACGGCCAGGCCGCGGGCCAGGGAGGTCATAAAGTCGGGATCACCGGTAAACGCCTGGATGCGTTTTGCCGGCGAGGCAACGATCGGAGGGGCTACGGACGCGAAAGAATTGCGCAATTGATCATTCATCTCGATGCCTTCTCTTATTGTCAGCCGCAGGGGAGGTTTGCCCGGTATTACAAGCCGCGCCGGCCGCGCGATACAAGCTTGGGGCGACGACGCCGGGCGATTATCGAACGGGTATTCGATTATCGCAACTCGTCGTATTCCTCCCCGGCAGGCCCAGCGCTCAAACCTGATGATGCTGCGCAAAGTTATACAAAACGATCTTCGCCGTTAAAGCAGTTGCGGACTTTCTGACGCCAGACTTTTATTAATACGCACACGCGGGTATCACAAGATGTTCACACATCCTTGAAGCTTTTTAACTCTATGCCGATAGTGTTATTCAGATGCGCGGCTATAATGCACCCTGTGCTCAGGCCCATTCGACGTTGCTAGCGCAAGCGGGCCCGAAACCGTGCACAGGCAGTGCATGACCGAGCGCAACTACTTGCCTGAAATGACCGCCACGGTCTGTCTTCTGTATTTTCAAACTTGAACACGACAACGGTTCAACTTTGAACAATCCGGGGCGGCCATCAGGCATGACGCTTGAACTTAAATACACTCAACTCATTTAGGTAACAATGTGACGAAAGATGAACTGCGCGCGGAACTTGAGCGCCAGGAACAACGTTACAAGGACGTTTACGGCGGGGAAGTCACCACCTACGCCGCCCAGCCTGAACCTGAGCGCAAACCGTGGCGCAAGCGCGCCAGCCTGCTGGATCAGGCGTTTGCCCAGGAAATCCAAAAGATAGAACAGGAACTCAAGGCCCAAGAGCCATAAGCGATTCGGTTACAGCCTGGGTGTGGCCTTGGCTGCTGGCGTATGGCTAGCAGCCGGCTCCTTGGTACCTCACCACTTCCAGTAAAATTTCATACAAATGTTTCCGATATGACATTTTGGTGACATTCCCCCTCCTCGCACGCCCTCTGCTTTATAAATCAAACACTTGCCAAAGCCCCGGAATCCCTGGGATACACGCCGTCCCTGGGTATTTTTTCATTGATGAATGTTACCGATGAGCAGCTAGTGCATCGATTACCGAGGTTTTCTGGCATAATCGCGCCCCCTTACGACCGGGTCAGAAAACCTTCATGATCGATTTATTCAGCGGACTGGATGCGTGGGTTCTAGTGAGCCTGTTGCTCGCCCTGGCCTTTGTCCTCGCCTTCGAGTTCATCAATGGCTTTCATGACACCGCTAACGCGGTGGCCACAGTCATCTATACCAAAGCCATGCCGCCACACCTGGCCGTGTTCTTCTCCGGGGTGTTCAACTTCCTCGGCGTGTTGCTCGGCGGTGTGGGTGTCGCTTACGCCATCGTGCATCTGCTGCCGGTGGAGCTGCTGATCAATGTGAATACCGGCCATGGTCTGGCCATGGTCTTCTCATTATTGGCGGCGGCGATCACCTGGAACCTCGGCACCTGGTATTTCGGTATCCCTGCTTCCAGTTCCCACACCTTGATCGGCTCGATCCTCGGTGTCGGCCTGGCCAACGCACTGATCAACGATATCCCCCTGGCTGACGGTGTGAACTGGCAGAAAGCGATCGATATCGGTGCCTCCTTGGTGTTCTCGCCAATGGCCGGGTTCCTGGTCGCGGCCCTGGTGCTGATCGGCCTGAAGTGGTGGCGCCCGCTGTCGAAGATGCACAAGACGCCGGACCAGCGCCGCAAGCTCGACGACAAGAAGCACCCGCCGTTCTGGAACCGCCTGGTACTGGTGATCTCGGCCATGGCCGTAAGCTTCGTGCACGGTTCCAACGACGGTCAGAAGGGTATCGGCCTGATCATGCTGGTGCTGATCGGTATCGTGCCGGCGCAGTTCGTTCTCGACCTGGGCAGCACCACTTACCAGATCGAACGCACCCGCGACGCCACCGTGCATTTGAGTCAGTTCTATCAGCGCAATAACGAAACCCTCGGCGAGTTCCTGGCCCTGGGCAAAAGCATGAAGGACGACCTGCCGGGCAAGTTCCAGTGCAACCCGCAACAGACCGAGCCGACCATCAACGCGCTGGTCAACACCTTGAAAGGTGTGTCCGACTACCATTCGCTGAGCGCCGATCAACGTATCGAAGTGCGTCGCTACCTGCTTTGCCTGGACGACACCGCGAAGAAAGTCGGCAAGCTGCCAGGCCTGGATGCCCGTGAGAAATCCGACCTCGACAAGCTGCGCAAAGACCTGACCGCCACCACCGAGTACGCACCGTTCTGGGTGATCCTGGCCGTTGCATTGGCCCTGGGCCTGGGCACCATGGTCGGTTGGAAGCGCGTAGTGCTGACCATCGGCGAGAAGATCGGCAAGCAAGGCATGACCTACGCCCAAGGCATGTCGGCGCAGATCACCACGGCGAGCATGATTGGCCTGGCCAACATCTTCAGCCTGCCGGTGTCGACCACCCATGTGCTGTCGTCGGGCGTTGCCGGCACCATGGTTGCCAACAAAAGCGGCCTGCAAGGCGGCACGGTCAAGACCATCCTGATGGCCTGGGTGCTGACCTTGCCGGCGACGGTGGCGTTGTCGGCCGGGTTGTTCTGGCTGGCGTCCAAGGCGCTGGGTAGCTGATCACCCTGCGCTGAATAAAGAAAGGTGCGGCCTCGCAGGAGGACCGCACCTTTTTTTATGGCTGCGCATTAATGCCAGGCTTAAATAACAGGCAAAAAAAAAGGGCGACCGAAGTCGCCCAAAATGCCTTGCGTGCTCATGTAATCCGGAAAGACTTAAGGTTTTTTACGCTTATGCGAGTCTTTCCAGATAAAAATTCCAAACCCTACAAAGAACAACACCATGAGGCTGACCGTCAGCACTCCGGCAAACACCACATTATCGATAAACATGACCGGCCTCCTGTGCTTGCCCTGTTGCGATGGGGCTAAGTTAATGGAGAAGGCACATTGGAAAATTGACGGGGATCAATGTCGCCCGCGACGGGGCGTAAAGGAGGGAAATAACTGACCTGCATCAATAGATGCAGGCCATTTCAACGCTTTTTAGGTTTGTTTTTCGGTTTCTTCTTGGCTTTTCCAAGGGGCATGGCCTGTTCGAATGCCTGGCGAACTTCATTCAGACGTTTCTCGTTAAGGTCATGCACCCGCTTGGCGCGTTCGGCATTCAGGTCGATCAGCTTGGGTTCATCACTCATGGCTTGGCTTTTGTGGTTGCGGGAATGCCCCAATAATGCGGCCAACCCCGCCCCACGGCAAATCAGCGGACGACAAAAGGCAGGCCATCGACCAAAATCGGCGCTTCTGCCCAACCGTTCGAGGTGCATTCAGGTGGCACTGCACAAAGACCTTCCGCCGTTGCTGGCGCTGCGCGCGTTCGAAGCCGTGGCACGGCACTTGAGCTTTATCAAGGCAGCGTCCGAATTGTCGGTGACCCAAAGCGCGCTGAGTCATCAAGTGCAGAAACTCGAACAACACTTGGGTAAAGCGCTGTTTATCCGACGCACCCGTGCGATTGATCTGACCGCTGATGGCCAACAGTACTACGACACTATCCGCCCGGCCCTCGATGCAATCGCCACCGCCACCCGCGCGCAACGGGTTGCGCCGCACACGACGGTATTGCGCATAGGCCTGCTGGCCTCATTCGCCACTCTGTGGCTGGCCCCGCGTCTGGCCGGTTTTCTCAACCGCTACCCGCTTATTCAGGTTGAGTTGCTGCCGGCCATTCAACTGGCCAACGTCGCCGCCGCCGAAGTCGACCTGGCCATCCGCTACGGCAAAGGCGACTGGGCCGACGTCCAGGCCAGCCGGCTGATGACCGAGGTGATCTCCCCGGTGTGCAGCCCCGCGTTCAAGGCCAGCCAGGTGCCCAATGGTCCATTGCTGATGGCCACTTCGCACCGACCGTTCGAATGGACCGATTGGTCCGCGCATTACCATGTGGACCTTGAGCCACACCCCCGCGTGTTGTTGCACGACTACAACATCGTGGTCGAAGCCGCTGTGGCCGGGCAAGGCATTGCCATGGGTCGTCACCGCTTGATCGAACGCCGTTTGCAGGACGGCAGCCTGGTGCCGGCATTCGATTGGCCGCCCTATCACAGCGACATCGGCTATTGGCTGATCGCCCCGCAAGGCGGCATCAGCCCAGCGGCTGAATCCTTCGTCGCGTGGCTGAAGGACGCCTGCACCGACGCGTGAGTTATTTCGATACGTCGGGTGAGATCTATCCGTTTGTCGCTGTCGATCAAGACCAACATGCTCACGCCTCCCACTCATAAGAGGCTTGATCATGAGCAACTCCCTCCGCGCCCGCGCAAATGCTCTGGGCCTGACGCTGCCCTCCCCCAGCCAGCCGATTGCCAACTACATCAATCACGTTGTCAGCCACCAGCACCTGTTTATCTCCGGGCAAATCCCATTGGTGGACGGCAAGCCTACTTATGTGGGCCGGTTGGGCGAGTCCCTCAGCGATGAGGAAGGCATTCAGGCGGCCGAACTGGCAGCCCTGGGACTGCTCGCGCAACTGAGCGATGCCCTGGGCGATGACTTGTCGCGGCTGGTGCGGATCCTGCGCCTGGGGGTGTTCATTGCCAGCAGCAGCGATTTTCAACGCCAAGGCGCAGTGGCCAATGGCGCGTCGGACCTGTTGGTCAACGTTCTTGGCGAAAAGGGCCGGCATGTGCGCACTGCGGTGGGCGTGGCCAGCCTGCCCGCCGGCGTGGCGGTGGAGGTTGACGCGATCTTCGAGGTGCGGCCATGAGTCCGCAGGAGATCCGCCAATTGCGCGAGGCCACACCGGGCTGCCAAGCGGGCCTGGTGCACTTCAATCATGCAGGCGCGTCCCTACCCAGCCAGGCAACCCTGGACGCCATCATCGAGCAACTGCAGCGCGAGGCCCACGACGGTCCGATGGAAGCCGGCGAGCAGGGTGCCGCGCTGGCGGACAATGCCCGGCGCGCCGCCGCGCAGTTGCTCAACGCCCCACCCTCCTCCATCGCCTTCGCCAGCAGCGGCTCGAGTGCCTGGAACCTGGCATTCCAGGCCCTCGGCCCATGGCAACCGGGGGACAGGATTCTGGTGGGGCGGCATGAATGGGGCGGCAACCTGGCAAGCATGCAAGTGGCCGTGCAAGCGGGCGCCCGCATTGAGGTGATCCCCTGCGATGCCAGCGGCGCCGTGTGCCCGCTGGCGCTGGCGGCGATGATCGATGAACGGGTCAAGCTTATCGACTTGACCTGGCTGCCCGCCAACAGTGGCCTGATCAACCCTGCCCAGGCCATCGGCGACGTGGCGAGGCGCCATGGCATTGCCTACTTTATCGATGCCGGCCAAGCCGTCGGCCAACTGCCGGTGGATGTGCAGACACTGCACTGCGATGTACTCAAGTCCGCCGGGCGCAAGCACCTGCGCGGACCACGGGGTACGGCACTGTTGTATGTGCGACCGGCATTCCTGCCGCGCCTGAACCCGGCTCAGCGCGACGTGTTTTCCGCGCCGTGGGGTGCCGAAGGTTTCGAGCTGCGCGACGACGCCCGGCGGTTTGAAACCAGCGAAGTGTCCTATGCCTTATTGGCCGGATTGGGCAATGCGTTGCAGGAGATGAACCGGCTTGGGGTTCAGCGCGTGTGGGAAAGGGTTACGCAGCTAAGTGCCAGAATCCGCCAGGCATTGCGTGAGGTTCCGGGTATTTCTTTGCATGACTTGGGCGAGCATCAATCGGGCTTGATCGCCTTCACGCTCGACGACTGGGATGGGTTCGAACTCAAACGGCGGTTGGGCTTGCAGGGCATCAACATTGGCGCCAACGGTGTGGCCTACACTCCGTTGGACATGCAGGCACGGGGCCTGTCCAGCATTGCACGCATCTCCGTCAGCCCGCTCAACGACGATGGCGATATCGAGGTCCTGCTAAACGCCCTGCGGGCGCTGCGCCGCTAGACTTCGACGTCCACCCAAAGGCCCTGGCGCGGCGCGTCTTCAATCAGTGGCACTACCGGCACGGTGTTGTCAGCGTTGAGCACATCGCCGGGAATGGCCAGGTGCTGCTCGGGATCTTCATCCGCCTCGCGCCGACGCTTCTGCTGTTCCTGCTGACGACGTTGTTCTTCGCGCAGCAGAAAAGTGGATTGTTCGGCATCGCCCTTTTTCAGGTCGATCGTGCTTTCGTTGGAGCCTTGTTGCACGGGCACCACGGGCGGGATATCCGGCTTCTGGCGCACCGGATCGAGTTGTGACGTGACCGGCACAACACTGACGGGCAACATGGGTGGCAGCATAAGTTTTCATCTCCTGATCTCAGGCTGTCGGCGTAGTGCGGAGCGACTTGAGCGCCACGGTTCGAAGCTGTGACCCAGTCGACACTCGCAAGTGCCCGCCACCCGTCGATTCAGCACCCAAGGCGGCATGCAAACGGCGTAGTTTTTGTCAGAGTCCTTGGGCGGTGGACCTTGTTCCGTTAAGATAGTCGGCTTTTTCACGGCGGGAGTCAGGCAGCATGGCGCAGCAGTATCAACCGGGGCAACGCTGGATTAGTGACAGCGAAGCAGAGCTGGGGTTAGGCACCGTTCTGGCACAGGACGGCCGCTTGTTGACCGTGCTCTATCCGGCCACTGGCGACACCCGCCAGTATGCGCTACGGAATGCGCCTCTGACCCGCGTGCGGTTTTCGCCGGGCGACTCCATCACCCATTTCGAAGGCTGGAAAATGACCGTGCAGGAAGTCGACGACGTCGACGGTCTGCTGGTGTATCACGGCCTCAATGGGCAGAACGAGCAGGTCACCCTGCCGGAAACCCAACTCTCCAATTTCATCCAGTTCCGCCTGGCCAGCGACCGGTTGTTCGCCGGGCAGATCGACCCGCTGGCCTGGTTCTCGCTGCGCTACCACACCCTGGAACACACCAGCCGCCAACTGCAATCTTCGCTGTGGGGCCTGGGCGGCGTGCGTGCGCAGCCTATCGCGCACCAACTGCATATCGCCCGTGAAGTCGCTGACCGTATCGCGCCGCGGGTATTGCTGGCCGACGAAGTGGGCCTGGGCAAAACCATCGAAGCCGGCCTGGTGATCCATCGCCAGCTGCTGTCGGGCCGCGCCAATCGCGTGCTGATCCTGGTCCCGGAAAACCTGCAGCACCAATGGCTGGTGGAAATGCGCCGCCGCTTCAACCTGCAGGTTGCGCTGTTCGACGAAGAACGCTTTATCGAAAGCGATGCCACCAACCCCTTCGAAGACACCCAGCTCGCACTGGTGGCCCTGGAATGGCTGGTGGACGACGAGAAAGCCCAGGACGCGCTGTTCGCCGCCGGCTGGGACCTGCTGGTGGTCGACGAAGCCCATCACCTGGTGTGGCATGAAGACAAGGTCAGCCCGGAATACGCGCTGGTCGAGCAACTGGCCGAGGTCATTCCCGGCGTGCTGCTGCTGACCGCAACCCCGGAGCAACTGGGCCAGGACAGCCACTTCGCGCGCCTGCGCCTGCTTGATCCGAACCGCTTCCATGACCTGCAAGCTTTCCGTGCCGAGAGCGAAAACTATCGCCCGGTGGCCGAAGCCGTGCAGGAACTGCTGGACAAGGGTCGTCTGTCGCCGGCCGCACACCAGACCATCCACGGCTTCCTCGGCAACGAAGGCGAAGCGCTGCTCACTGCCGTCAACGATGGCGACACCGATGCCAGCGCCCGTCTGGTGCGTGAGCTGCTGGACCGCCACGGCACCGGCCGTGTGCTGTTCCGCAACACCCGCGCCGCGGTGCAGGGGTTCCCGGAGCGCAAGCTGCACGCCTACCCGCTGCCGAACCCGGACGAATACCTCGAATTGCCGCTGGGCGAGCACGCCGAGTTGTACCCGGAAGTCAGCTTCCAGTCGCAGCCGGATATCGACGAAGAAAACCGTTGGTGGCGTTTCGACCCACGGGTCGAGTGGCTGATCGACCAGCTGAAAATGCTCAAGCGCACCAAGGTCCTGGTGATCTGCGCCCACGCCGAAACCGCCATGGACCTGGAGGACGCGCTGCGCGTGCGTTCCGGTATTCCGGCCACGGTGTTCCATGAAGGCATGAACATTCTTGAGCGTGACCGCGCCGCCGCCTACTTCGCCGATGAGGAATTCGGCGCCCAGGTGTTGATTTGTTCGGAAATCGGCAGTGAAGGCCGCAACTTCCAGTTCGCCCACCACCTGGTGCTGTTCGATCTGCCGTCCCACCCGGACCTGCTGGAGCAGCGGATCGGCCGTCTGGACCGGATCGGCCAGAAACATGTGATCGAACTGCATGTGCCGTACCTGGAAACCAGCCCGCAGGAGCGTCTGTTCCAGTGGTACCACGAAGCGCTGAACGCCTTCCTCAACACCTGCCCGACCGGCAACGCCTTGCAGCATCAGTTCGGCCCGCGCCTGCTGCCGCTGCTGGAAAACGCTGACGATGGCGAGTGGCAAGCGCTGATCGACGAGGCCCGTGCCGAGCGCGAGCGTCTGGAAGAGGAACTGCACACCGGTCGCGACCGCCTGCTGGAACTCAACTCCGGCGGCGCGGGTGAAGGCGATGCGCTGGTGGAAGCCATCCTGGAGCAGGACGATCAGTTCGCACTGCCGATCTATATGGAAACCCTGTTCGATGCGTTCGGTATCGACAGCGAAGATCATTCGGAAAATGCACTGATCCTCAAGCCCAGCGAAAAGATGCTCGACGCCAGTTTCCCTTTGGGCGACGACGAAGGCGTGACCATCACCTACGATCGCGACCAGGCGCTGTCGCGCGAAGACATGCAGTTCATCACCTGGGAACACCCGATGGTGCAAGGCGGCATGGACCTGGTGCTGTCCGGTTCCATGGGCAATACCGCCGTGGCGCTGATCAAGAACAAGGCGCTCAAACCCGGCACTGTGCTGCTTGAACTGCTGTACGTCAGTGAGGTGGTGGCACCGCGCTCGCTGCAACTGGGTCGCTACCTGCCACCGGCCGCCCTGCGCTGCCTGCTGGACACCAATGGCAACGACCTGGCCGGTCGCGTGTCGTTCGAAACCCTTAACGATCAGTTGGAAAGCGTGCCACGGGCCAGCGCCAACAAGTTCGTACAGGCCCAGCGCGATCAACTCACCCCGCGCATCAACGCCGGTGAAGAGAAGATCACCCCGCGCCACGCCGAACGCGTGGCCGAAGCCAAACGTCGCCTGGCGGCGGATACCGATGAAGAACTGGCGCGCCTGACCGCCTTGCAAGCGGTCAACCCGACCGTGCGCGACAGCGAACTGGTTGCCCTGCGCCAGCAACGCGAGCAAGGCCTGGCCATGCTCGACAAAGCCGCGCTGCGCCTGGAAGCAATTCGGGTGCTGGTGGCGGGTTGATGACTCTCCTGCCCTGGTGACCTTATCGGGGGCAAGCCCCCTCCCACATTGATCTGTGATCGACATGACAACTCGGTCAACTGTGGGAGGGGGCTTGCCCCCGATGGCATCACCTCAGTCTCAAGCGGTCGCGGCAACAGCCGGCACTTCAACCGCACTCAAACCTTCCTTCATCCGCTTGGCATCCCGCACAAAACTGCGCGAGGCCTGGAACAGAAACAGCATCGTCAACAACAGCGCCACCGGAATCAGGTACATGGCGTCGTGCAACCCCACGGCCTTGTAGGCTTCCGTCATCTGTTGCGCCCCGTCCGCGTACATCGCCGAATGGGCAAAGTAGTCGGACAAGCCGCCCACCACAATCGGCCCCATGCCGCCGCCCAGCAGGTACAACCCAGCAAAAAACAGCGCCATCGCCGTCGCCCGCAGGCGCGGCTCCACCACGTCTTGAATCGCGGTGTAGACACAGGTGTAGAAGTTGTACGCAAACAACCAGCCAACGCTGAACAACGCGACAAATACGCCGATTTCAATGCGCCCGGCGTGCAGCGCCCAAGCGGTGGTGACGGTGGAAATAATCAGGCTGCAGGCGGCGAACAACAGCCGGCCATTGGCAATCCGCTGGTGAATCTTGTCGGCCACCCAACCGCCCAAGGTCAGGCCGACCAGGCCGGTCACACCGACAATAACCCCAGTGGCTACCGCCGCGTCTTGCAACGGCAGCAGGAAATAGCGCTGTAACATCGGCACCAGAAACGAATTGCACGCGTAGGTCGCGAAGTTGAAGCACAGCCCGGCCAACACCAGCCACAGGAACGTCGGCACCGCCAGCACACGGCGGATCGGGCGGTCGACACGCGTCTGGGACACCTGCACGGCCTCGGCCGCGCCACGCTTGGGCTCTTTGATGTAGAACATGAACACCGCCAGGATCAGCCCCGGCACTGCGGCAATAAAGAACGGCGCGCGCCAGCTGTCGAACGCCTTGACCATCGCCCCGATGGTAAAGAACGCCAGCAACAGCCCCAGTGGCAGCCCGAGCATAAAGATCCCCATGGCACGGGCGCGGCGGTGCGCCGGGAACAGGTCGCCTATCAGCGAGTTAGCGGCCGGTGCGTAGCTGGCTTCGCCGATGCCGATGCCCATGCGCACCAGCAGAAAACTCCAGAAACTGCCCACCAGGCCGTTGACCGCCGTCAGCCCGCTCCAGGCAAACAGGCCCCAGCCCATCAATTTGCTGCGCGAACCGGTATCGGCCAGACGCCCGAGGGGTAGGCCGGCGATGGCATAGACGATGGTGAAGGCGGTGCCGATGATGCCGAGCTGGAAGTCGCTCAGGTGCCATTCCATGCGAATGGGTTCGATGATGATCGCCGGGATGGTGCGATCAAAGAAGTTGAATAGGTTGGCGAGGAACAGCAGGAACAGAATGCGCCAGGCATTCGCCGCTTGGGTCGAGTTCTGCATGGGTCCGTCTCTTTTATTGTTATGAGAGCTGCGATGCCCGCTGCATCCTGCTCAGGTTCCTGCAACATAGTCACGCTGGCGATGGTTGTCTGTAATGATTCGTAAAGCTGATAGGACGTAATTTCACCCGGCGCTGCGGGACTTAACCCACGCAAAATATATATGCGCCCCCCTCTTCCCAACGGCGATGGCGTGGATAGAATGGCGAGCCTTCCCGTAGTGCCCCTATCCCACTTTTCGTATCGATGACGCCCATGTCCGAAGCCAGTCCGTGTCTGAGTTGCGGTGCCTGCTGTTCCTATTTTCGCGTGTCGTTCTTCTGGGGCGAGTGCGCCTCGTCGGGGGGCACGGTGCCCGATGATCTGGTGGTACAGATCAACCCCACCCGCGTGGCGATGATCGGCACCGATCAAAAACCCGCGCGTTGCTGCAGCCTTGTAGGCCAGGTAGGAGAAGGCACCCGGTGCACCATCTATGAACAACGCTCCAGTGTGTGCCGCGAGTTCGAATCGTCCTGGAGCCAGGGCGTGCAGAACGTCGACTGCGATGCTGCGCGCGCTGCGTTCGGCCTGGCGCCGCTGCCAGCACCGTTCGAATTGGACCTGCCCATCAGCGCTTAGCATCAAACGCTATGGGCAGCATGCCGAAACGGTTCAGAGCAAAGTGCCATTAGCCATGGAAAATCCCGCGAGGCTTCTATACTCGACCTCATAGGTCATCGCCGAAGGCAGTGACGTGACGCTATGACGGGACATGCTATGGAATGGCTAGGTCTGCACTTTTTTACCGACCTTCCAGCGAACGGGCACTTATTACTCAACTGCAGTCATAACCCATTCCTGGTGCTGCTGGCTTATCTGGTCGCCTGCGCGGCCGGGTTCGGCACGCTGGACATGGCCGAACGGGTCGGCCATGTCGAAGACCCCACTGCCCGCCGCCACTGGCGCTGGCTCGGCGCCGGTTGTCTGGCTGGCGGCATCTGGTCGACTCACTTCATCAGCATGCTGGCCTTCCAGGCCCCCATCGCGATCCACTATGAACTGCTGACGACCTTCGCATCCCTGCTGATCGCCCTCGTCGCTTCGCTGTTCGCCATGAAAACCCTCAGTCACACGACGGTGCGATTGCATCAGTACCTGCTGGCAGCCGTGTGGATGGGCCTCGGCATTGCCTTGATGCATTACGTCGGCATGTCGGCCATGCGCTCCCAAGCCCAAATGTATTTCGACTCATGGCTGCTACTGGGCTCCATCGGGATCGCCATCGGCGCCAGCCTGGCGGCGTTGTTGTTGTCGAGTTATCTGCGCACCGGCGCCGGGATCTTCCATCAATTGCTCAAATACGCGGCCAGCCTGATGCTGGGGGCGGGCATTATCAGCATGCACTTCACCGGCATGGCGGCCTTGCAATTGATGGTGCCAACGGGTGCGGACCTTTCGCTGCGACTGGACAACAACCCTATCCAACTGGGCCTTTCCGTGGCCGTCATCACGCTGTTGGTGATCGGCAGCAGCATAAGCGCGGCCCTGGCGGATAAGAAGCTGCAGCACAAGGAACGCGACCTGCGCCGGGTCAACGCATTGCTCAGCGAACTGGATCAGGCCCGCGCCTCGTTGCAGCAGGTGGCCCATTACGACGCGCTGACCAGCCTGCTCAATCGTCGCGGGTTCAACCAGATCTTTGCGGAGAAAGTCGCGGAAAAAACGGTCACCCACGGCATGATGGCGGTGATCTTCCTCGATATCGACCATTTCAAACGCATTAACGATAGCCTTGGCCATGACGCCGGCGACCAGCTCCTGACAGTGCTGGCCAGCCATATCAAAAGCTCGGTGCGCAGCCATGCCGACGTGGTCGCCCGGTTCGGCGGCGACGAGTTCTGCATCCTTATCAGCATTCACCACCGCGACGAAGCGCGGCATCTGGCCCAGCGCATCATGCAAAAAATGAAAGAACCGGTGGAACTGGCTGGCCGTCGGATGGTGATGACCACCAGCATCGGCATCAGCCTGTTTCCCGATGACGGCCAGACATGCGAGGAACTGCTCAAAACTGCCGACCTGGCGCTATATCAGTCCAAAGATGCGGGGCGCAACAGCCTGAATTTCTTCAGTTCCAACCTGAAGACCCGCGCCACTCTCGAACTGCAATTGGAAGAAGAACTGCGCAACGCCCTGCGCACGGGAACCCAATTGGTACTGTTCTACCAACCGATCTTCGACATGAAACTGGGCAAAGTCAGTCGCCTGGAAGCCCTGGTGCGCTGGCAGCATCCACAGCATGGGCTGCTGGCGCCCGATCGGTTTATCGAGATTGCCGAAAACAACGGCCTGATCGCCGAGCTGGACCATTGGGTGTTGCGCCAGGCCTGTCATGACCTGAGCCTGCTCACGGACCGGGGCTACACCGACCTGACCCTCTCGGTGAACTGCTCGGCCCTGAACCTGGCGCGGGATGAACTGGCGGATGAAATCGAAGATGCCCTGCGCTTCAGCGGCCTGGCCGCCAATCGCCTGGAGCTGGAAGTGACCGAGAACGCGCTGATGGGCAATATCAGCAGCACCTTGGCGCTACTGCGACAAATTCGCTCACTGGGCGTGTCACTGGCCATTGACGATTTCGGCACCGGCTACTCTTCCCTTGCTTATCTCAAACGCTTGCCGCTCAACACATTGAAGATCGATCGCTCGTTTATCCAAGACATTCCCAAGTCCACCGCCGATCTGGAGATCGTCCAGGCGATCATCGGCATGGCCCATACCCTTCACCTTCACGTGGTGACCGAGGGCGTAGAAACCCAGAGCCAATTCGAACTGCTGCATGGCCTGGGCTGCGACTTTATCCAGGGCTACCTGTTAAGCCCGGCGGTGGCCGTCAGTGACATCATTGGTGTGGTTCAGGGCATCGAGCGGCGCAATCCCCTCCACGGGATGCGTCCGGTCGCCAGCAAGGAGTCAGCGCATGTGAAGGAGCCTTCGCCCAGCCGCAGCGGCGCGAGTTCGATCGTAAGGCCCATCCGCTGACTATCGATCTTTGGCAGTTCGCCATCATTTCCCTAAAGATCGCCGACGAACGGCCGATTCATCAGAGTCCGCAGTAGCGTTTTCTTGAGTGCTTCAGCCTCAAGTTCAACGGCGCAGGACAAGGACGCACTGTAAAGTCGCGAACTCCCATTCCGTGATGGCCTTTTGATTCACCTCAGCCATCCGCCCAGGCACATGGCGCACAATGACTTCTAAAAATAACTCTGCCAACGTGGTATCCGACGTGTTGCTCACAGCTCCTGCGGAAAAAACCTCAGGTTCAAAGTCATTGAGCACCCCCTCCGCGCTGGCCACTCAGCAGTATTTGTACTTCACCGAAACCAACACCGACCGCATCCTCGATAACCTCGACGGCCTGCGCGACATGGTGTTCCCGCGCCCGCCCCACGCCGAAGGCGATGGCGAGCAGCACAGCGAGCAGGAATTCCCCTCGGTGTGCCTGATCGGTCTGGGCCGCTGCGGTTCGAACATCGCATTGGATGTGGCAGAGCTGGTATACAACGCGCGCAAGTTTTACCTGAACGAATTCAGCACCGAAGACAAGTCGATCGATAAGGGTTACAGCCCAGCCCAATGGATTCGCAATAACCTGCGCCTGGGCAACGGCAAGGCCAGCAAACCGGTATTCCTGGTGGAACCGCTGGTAATGCTGGGCGATCTGGACAAGGACATCGCCGGGCGCATTCGCTTCTCGCGCAAGAACGAAAAGAGCGGCTTCCTGCGCGACTACAGCAAAATGAAAATCATGGACCTGTCGGAAGTGCATGCCGGCGGCGCCGGTAACGCCCCGATCCTCGGCCAGTACCTGGCCAAGATCATCCTCAACAAAGATACCCAGCGTTTCTCCAGCCCCGACTGGAAGATGATCCACTCGTACCTCATCGACTCCTGCGGCATCAAAGCCAACCAGTCGCGCCTGTATTTTTCGATTTTCAGCGCCGGCGGCGGCACCGGCTCGGGGATGGCGTCCGAATTCGGCCTGGCCCAACAACACTCGTACATGAACAAAACGTTCGACACCAAACCCGCCGACGAGCACGACAGCAAGAGCGGACATGCCTTTGTATTCGAGCCGATCTTCACCAGCGGCATTTGCGTACTGCCGAATATTTCCGACCACCGCAGCGAAATGTCCGAAGCCTTGCACATCAACGCCGGGCGCCTGCTGTGCAAATACCTTTCCGAAGAATGGGACTTCTCGTACAACTTCGCCAATGAAGACAGCAGCGAAGCCAGCGTGAAGGGCCGCATCCGGCCGTGGAACGCCATGATGCTGATCTCCAACGACATCATGCGTTACGCCGAAGAGAGCGACGACGGCAATATCCAGAACATTGATGTCAATGCCATGGAGAAACACGCCAACCAGTACATCTCCCAGCAGATCTTCAACATCCTCACGGCCCAGGCGGTGACCACCGACTACGACCAGAACTACTTCCGCCGCGCCGGTATCGACATCGGCGAAACCATTCGCCTGGATGCCAACGACCTGTTTATGAGCCTGGCCGGCCCGGTGGCGATTGCCTACGCCGAATCCGTGGTCCCGGAAACCCCGGCGCCGTCGAATGACAAGTTCAAGGTGTTTGAAAAAGAACCCCAGCGCCTGAACATCGACGACCTGTTCTTCCGCTCCATCGATTTGCCGCACTTCAATAAAGTCACCCAGGCCATCGAAGGCATCAGCCTGTTGCCTATCGAATCCAAGCGTTACAAGGCGTCGCTGGAGCAATACAAGAACTCCGGCTATGACGCGGCGGCGCTGCACGACCTGCACTTCTTCAAGAACTGCTCGTCGGTGGTGTCGATCGTCTCGCTGCCCAAGGACTACAAGCTGTCCTATATGGACCTGAATCGGCTCAAGACTCACCTCAACAGCCTGTTCCCCAACACCACGCTCAAGCGCTATGCCCTGGTGATCGGCGCGTCGGCCAACCTGTCGCTGACCACCCTGATCGCCAAGAGCCCGTGCCTGTCGGACGACTTCCTCACTTTGATCGTGGCGTTTATCAAACGCTGCTTTGCGCGCAATCCGTATCGTTTCGACGACACCCTGGACAACTCGATCCTGGACTTCATCATCCACGAGGATTTCGACGAAGACCGTATCGACGAGTTGCTCAATGAGTTTGAAAACCCGGCGAAGATCCTCGATACCAACTGGTACGCGATCAAACCGATGTACGAGAAGAAGTACCGCGAGCTGATCAACGACAAAGAGAAGTTCGTGTCGATCAATGACATTCGCCTGTCACGGGATTGCGTGAAAAAGGCGATCAAGTACCTGCGTGAGATTTACCGTCACCGGATCGGAAAGACCAAGGTGATCTCGTTGAACAACCATACCGGCAAGACCGGCTGACGTGAGGCGATGCCATCGCGGCGGGTCCGCGATGGCGCTTTGAATGAAGGCCTTCATTTCATTGGCATACTTGGAAACAATTGCCCAGGCCTTCCTAGCCCTCTGAAACTGTTCCCGTGACGTGCACGTCACCCTCGGCTGTGACCTTTCTCTACGGCAAGATGCCATCACGCCGCCAGCGGTTACTCCGCTACACACTTCTGCGAGCCGAAAGTACGCACCATTCTCGTGCAGAGTTTTCTTACGACGCCCTTTCCTGGATCAGAATCCACGGCGAAACCACCACCGCCCATAGGCTTGGATCACGCTCCACCAAGTCCAATGCCCGCGGCGCAGACACTTCGCCGAGGCTGCCCGCGGCCAGCCAGGCAGCGACTTTGTCGCGATTGTCCTCGGCCATTCCCTCAGCGGCCTCGATCAAATCCAGGCAGGAGTCGACCCACAATAGGGCACCCTTGGCAAAGAACGGTTCAAGCTCCTTCCAGGAGATTTCGGCGGTTTCACCGAGCAGCTTGGCATAGAGGGTGCTAGGTTCTTGCGTCATGGGAGTTCACCTGAAGAAAAAATCGGCGCAATCATAGCGTCACGCTTCAGGCAGAAAAACCCGGTTGCAAATGCTTCATCGATTGAAAGTGTTAGGAAAGCCAAGGAATGCGCGAGATACAGGCATTACCCCGCCGCAATTCTGTCTTTTTCTTTCATTTAAGCGACACCCCCGGATTTGCCCCTGGCAGCCAGCTTTTCAAGCGATCAACCGGCGCTCTACACTGTACCGGTACAGTTGCCAGGCGGTTGCCGGGGGGATATCCGAGATATCCGATCCGGTTCAGCAGCTCACAAGGCCGCCAGAACTATAAAAAATACAACAGTAAGAGTGGAGCACTATGAATAAGGCTACTAAGCAGATTTCCAAACTGTTTGCCGCTATGGTCCTGGCTGGGGTTGCCGGCCATTCGTTCGCAGCCGACACCATCAAGATCGGCATCGCCGGCCCTAAAACCGGCCCTGTGACCCAGTACGGCGACATGCAGTTCATGGGTGCCAAGCAGGCCATCGCCGAT
Source organism: Pseudomonas sp. efr-133-TYG-23 (assembly GCF_030209215.1). Taxonomy (NCBI): domain Bacteria; kingdom Pseudomonadati; phylum Pseudomonadota; class Gammaproteobacteria; order Pseudomonadales; family Pseudomonadaceae; genus Pseudomonas; species Pseudomonas sp. efr-133-TYG-23. The sequence goes on along the minus strand of NZ_JARVSL010000027.1, from coordinate 271,712 downwards.
ATCAACGCCAAAGGCGGTGTGGACGGCAAGATGCTCGAAGCCAAGGAATACGACGACGCCTGCGATCCCAAGCAAGCCGTGGCCGTAGCCAACAAAGTGGTCAACGACGGCGTCAAATTCGTAGTCGGCCACCTGTGCTCCAGCTCCACCCAACCCGCCTCGGATATTTATGAAGACGAAGGCGTCATCATGATTACCCCGGCAGCCACCAGCCCGGAAATCACCACCCGTGGCTACAAGATGATCTTCCGTACCATCGGTCTGGACAGCGCCCAGGGCCCTGCGGCCGGTAACTACATCGCCGACCACGTGAAACCGAAAGTCGTTGCGGTACTGCACGACAAACAGCAATACGGTGAAGGCATCGCCACCGCCGTCAAGCAGACCCTCGAGAAGAAAGGCGTAAAAGTAGCCGTCTTCGAAGGCCTGAACGCTGGCGATAAAGACTTCTCCTCGATCATCCAGAAGCTCAAGCAAGCCAACGTCGACTTCGTCTACTACGGCGGCTACCACCCAGAGCTGGGCCTGATCCTGCGCCAGTCCAAAGAAAAAGGCCTGAACGCCAAGTTCATGGGTCCGGAAGGCGTCGGCAACGACTCCATTTCGCAAATCGCCCAGGACGCTTCCGAAGGCCTGCTGGTGACCCTGCCGAAGTCCTTCGACACCGACCCTGCCAACAAAGCCATCGTGGAAGAGTTCACCAAGAACAAGCAGGATCCAACCGGTCCGTTCGTGTTCCCAGCCTACTCGGCCATCGAAGTCATCGCGGGTGGCATCAAAGCCGCCAAGAGCGAAGACACCGCCAAAGTGGCTGCAGCCATCCACGCGGGCACTTTCAAGACGCCTACCGGCGACCTGAGCTTTGACGAAAAGGGCGACCTGAAAGACTTCAAGTTCGTGGTCTACCAGTGGCACTTCGGCAAGCCTAAAACCGAAGTTTCCCCTCAGTAAGCCAGGCGTTACTGGTCAACAAGCCCACTGTGAAAGCAGTGGGCTTTGTTTTACGAGGTTTATGGGCCATGTCACCCGCGATCCGGGCGCTGGCTCACCTGAAAATCTTAAAACCGTCACCAGCGGTTCGCTGGCAAACGCTACGTGCAAATGTGCTCACAGAACACAGCACGGGGCCGGAACATGACTCCACCAGTGAAATGCGTATCGGGTTTTTAGGAGCGCTGTAATGCCTGAGATCTATCATTTTTTCCAACAGCTGGTTAATGGCCTGACCATTGGCAGCACCTATGCCTTGATAGCCATTGGCTACACAATGGTTTACGGCATCATTGGAATGATCAACTTCGCCCATGGCGAGGTTTACATGATTGGTTCCTACGTGGCCTTCATCGCCCTTGCCGGGCTGGCCATGATGGGTATCCACTCCCTGCCGCTGTTGATGACCGCTGCCTTTATTGCATCGATCGTCGTAACCAGTGCCTATGGCTACAGTATCGAACGCGTCGCGTACCGCCCCTTGCGCGGCAGCAACCGTTTGATCCCGCTGATTTCCGCCATCGGCATGTCGATTTTCCTGCAGAACACTGTATTGCTGTCCCAGGACTCCAAGGATAAATCCATCCCCAACCTGATCCCGGGGAGCATCTCCTTCGGCCCGGGCGGCGCGGAAGAAGTCCTGATTTCCTACATGCAGATTCTGGTCTTCGTGGTCACGCTGGTGGCCATGCTGGGCTTGACCGTGTTTATCTCTCGCTCCCGTCTGGGGCGCGCCTGCCGGGCCTGCGCCGAAGACATCAAGATGGCCAACCTGTTGGGCATCAATACCAACAACATCATCGCCCTGACCTTCGTGATCGGTGCCGCGCTGGCTGCCGTCGCGGCGGTGCTGCTGAGCATGCAGTACGGCGTGATCAACCCCAACGCCGGATTCCTGGTGGGCCTCAAGGCCTTCACTGCGGCGGTATTGGGCGGCATCGGCAGTATCCCGGGCGCGATGCTCGGCGGGTTGGTGCTGGGTGTGGCCGAAGCGTTTGGCGCCGATATCTTCGGCGACCAGTACAAGGACGTCGTGGCGTTCGGCCTGTTGGTCCTGGTGTTGTTGTTCCGTCCGACCGGCATCCTGGGCCGTCCGGAGGTTGAGAAAGTATGAGCAGATATCTTAAATCGGCGTTTTTCAGCGCCCTGTTGGTATGGGCCGTGGCATTCCCGGTCCTCGGCCTCAAGCTGAGCATTGTCGGCATCAACCTGGAAGTGCATGGCACCGGTCCCGTGACCTTGACCATCATTGCCCTGTGCTCGGTGCTGATGTTCCTGCGCGTGCTGTTCACCCAGCAGGTCGGCGCCTTGTTCAAAGGCAACCGTGGCCCACTGGTATCGCCCAAGGTCAGCCAATTCCTGACCTTGCCGCGTACCCAGCGCTACATCATCGTCGGCCTGATCGTGGCCGCATTGATCTGGCCATTCTTCGGCTCGCGCGGCGCGGTGGACATCGCCACCCTGATCCTGATCTACGTGTTGCTGGGCCTGGGCCTGAACATCGTGGTGGGCCTGGCTGGCCTGCTCGACCTGGGTTATGTGGGCTTCTACGCGGTGGGTGCCTACACCTATGCGCTGCTGTCGCACTATCTGGGCTGGAGCTTCTGGATCTGCCTGCCGTTGGCGGGCATGGCGGCGGCGACGTTCGGCTTCCTGCTGGGCTTCCCGGTGCTGCGCCTGCGCGGTGACTACCTGGCCATCGTGACCCTGGGCTTCGGTGAAATCATCCGCTTGTTCCTGCGTAACCTCACCGACATCACCGGCGGCCCCAACGGCATCAGCAGCATCCCCAAGCCGACGTTCTTCGGGCTGTCGTTCGACCGTAACGCCGCCGAAGGCCTGCAGACGTTCCACGAATACTTCGGGATCGACTACAACCCGGTGAGCAAAGTGGTGTTCCTCTACCTGGTCGCCCTGCTGCTGGCTCTGGCCGCGCTGTTCGTGATCAACCGCCTGTTGCGCATGCCGATCGGTCGTGCCTGGGAAGCGCTGCGCGAAGATGAAATCGCCTGCCGTGCCCTCGGCCTGAACCCGACCATCATCAAGCTCTCCGCGTTTACTCTGGGTGCTGCGTTCGCCGGTTTCGCCGGCAGCTTCTTCGCCGCGCGCCAAGGCTTGGTGACGCCGGAGTCGTTCACCTTTATCGAGTCGGCGATCATTCTCGCCATTGTGGTACTGGGTGGCATGGGCTCGCAGTTGGGCGTGATACTGGCGGCGATCGTGATGATCCTGCTGCCGGAAATGATGCGTGAGTTCAGCGAATACCGCATGTTGATGTTCGGCGCCCTGATGGTGCTGATGATGATCTGGCGACCTCAAGGCCTGCTGCCCATGCAACGTCCACACATGGAGCTGCGCAAATGAGCCGCGAGATCCTGAAAGTCGAAAACTTGAGCATGCGCTTCGGCGGCTTGCTGGCGGTCAACGGCGTAGCCCTGACCGTAAAAGAGAAACAGGTCGTGGCATTGATCGGCCCCAACGGCGCCGGCAAGACCACGGTGTTCAACTGCCTTACCGGTTTCTACAAACCGAGCGGCGGCAGCATCCTGCTGGACGGCCAACCGATCCAGGGCCTGGCCGGCCACGAGATCGCCCGCAAAGGCGTGGTGCGCACGTTCCAGAACGTGCGGCTGTTCAAGGACATGACCGCCGTCGAGAACCTGTTGATTGCCCAGCACCGTCACCTGAACACCAACTTCTTTGCCGGCCTGTTCAAGACCCCGGGGTTCCGCAAAAGCGAACGCGAGGCCATGGAATACGCCGCGTACTGGCTGGACAAGGTCAACCTCACCGAGTTTGCCAACCGTCCCGCCGGCACCCTGGCCTACGGTCAGCAACGTCGCCTGGAAATCGCCCGCTGCATGATGACCCGCCCGCGGATTCTCATGCTCGATGAACCAGCCGCCGGCCTGAACCCCAAGGAGACCGAAGACCTCAAGGCGCTGATCAGCGTGCTGCGCGAGGAAAACAACGTGACGGTGCTGCTGATCGAGCACGACATGAAACTGGTCATGAGCATTTCCGACCATATCGTGGTGATCAACCAGGGTACGCCGCTGGCCGACGGGACCCCGGAGCAGATCCGCGACAATCCCGAAGTGATCAAAGCCTATTTGGGGGAAGCGTAAAATGCTGCAATTCGAAAACGTTTCCACTTTCTACGGCAAGATCCAGGCCCTGCACGGCGTCAATGTGGAAGTACGCCAGGGCGAGATCGTCACCCTGATCGGCGCCAACGGTGCCGGCAAATCTACCCTGTTGATGACCTTGTGCGGTTCGCCACAGGCCTACAGCGGCAGCATCCGCTACATGGGTGAGGAACTGGTGGGCCAGCCGTCGTCGCAGATAATGCGCAAGAGCATTGCCGTGGTGCCGGAAGGCCGCCGGGTGTTTTCGCGCCTGACCGTGGAAGAAAACCTGGCCATGGGCGGGTTCTTCACCGACAAGGGCGACTACCAAGAGCAGATGGACAAGGTGCTGCACCTGTTCCCCCGGCTCAAGGAGCGCTTCAGCCAGCGCGGCGGCACCATGTCCGGCGGCGAGCAACAAATGCTCGCCATCGGTCGGGCGCTGATGAGCAAGCCCAAGTTGCTGCTGTTGGACGAACCGTCCCTGGGCCTGGCACCGATTATCATCCAGCAGATCTTCGACATCATCGAACAACTGCGCAAGGACGGTGTGACCGTGTTCCTGGTGGAACAGAACGCCAACCAGGCACTGAAAATCGCCGACCGTGCCTATGTGCTGGAAAACGGCCGGGTGGTGATGGAGGGCTCGGGCGAGCAGTTGTTGACCGATCCGAAAGTACGCGAGGCGTACCTGGGCGGTTAACACCCGGTTGCTACATGAACCGAGCTATCAATGTGGGAGGGGGCAACCCCTCCCACATTTTTTTTGCATTATTTGAAGTTAATTCTCCCGCCCCTGTAACGAACTGCGTCCTCCCGCCTCTAGTGGTGCAAGCAGGCATTCAAGCCCGCTCCTCAACCCACTGCTGGAGATAATTCAATGACCACCAAACTGTCCGCCACCGCGCTGATCCTCGCCCTGGGCTCGTCCCTGAGCCTGTCCGCCCTGACCACCACCGCCCACGCCGCCGACGACGTGAAATGCTATGGCATCGCGGAAGCCGGCAAGAACGATTGCGCCGCAGGCCCCGGCACTTCCTGCGCCGGCACTTCGAAAACCAAGGATCAGGCAAATGCCTGGAAACTGGTACCTGCCGGCACCTGTACCCAAACCCCTAGCACCACCTCGCCGACCGGTTTCGGCCAGGAAGCCGCGTTCGCCGCCAAGTCCTGAAACCCGGCCGCGCCTGAGTACTGACGATGACACCTATATTCGCGCACACGTCCTCACCGGCTCAGGCGCCCGGCCTGCCTGACCGAGCCGGGCTGGGGCTGAAACACGAGCACTTCATCGAAGTGCTCGAAACCTCCCCCGACCTCGGTTTTTTTGAAGTACACGCCGAGAACTACATGATGGCCGGCGGCCCGTTTCATCACTATTTAGGGCTGATCCGTGACCGGTACCCGCTGTCCTTGCACGGCGTGGGCCTGTCCATCGGCGGCGAAGGTTCGCTCAATCGCGCGCACCTGGCGCGCTTGGCCGCGCTGATCGAGCGCTATCAACCTCAAGCCTTTTCCGAACACCTGGCTTGGTCCAGCCATGGCCCGGTGTTTCTCAATGACCTGCTGCCACTGGCTTACGACAGCGCCACCCTGCACCGCGTCTGTGAACATATCGACCAGCTACAAAGCACACTCAAGCGGCCCATGCTGCTGGAGAACCCGTCGACTTATCTACAATTCGAGCGTTCCACCCTGGAAGAAACCGACTTCATCACCGAGGTCATCCGTCGCACCGGTTGTGGGCTGCTGTTGGACGTCAACAATGTCTACGTCTCATGCATCAACCACCAACGTGATCCGTCTGCCTACATCGATGCACTGCCATTACAGGCCGTGGGCGAGATTCATCTGGCCGGGTTTGCCGAAGACACCGACAGCCTCGGCGATCGCCTGCTGATCGACGATCACGGCGCGCCCGTCGATAACGCCGTGTGGCAGTTGTATGAACAGGTGCTGGCGCGCATCGGCCCGATACCGACACTGATCGAACGCGACAATCAGGTGCCCGCATTGTCGGTGCTGCTGGCTGAAGCCCGGCATGCCGATTGGCTGTTAACGCAGGTGCGCCCATGAGCCATCAAGACACCTTCGCCAAGGCCTTGCTCGCGCCCGACCAAACCTGCCCAGACGGCCTGTTCAGTGGCAACGGCGCCGACCCGGCCAGCCGTTTCGCGGTGCATCGCAACACAGTGCACAACGGGTTGATCAACGCGCTGGCAGTGGCGTACCCGGTGACGCAGCTACTGGTGGGCGAAGCGTTCTTTCGAGCCATGGCCGGTCTCTACGTGCAGGCGTACCCGCCCACCAGCCCGCTGATCAGCGAATACGGCAGCACATTCGCCGACTTTATCCAGGGCTTCGAACCGGCGGCGAGCGTGCCTTACCTGGCGGATATCGCACGCTTGGAACGCCTGCGGGTCCGCGCGTACCACGCCGCCGATGACCGCCCGCTGGAGCCGCACACCGTACTTGCTGCCCTGCAGGCCCGCGCCGACCTCGGCACGGTGCGCCTGCGGCTGCACCCCAGCGTCGCCACCCTGGCTTCGGCGTATGCCGTGGTCGCGGTGTGGGCGGCGCATCAGACCGAAGGCGGCCTGGCCGCCCTTGATCCCGGGCATGCCCAAAGCGCACTGGTCCTGCGCCAGGGCCTGGAAGTCAAAGTGTTCGCCATCGACGCAGGTTCAGTGGCCTTTATCCAGCACCTTGCCCAGGGCGAAGCCTTGCAGACCGCCGTAGAACGGGCCCTGGAGGCCAGCAATGACTTCGACCTGCACCAATGCCTGACGCTGTTGATCAGCCATCACGCCATCACTCATTTACACCTGGACTCAAAGGTATCGCCATGAACACTCGCACACAGTGCCTGATCAAACGGGCCATCCAGCTTTTTGAACAAATCCCTTACAGCCTGATCGCCTTCCTCGCGCGTTTTTCCATCGCCGCCGTGTTCTGGAAATCCGGGCAGACCAAGGTCCAGGGTTTTGCCATTGACCTGATCAACGGCACCTTCGAGCTGGGAGAGCCGCGCCTGGCGGCTTCGACGCTGCCGCTGTTTCGCAGCGAATACAAGGTGCCATTGCTGTCGCCGGAAGTGGCCGCGCACCTGGCCGCCTTCGCCGAGCATTTTTTCCCACTGCTGATCCTGCTGGGATTGGCCACGCGATTCTCCGCACTGGCTCTGATCGGTATGACCCTGGTGATTCAACTATTCGTCTACCCGGACGCTTATCCAACCCACGGCACCTGGCTCACCGTACTTTTGCTGCTGGTTGCCAAGGGGCCGGGGCGTCTGTCCATCGATCACCTGATCGCACGGCGCTACCGTTAAAGCCGGTCCAGAGCCTCGCCGCTGCGCTTGAACCACTCCACCAGGTAATCGGCCAACACCTGGGTGCGGCGCGGCAGGCCGCCCTGGTAAGGGTGGACCAGGTACATCGGCTGGCTTCGCGTTTGATAATCGCGCAACAGCCAGCGTAAACGTCCGTCAGCCAGCTCTGCCGGCAGCACGTAGGACGGCAGACGGGCGATCCCCGCCCCCACCAGCGCGGCTTTTTTCAGCAGGTTGTAGTGATTGGAGGCGAAGGTGCCACTGACCCGCACTCGCAGCAATTCGTGTTGCTGGTGGTACAGCCACTCTTCGCGGCCGCTGTAGTGGCTGTTGAGCAGGCAACGGTGCGTGGCCAAGTCCGCCGGAGTTCGCGGTTCGCCGTGCCGTTCCAGGTAGGCCGGGCTGGCGCAGGTCACTTCGTGCCAGGCCAGCAACGGTTTGGCGACAAGGCGCTCATCTTCAATCGCCCCCGAGCGCACCCCCAGATCGAAACCGTCCCGGGCCAGGTCCCGGTAGCGGTTGTTCAGCTCCAGCTCAATCTGGACCTGCGGATAGCGCTCAGTGAACTCCAGCAGCACGCCATCGAAAAAGGTTTCCCCCAGGGAAACCGGCACCGTCATGCGCACCGGCCCCGCCAGGTCGTCCTTGAGTCGCGCCAGGGCCTGACGCGCCCGCTCCACCTGCACCACCAAGGCTTGGGCCTGGGGTAGCAACGCCGCGCCGGCGGCAGTCAGGCTGAGCCGGCGGGTGGTGCGGTGCAGCAACACCACGCTGAACTGCCCTTCCAGCTGGCTGATGCGCTTGGACAGTTGCCCCTTACTGCAACCCAGTTGTTCGGCAGCCAACGTAAAACTGCCCGCTTCGATCAACACGGCGAAGGCCGCCAGGTCATCCATTTCGCTCATGGATTGTTTCCATTTGAAAACCAAAGGTTGCCTATTAGCGCGTTTATCCCATGCAAAAGCCAGCCTAGACTGGCCCTTCAATCAGCCCTTGAAGGAATAGCAACATGAAAATCCTATTGATTGGCGCCAACGGCACCGTCGGTTCAGCCGTCAAGGCGGAGCTGGCTCAGCGTCACGAGGTGATCAGCATCGGCCGCAACAGCGGCGATTTCCAGGTGGACATCAGCGACAGCGCTTCCATCCGCAAGTTGTTCGAACAGACCGGCAACTTCGACGCCCTGATCTGCGCCGCCGGCAGCGTGAACTTCGTGGCGCTGGGCGAGATGCAGGACAGCGACTTCGAACTGGGCCTGCGTGACAAGCTCATGGGCCAGGTCAATCTGCTGCTGATCGGTCGCGAGTACGCCAACGATGGCGCCTCCTTTACGTTCACTAGCGGCATTCTCAACCGCGACCCGATTCGTACCGGCGCTTCGGCGGCCTTGGTCAACGGCGCAATCGATGGGTTTGTCAAAGCCGCCGCGATCGAATTGCCGCGCGGTCTGCGCGTCAACTCCGTGAGCCCGACGGTGCTGGTGGAAGCCATGGGCAGCTATGCGCCGTACTTCCGTGGCTACAAGCCGGTCACCGGTGCCGACGTGGCATTGGCCTACGCAAAAAGTGTCGAAGGCTTGCAGACCGGCCAGACCTTTATCGTGGGTTGACTGTAGTGTCTGTCAGAACTGCCTGAAGCTGGCGAGTGGGCTTGTGATGCAACGCCAGCCTGCGTAACGTGGCGGCACTTGCCTGGAGACCCTTTATGCGTGCCGCCCGTACCTTTGCCCTGTTCGCCTTGCTTCCTTTGTTCGCCGCTTGCCAGATGTTTGAAAGCGAGCCAGCCAAACCCTCCCTCGCCGGGTTGACCCGCATGCAGGGCGAACTCACGGCCGATGGCGGCAAACTGCTGTTCCAGCCGTGCAACGACAAGCGCAACTACGTGGTCAAGGACACCGGCGGTACCAGTATCCTGCAGGAAGCGGCAGCGCTGGCCGGGCAGCAAGGGGCGTTGTTTGCCGACTTGCGTGGCAAGTTTTCCGGCGTGGCGGCCGGCGCCCAGGGCGAAGTGGAGCTGCAGCAGCTGTACCGCGTGGAACGTTCCACCGACGCCTGCAACGACCCGGACTTTAAACGCATGATCCTGCGCGCCAACGGCCACAAGCCGGCCTGGGCCCTGAACGTGGCGGCCAAGGGCATGGTGCTCGAACGCGAAGGCCAACCACCGCTGGCGGTGCCCTATGTGGAAGAACAGTTGGGCGACGGCCGTTTCAACCTGATGACCGAAGCCAATAACGAACACATCGAACTGTGGGTGGCCCCGCAACGCTGCGTGGACAGCGTCAGCGGCAGCCTGCAGCACATGAGCGCCGAATTGCGGATCAACGGTAAAGTCCAGCGTGGCTGCGCGGCTTTCGGCGGTTCGCGGGACGATTGATCGGCGCCCGCGCTGTTTTAGCATGACGGGATACCCAGGTTGGGGCTTATAATCGCCGGTTTGCAAAACCGCCGGCCTTACCAGACGCCGCACACCGGATCCCGTCATGTTACGAATCACCGAACTCAAGCTGCCCATCGACCATCCCGAAGAAGACCTGCGGCCTGCCATCGTGCAGCGCCTGGGCATCGCCAGTGATGACCTGCTCGATTTCACCCTCTTCAAACGCAGCTACGATGCGCGCAAGAAATCGTCGGAACTGTGCTTTATTTACACCATCGACCTGACCGTCAAAGGTGACGAAACCGCGCTACTGCGCAAGTTTGCCGATGACCGCAACGTCAACCCGGCGCCGGACGTCAGCTACAAAGTGGTCGGCCATGCCCCAGCCGATCTGGTGGAGCGGCCAGTGGTGGTCGGGTTCGGCCCATGCGGCATCTTTGCCGGGCTATTGCTGGCGCAGATGGGCTTCAAGCCGATCATCCTCGAACGCGGCAAGGAAGTGCGCCAACGCACCAAGGACACCTGGGGCCTATGGCGCAAAAGCGTGCTCAACCCCGAGTCCAACGTGCAGTTCGGTGAAGGCGGTGCCGGGACGTTTTCCGACGGCAAGCTGTACAGCCAGATCAAAGACCCGCAGTTCCACGGCCGCAAAGTGCTGCACGAGTTCGTCAAGGCCGGTGCGCCGGAAGAGATCCTCTACGTCAGCAAGCCCCATATCGGCACCTTCCGCCTGACCGGCGTGGTGGAAAATATGCGTCAGCAGATCATCGCCCTCGGCGGTGAAGTGCGCTTCGAGCAACGGGTGACCGACGTGCTGATCGAAGACGGCCAACTGAACGGCGTGGTGCTCGATGGCGGCGAGCAGATTTTGTCCAAGCATGTGATCCTCGCCCTCGGCCACAGCGCCCGCGATACGTTCCGCATGCTGCACAGCCGTGGTGTGTACATGGAAGCCAAGCCGTTTTCGGTGGGCTTTCGTATCGAACACCCGCAGTCGTTGATCGACGCCGCACGCCTGGGTAAGTACGCCGGTCACCCGAAACTCGGCGCCGCCGACTACAAATTGGTGCACCACGCCAAGAACGGCCGTTCGGTCTACAGCTTCTGCATGTGCCCGGGCGGTACGGTGGTCGCCGCTACGTCCGAGCCGCACCGCGTGGTGACCAACGGCATGAGCCAGTACTCGCGTAACGAACGCAATGCCAACTCCGGCATCGTGGTCGGCATCACGCCGGAAGTGGATTACCCCGGCGGCCCGCTGGCCGGTATCGAGCTGCAGGAGCGCCTGGAATCCCACGCTTATGTTCTCGGTGGCAGCAACTACGAGGCACCGGCGCAACTGGTCGGCGACTTCATTGCGGGCAAGCCGTCCACCGCCCTGGGCAGCGTGGAACCGTCCTACAAACCGGGGGTGTCCCTGGGCGATCTGGCCTTGGCACTGCCGGACTTCGCCATCGAAGCGATTCGGGAAGCGTTGCCGGCGTTCGAGAAGCAGATCAAGGGGTACTCGCTGCACGATGCCGTGTTGACCGGTATCGAGACCCGCACCTCATCGCCGCTGCGGATTACTCGTAACGAATCGATGCAGAGCTTGAACGTAAAAGGTCTGTTTCCGGCCGGCGAAGGCGCGGGTTATGCCGGTGGGATTCTGTCGGCGGGCGTGGACGGGATCCGGATTGCCGAGGCATTGGCGCGGGATATGTTGGCCAGATGGGGCTGAAGCGGCAAGCGGCAAGCAACAAGCGGTAAGCGGCAAGCGGCAAGCGGCAAGCAACAAGCGGCAAGCGGCAAGCGGCAAGCGGCAAGCGGCAAGCGGCAAGTGCGTCTGCTCTGACTTGCCGCTGCTCTCTTAAATATTCGCCCGCAGTACGCTGGCGGGCAGCGGTTCGCCGCGCTCCACACTGGCGGCAACGGCCGATATCAAAGCACCCAGTTCATACCCCTGCGCCGCGAGCCACGCCTGATCGTAATAGGTGGTGGCATAGCGCTCGCCACCGTCACATAGGATCGCTACGATCGAGCCCGACTCCCCCGCCGCTTTCATCTGCTGCGCGGCCATCAGCGCGCCGATCAGATTGGTCCCGCTGGACCCGCCGACGCGTCGTCCCAGGCGCTCGGCCAGGTAATGCATGGCGGCCAAGGACAGCGCATCCGGCACCTTGACCATCGCGTCGATGACTTTCGGTAGAAACGACGCCTCCACTCGTGGCCGGCCGATGCCTTCGATGCGCGAACCGCAATCCAGGCGCAGGCTGGCGTCGCCGCTCTGATAGAAGTCGAAGAACACCGAGCGTTCGGCATCGGCGCATAACACGCGGGTGCAATGCTGGCGATAGCGCACATAACGCCCCAGGGTGGCGGTGGTGCCGCCGGTGCCGGGGCTGGAAATCAGCCAGCTCGGCTCGGGGTGCTGCTCGAAGCGCATCTGCTGGAAGATCGACTCGGCAATATTGTTGTTCGCGCGCCAGTCTGTGGCACGTTCGGCATAGGTGAACTGGTCCATGAAGTGACCGCCGCTTTCCTGCGCCAGGCGTTCGGACTCGGCGTAAATCTGGGTCGGATCCTGCACCAAATGGCTCTTGCCACCGTAGAACGCGATCTGCGCGATTTTTTCCTGGGAGGTGGTGGCGGGCATGACCGCAATGAACGGCAAGCCGAGCAGCCGCGCAAAGTACGCCTCCGAAATCGCCGTGGAGCCGCTGGACGCTTCGATCACCGGCGCGCCCGGTTTGAGCCAGCCGTTACACAACGCATACAGAAACAACGAGCGCGCCAAACGATGTTTCAGGCTGCCGGTGGGGTGGCTGGACTCATCCTTGAAGTACAACTCGATCCCCGGCAGGCCCGGTAACGGCAGGGGAATCAGGTGGGTGTCGGCGCTGCGCTGGAAATCCGCTTCAATGATGCGAATGGCTTCGCGGGCCCAGGGGCGGTGGTCACTCATCGGGGGTGATCTCTCAAGGATTTTGAACGCAATCTTAGGATGTTTCCTACACTCCACACAGATACAGTGGGGACTCAATCAGACACACAATTGCTAGTGTTTGGCGCAATACCTTTGTCGACCGCTGCTTATAACAAATAAGAATATAACTTTTGTTTTAACAACTATCGGTACGGGTTAGGGTAGCCACCTATTGAACTTGGATTGGAGAGCATCCCTTGGCTCTGCGTAGCACGTTTACCCGTTTCTTTCAGCTTGAAGCCGCCAGTGGCCTGCTGCTGATCGCCGCTGCGGCGTTGGCGCTGATCGTCAACAACTCGCCGTTGTCGCACCTTTACGCCGCGTTTCTCGACGTGCCCGTGGTGGCGCAGGTCGGCGCCTTGCAAATCGCCAAGCCGGCCCTGCTGTGGATCAACGACGGCCTGATGGCCCTGTTCTTCCTGCTGATCGGCCTTGAGGTCAAGCGCGAGCTGCTCGACGGCCACCTGTCCAAGCCCTCCCAAGTGGTGCTGCCGGGCGCCGCGGCGATTGGTGGCATGGTGGTGCCGGCGCTGATTTACTGGGCCATTAACAAGGACTACCCCGCGGCACTTTCTGGCTGGGCGATCCCGATGGCCACCGACATTGCCTTCGCCCTCGGCGTACTGGCCCTGCTCGGCAAGCGTGTACCGGTGTCGTTGAAACTGTTTTTGATGACCTTGGCCATCATTGATGACCTGGGTGCGATCATTGTGATCGCCGTGTTCTATTCCACCGACCTGTCCGGTGCCGCCCTGGCCGGTGCGGGCGCATGCCTGTTGGCGTTGATTGCGATGAACCGTCTGGGGGTGATCAAGCTCGCGCCTTACCTGATCGTCGGGCTGATCCTATGGGTATGCGTACTCAAGAGCGGCGTGCACGCCACGCTGGCCGGTGTGACCCTGGCATTCTGCATTCCGATGCGCACCAAGAACGCCGAGCCTTCGCCGTTGCTGACCCTGGAACACGCCCTGCACCCGTGGGTGGCCTACGGCATTCTGCCGCTGTTCGCCTTTGCCAACGCCGGCGTCTCCCTCACAGGTGTCAGCCTGGAAAGCTTTACCCACCATGTGCCGATGGGCATCGCCACCGGGCTGTTGATCGGTAAGACCGTCGGCGTGTTCGGCTTGACCTGGCTGGCCATCAAAACCGGCCTGGCCGCGCTGCCGGAAGGGGCCAACTGGGGCCAGGTATTCGGTGTGGCGATCCTGTGCGGTATCGGCTTCACCATGAGCCTGTTCGTCGGCTCCTTGGCGTTCGTACCAGGGGCCAGCGAGTTTGCCGGTGAAGACCGCATGGGCATTCTGACCGGGTCGATCCTGGCGGCCTGTATCGGCTATGCCGTGACCGCGATGGCGAGCCGCAAGAAAGCCTGATTACCCAAGTACACGGCGCACAAAAAACCCCAACCGGTGACCCGGTTGGGGTTTTTCTTTACCGCCTGATTAACCCTTAGCGGGTAACGCGGCTGGTACCGTCAACAGTCATGATGCGCACACGGTCGCCGATGCGGAAGATTTCATTTTCCTGCACGGCCTGGACGTAGGCGCGCATGCTGCCATCGTCTTCGCGCACGGTGATTTCGACACCTTGGGTACGGGTCAGACCTTCTTCGGTGGCCGAACCCAACAGGCCGCCGGCCACAGCACCGATCACCGCCGTGACGATACTGCCGCGACCGCCGCCGATGGCGCTGCCACCCACGCCGCCGATGACCGCGCCAGCAGCGCCGCCGATAGGGGTTTTGGTGCCTTCGATTTTCACCGGACGCAGGGATTCGATGGTACCCATGCGAACGGTCTGTACACGACGCGCTTCATCACGGGAGTACGAGTCGCCGGTCAGACTCGAGGCGCAGCCACCCAACAGCAGAGACAAGGTGGTAAAGCAGGCAACCAGTAAAACAGACTTACGCATAGCATCAACTCCAAAGGACAGGTATTCATTAAACGCTGCCGCTTGACGCCTGTCACGGCAAGCCCGGCAAAAAACTGCTTTCATTCAGCCTGAGTACAGACAGCCCGCACCAGACAACTCGACGAACGGTAGCACTGCCCTCCGTCTCAGGACATCCATGGACTATTTCATCATTCTAGTCACAACCCTTGCCGGTCTGTATTTCCACGCCTGGCTCTACGTGCGAATCAGGCGCTGGACTGACCGCGACCTGGCACTGTCGATGGCCGGTGACGATCCGCACAAACGCAGTTTTATGCTGCAGCAGCTGGAAAGCGCCCGCCAGCTGAAGATCAAACGCCGCGATTTGGCTGACTGGTTGAAGAACGCCGCCCAGCGCTACACGCCCGAAGCCTCTTTAACAGAGACTGCGGGGTGAAGGGCATCATTCAGCGTAAGTGACGAAAGGTGAAGCTCAGGGCGCCAGGCGCTCGCGGATCCACTGAGTATCTTGCAGGCGGTAGTTCAGACGGTCATGCAGGCGGCTGGCGCGGCCCTGCCAGAACTCGATGCGCTCGGGCAGCAGGCGATAGCCGCCCCAATGCTCGGGGCAATCGGGCTGGGTATCGCTGAAGCGCTGCTCGGTGACCTTGAGCAGTTCTTGCAGTTCTTCACGGTCACGGATCACCCGGCTCTGGGGCGAGGCCCAGGCACCCAAGCGGCTGCCCAGAGGGCGGACCTGGAAGTACGCGTCCGACTCTTGTGGCGTGACCTTGACCACCCGCCCTTCGATACGCACTTGGCGCTCCAGGCTCGGCCAGAAGAACGTCATGGCCGCAAACGGCCGCGCCGCGAGCTGCTGACCCTTGGCGCTTTCGTAGTTGGTAAAGAAGGTAAAGCCCTGGGTATCCAAGCCCTTGAGCAACAGGATACGGCAGTGCGGCCGCCCGTCCTGATCGACCGTGGCCAGGGTCATGGCATTGGCCTCTACCGGCGGCTGCTCGGTCTTCACCGCATCGGCAAACCACTGGTGAAACAGCGCAAACGGCTCAATCGGGGCCTGGGCCTCGCTCAAACCGTCCCGTGTGTAGTCACGACGCATATCGGCCAGTGCCTGGGTCATGCGGCTTTCATCCTTCTGGTTCAGCGGATCAGTTTTTCGCCTGGTCGTTGGTAGCCGGGGCAGCGGCCTTGGCTTTGGCTGGCGCAGGCTTCTTCGCGGCAGGCTTGGCGGGAGCCTTTTTGGCTGCAGGCTTGGCGGCGGCTTTCTTGGCAGCTGGTGCTTTCTTGGCCGGAGCCTTGGCAGCAGGAGCAGCCGGGGCTGGCGCGTTCTGCACTGCGACCATTTCAGCCACAGGCGGGGTTTTGCCCGAGTTGTACTTGCTCAACAGTGCCAGCATGGTGGTGCGCTGGGTAAACATGATTTCCATGCGACGGTTCAGGGCGCGGCCCTGGGTGCTGTCGTTGGCGGCGCGCGGCATCAGGTCGCCCATGCCACGCAGCATCAGGCGGTCCTGCTTGAGGCCGCTGAGGCTGAAGATCGAGGCGATGGACTGCGCACGCTCCTTGGTCAATGCCTGGCTGGCCGGGGCACTGCCGGTGGCATCAACGTGACCCAGCACCAGCACGGCGGTTTTGGGATCGGATTCAACCGCTTTGGCCACACGGGTAAAAGGACCCAGGGTCACCGGCAACAACATCGCCGGGCGCTTAGGATTGTAGGAACCATCCACAGGGGCAATGACCACCAGCACGTTGTCGCGGCGTTCCAGTTGCAGGTTGCTGTCCTTGATGGCGGCACGCAGGCGCGGCTCATAGTCGTCCAACCAAGCCTGGGTGATTTTCGGATCGGGCATCTGCACGTTGGTCACATCGACCTTGGCCAGTGGCTTGGGTTTACTTTCAAACGGCCACCACCAGTGAGTTTCAGTGTCGGCCTTGGCGACGGCCGGGGCCGGGGCCGGATCTGCGGCTTTGAGATCGGCTTTCAAGTCGGCCTTGGCATCGGCGGCCTTGGCATCAGTGTTCTTGGACGAAAATGGCCACCAGCTGGAACTGGTGTCGGCTTTGGCAACCGGTGCCGCAGTGGCAGGTGCCGGCGCAGGGGCAGCCGCGGTAGCTGGAGCGGCAGGCTTGGCGCCGGCGGCGGGTTTAGCGTCCGGTTTGGCATCGGTCTGGCTTACTGCGTCCTTGGCAGCCGTCTTATCCGATCCAAATGACCACCAATGCCCGCCTTCGGCATCATTTTGTGGAGTTTGTGCACATCCGGTAATAGTGAGGCAGAGCGCCAGAGCCAAGGACTTGTTCGATAACATGAGATATCCACAAAATGAGAAAAGAAACGGGGGTCTGGGTGACCCGTTAAACAGACGCTTACAGAACATTAAAGTTACATGATTTCGTTCAGCGCCTTTTATAGTTGCCTTTGTAACAAAAAATTGTGAAACGGCAAGGGTTTTACAGACAACCGGCCAATATTCTGACCAACTTCTGGGCACGCGGGTCCATAAGTACATAAGGGCCGAGTGTATTAGTCACGAAACCAAACGCTACATCATGTTCCGGATCGGCAAAACCCACCGAGCCACCAGCCCCAGGATGGCCAAAAGCATGAGCGCCAAGGCCGAATGTAGCATTGGGCAGTTGGGGTTGATCCAACATGCAGCCCAGGCCGAAGCGGGTTTGGGTCAATAAAGTTTTATCCGGTCCGATACTGTGTTCGCGAGTCAATTGTTCGAGCATGTCAGCTTCCAACAAACTACCGTCCAACAAACCACTATAAAAACCAGCCAGGCTACGTGCATTACCGTGACCATTTGCCGCTGGTTGCTGCATTCGCCGCCATTCGGGTTTATTAGTGCTGGTCAGAATAGACGGTGGGTTGGCAAATGCCCGCGCGGTCATGGAGGTAGGTTCACGCATCATTACTTGCAGTAAACGTTGCGCGGCTTCATCGCCCATATTGCCTTTGCTACGCGCTATATGAGCAACACGGTGAAACTGGTCATCGGCCAGCCCCACATGAAAGTCCAGCCCCAGCGGCTGCGCGACCCGCGCCACAATGGACTCGCCCGGCCCACGGCCATCGGCACGGCGCAGCAGTTCGCCCACCAGCCAGCCGTAGGTAATTGCCGCATAGCCATGGCCCTGGCCCGGTGTCCACCAAGGGGCCTCGGCGGTCAGGGTGTCAACCATCAGGTTCCAGTCATACAGCGCTTCGGCCGGCAGCATGTCGCGGATCGCCGGCAGCCCGGCCTGATGGCAGAGCAGTTGGCGCAGGGTGATGCTTTCTTTGCCGGCCGCCGCGAACTCCGGCCAGTACCGGGCGACCGGTACGTCCAATTGCAACTTGCCCTCGGCCACCAATTGCAGGGCCGTGACGGCGGTAAAGGTTTTGGTGCAAGAGAACAGGTTGACGAGCGTGTCGCTGTGCCAGGCCTCAGCCCCATCCTTGTCGGCGGTACCGGCCCACAGGTCGACCACGCTCTCACCGCCGATCTGAATGCACAGCGCCGCGCCACGCTCTTGCGGGTCATCGAACAGTGCGGCAAAGGCTTCACGTACCGCTTCGAACTGGAGCTCGTAATGACCCTGAATCTGCACCTAAGTCCCCTCGTAAGCGCCATAAAAAGTGGCCGACATTGTTCCAGCCCTTGTGGGGTTTGTGAACCCGTCAGCCTTGAATCAATGACCGTTTCCAGCATGACCGCCGGCATGCCCGGCGCCCTGCCCCGGGCCTTTGCCTTCATGCCCTGGGCGCCCGCCCCCCTTCTCCTGAGGGTTTGCGGCGGCAGAGGCCTTTTCCGCTTCCTTGCCCAGTTGCTCGACCGCCGCCAGGTTGCTCTTGCGCACGCTCTCGACAAAGCCCTGGAACGGCATATCGGTGATGCCCACCAGACCGAAATGACCGTTTTCACCGTCCAGCAAACGCCCGGTCACGGGTTGGTCCAGGTACTGAAACCAATGCACGCCGACAATCGACGGCTCGGCCATGGCTTGCTTGAGGAAGTTGGCATACGCCGCGCCACGATCCTCTTCCCTGGTAAGTTGCGTCACACCGCCCCAGAACGGCCCGCGATCGGACGAGCCGAAGTTGAATTCGGTGATCAGCACCGGTTTATCCAGCGCACGCAAGGCGGCGAAGTCGTAACCGTCCTGGGGTTTGAGGGTGTACATATTGAAACTCAACACATCGCAATACTGGGCGCAGGACGCCACGGCCTCTGGCGTACTGACCGCAAAACGCCCGCCCAGCAGCAGTTGATTGGGGGCGTGCCATTTCAGCGAGTCGGAGATGGTCTTGAAGTACGCATCGGCGAAGGTTTTCTGGAAATATTTAAAGTCGGCCTCGATTTCGGGATGCGCTGGGTTGGGCATCGGCGGCTCAAAGCCAGGGTCTTCCATCAGCTCCCAACCGGCCAGTTCGATCCCCCAGGCTTTCGATAGGCCTTGCTCGTTGCGGTATTTGTCGCGCAATTGCTTGAGGAACGCCCGCTTGGCCGGCACATCGGTGGTCATGCGCAAGGTGCCGTAGGCCAGGGCATAGCGGGCCTTCGGATCGTCACCGGGGCCGGCCCAGGCCAGTTCGTTATCGGCGAAGAAGCCAATCAGCCAGGGGTCGTCGCGATGGTCGCGGGCTGCGATGGCCACGGCACGTTCGGTGGCCATGGCAAAGCGCGGGTCAAACGGATCGGGCATGCCACCCCACCAGTCGGTGCCAGTACTGATACTGGTGTAGTCGCCGACGATGGACAGCGGCAAGGTGTACGGCACACGGTCGGCGGTGGCCAGGTCCGGGTCGCTCCAATTGCCTACGGTGTTAAAGCCCCAGGCCTGCAGGCGATCGAGGGTATGGCTGACCCAGCGTTTCTGGTCGAACCCTGCCGTGCCGTAGGCGCGTTCCAGGTTGGCGCCATAAAAATCGTACCAACGCCCAGCGCCGAAACTGCGACCCTCGCCCGAGCCGTTGCCGGTGCGGTGGTCCGCGCTGCCGTAATACTTGTCGAAAGGCTCGCCGGCCTTGGGCAAGGCGGCGAACATCCATTCGCGGCCGGCCACGTAAGTCTGGCTGTTATCCGGGGCTACGGTGTTCACACCGAGGGAATAGAACGGATGCCCCTGGGGCGTCACCAGGTACCAGCGGCCGTCGCGTTTTTCGGTGCGGAAAAAGCCGCTGGCGGTGAAAGCCGGGCCTTTGTTCCAGCCGCCGTAAGGGTCCAGTGCGGATTTGTCCCGGGTGGCCAGCCAACCCTGCAATTGTTGCTGCTCCTTGACGGCGGCAGCCTTGAGCTGTTCGTCGCTGCTGACCTTTTCCGGCCAGCGCGCACGGGTGGATTGACCATAGGCATCCACCAGTTCGCTGTAGGCCGCTTTGATCACCGGCTCCACATCCTGCACGCCGAAGCGCTCCACCAGGATGCTCTGGGCCACGTTGGGCTTGTGCATCGACACGGTCACCGAGACCACCTGGCTGCGGTCGATCTCGCCGGCGCTGCTGGCCAGCAGCACACGTTGGCCGTTCACACTGATCGGCATCGGTGGGCCGGCCTTCATGCCCTGGCTCAGTGGGGAATTGGCTTGCAGCGGGATCAGCAAGGTCTGGGCAGGGCCGGCCGGCAGGTCGATGCGGCTGGTCAACGTGCGGCCATCATTGCTTTGCACCTTGACGTACAGGGTCAACGCCCAGTCCATGGCGCTCTGGATACGCAGGCTCACGGCTGCGGACTGCGACCAGTCCCACGCTCCGCTTTGCGGGCTGAGCACCAGGCTCGGTTCGGCCGCCGGGTTGAAGGTGACGCGGCGCAGCACCTCGCCTTCGGGCGTTTGCTCGGCATTGTATTGGGGCAGGCTGGCGTCCTGGGTCGCCACCTTGACCACATCGGCAGGTCGGACGAAGTTGAACAGTGTTTGTTGCCCATCTGGCGCGGCCATTAAAGGCGCCGCGAACAGCAAGGCAAAAAGAGCGGGCAGCGTGCGAATCATACGAGCAAGGTTCTCCCTGACGGCCGATGGATGGCCTGTGATGACGGTGACGAGATAGACCACAAAGTGGGCGAATTCGCCCACGGTGGCTTAAGAAATTTCGCGCCGGAACGGCGGCAACGCATTAAGGATAGCCTTGCCATAGCGTTGGGTGACCAGACGCCGGTCAAGCAAGGTGATGGTGCCCCGGTCCTGTTCGGTTCGCAGTAGACGACCGCAGGCCTGCACCAGCTTCAGCGAGGCATCCGGCACCGAGATCTCCATGAACGGGTTGCCGCCCCGCGCTTCGATCCACTCGGCCAGCGCCGCTTCGACCGGATCATCCGGCACCGAGAACGGGATCTTGGCGATCACGACGTGCTCGCAATAGGCCCCCGGCAAATCCACACCCTCGGCGAAACTCGCCAGGCCGAACAACACGCTGGAATCACCACCGTCCACCCGCGCCTTGTGTTTGATGAGGGTTTCCTGCTTGGACAGGTTGCCCTGGATAAACACCTGCTTGCGCCAGTCGCGGTCCAGGCCGTCGAACACGTCCTGCATCTGCTTGCGTGATGAAAACAGCACCAGGGTGCCCCGGGAGCCTTCGACCAGCTCCGGCAGGTCGCGGATGATCGCCGCGGTGTGGGCCGCCGCGTCCCGTGGGTCGGCCCTGAGGTCCGGCACCCGCAGCACGCCGGCATCGGCATGGTGGAACGGGCTCGGCACCACGGCAGTAACGGCCTTTTTCGGCAACCCGGCGCGCATGCGGAAACGATCGAACGTGCCCAACGCGGTCAGGGTGGCCGATGTCACCAAGGCACCGTAGGCCACATTCCACAGGTTGCGCCGCAGCATCTCGGCGGCCAGGATCGGGCTGGCGTTGACCTCGATATCGAACAGGGCGCCGCTTTCGGCCAGGGTCAGCCAACGCGCCATGGGCGGGTTGTCTTCCGGGTCTTCTACGGTGAAGGCGGTCCACAACTCCCAGTTGCCCTGGGCACGGGACAGCAGGCTGCCGAACAACGGGTACCACTCCTCGGCCTGGTTGCTGGCGATGCCGATATTGACCTCGCCATCCATGCCCTCCTTGAGCAGGTCGGTGAGGCGGGTGAACAGATCGGTCAGGCGTGAAAAGCCCTTCTTCAACTCGATGCCCATTTCGCGCATGTGCTCGGGAATCAGACCGCCGACGAAGCGGTGACGTGGCCGCTCGCGGCCTTCCACGTCTTCGCCGGGCTTGAAGTCGGCCACCTGCTCGCAGGCGCTGAACATGAACTGCTGCTGGGTCTTGATCTCCCGCGCCAGCTCCGGCACCTGTTCGATCAGCTTGCCCAGGTCGCCGGGCAGCGGGTGTTGGGCCAGCAGCTTGGTGAGGTTCTTGGCGGTGGATTCCAGCCAATCGGCAGTGGAACGCAGCCGCGTGTAATGGGCGAAGTGGCCGATGGCTTTGTCGGGCAGGTGGTGGCCTTCGTCGAAGACGTACAGTGTGTCGCGCGGATCGGGCAACACCGCACCGCCGCCCAATGCCAGGTCGGCCAGCACCATGTCGTGGTTGGTGACGATCACGTCGACCTTGCCCATGCCTTCGCGAGCCTTATAGAAGGCGCATTGACCGAAGTTCGGGCAATGACGGTTGGTGCACTGGCTATGATCGGTGGTCAGGCGTGCCCAGTCGGCATCCTCCAGGGCAGTGGGCCAACTGTCGCGGTCGCCGTCCCACTTATTGCCGGCCAGTTTTTCGATCATGCTGGTAAAAAGCTTCTGGCTGGCCTCATCGACTTCGATCTTGAAGCCTTCTTCTTCGAACAGCTGCGCGGTGGCCGTTTGCGCGTGACCTTCCTGCAACAGCACGTCGAGCTTGGACAGGCACATATAGCGGCCACGCCCTTTGGCCAGGGCGAACGTGAAGTTCAGGCCGCTGTTGCGCATCAGGTCGGGCAAGTCCTTGTAGACGATTTGCTCTTGCAGGGCGACCGTGGCGGTGGCGATTACCAGGCGTTTACCGGCGGCCTTGGCAGTTGGGATCGCGGCCAAGCTGTAGGCCACGGTCTTGCCGGTGCCGGTGCCGGCCTCGACGGCCACGACCGCTGGCTCGCCTTCGCGGCGGCCTTCGTCGTCGGTGTCGATATCCCCGAGGACTTTTGCCACTTCGGCGATCATCAGGCGTTGGCCGTAGCGCGGTTTCAAGCTCTTGGCTTCGAGAAAACGCGTATAGGCGCCCTGGATCGTGGTTTTGAGTTCAGTGCTGATCATGAATAGTCGGGCGCAAAAAACGCTGGATAAATTTTCAGTGGTTCGGATCGGCGGCTATCATACCCCGCTAATTAATCCCGCGCAGAACGGAGTACCGCAATGACCGTCTTTAGCCTCGCTTACACCCTGCATGTCTTGGCCGCCCTGGTGTGGGTCGGCGGTATGTTTTTCGCCTGGATGATCCTGCGCCCCGCCGCTGTGGCGGCACTTGAAGGCCCTGCCCGGCTCAAGTTGTGGGCGAATGTGTTTCAACGTTTTTTCGTGTGGGTCTGGGCGGCGGTGCTGATTTTGCCGATCAGCGGTGTCGGCCTGTTGCATCTGCGCTTCAATGGGTTTGAAACCGCGCCACGTTATGTGCAGGTGATGATGGGCCTGTATCTGGTGATGACCGCATTGTTTATCCGCATCCAGGCGTTGAAATTCCCGGCGCTGCGCACGGCGGTGACGGCCGAGGACTGGCCGGCGGGCGCCGCGGCCCTGGAGCAGATTCGCACATTGGTGGGGATCAACTTGATCGTGGGGCTGCTGGTGGTGGCGATTGCTTCGGCGCGACCGATGTTCTAAACGGCAAGCCTGGGCTTGCCGATTGAGGTGGGGGCACGTCAGAGCCGTTCAATAGTGACGGCACCCGCCGGCCCGGCCGGCCCTGGCTGCCCTTCCAAGCCTGGGCGGCCTTTTTCGCCGCCATCGGCGCGGTACACCAAACAACCCTTGGATTGCCCGCCCTTACCCGGTTTGCCTGCCGTGCCCGCCAGGCCGCCCGGGCCGCCATCGACCCACACCTTGATCTGCTGGGCCGGAAAGTCTTTCGGCAACTGCACTCGCACCTGCGCACCCGACGCGCCTGGCAAGCCATCGCCGCCGTTATCGCCATTGGCGCCGCGCCCAGCCGCGCCCCAGGTGCAGCCGGGGTCTTCGCCGTTGGCGCCATCCAGACCGGCGTAGCCTTGGGCTCCGGCACCGCCACGGGCATCCACCGAGAGTTCTTCAGCTGTCAGGGCATTGATGCGCAAATTCAGGTCACGTCCGGGCTTAGCAGGTTTTTCGTGAGTGCCGGGAGCGCCGCGCGAGGTGATCTGACTGCCGTGATCCAATTGCGCATGGCGCACCTGCAATTGCAGCGCGGTGTTGCCGGGCACAATGGCGATGCGCGCGTCGCGGCCCAGGTGCAGCTCGTCCACGCTGACCTGGCTGATGGTGGCCGGAACCAGCAAGGTGCCATAGTCCGCCACGTCCAGGCGCTCCAACTGCAAGACACTGGTGCTGCTGGGCAGGCGCATCAGTGAGTTGGTTTCCACACTGACGCTCTGGGCCACGGCAATGGGGCTGACCAACAGGGCCAACAGAAAAACCTTACGCATCATGGGGCTCCTGAGTGTTTTCAAATTTTTCTTTGGACGCACAGTAACGACTTCTACCGGCGCTTTGCCAGTGAAGGATCAAAAAACTTGAGAACGCAGCGATGCAGATAGGCAATGCCCCTGTGGGTCCCACAGGGGCAAGGGCTGTCAGCGGTTGATTTGGATTTCCGTACGGCGATTCAGCGCACGACCTTCGGCCGTTTTATTGTCGGCGACTGGATGGCTCTCGCCTGCCCCGGTGACCGAGACAAAACTGCTGCGCGGCACGCCGGCACTGATCAGGTATTCGGTGACCGAATGGGCGCGTTTTTCCGAGAGTTTCTGGTTGTAGGCATCTTTACCGACACTGTCGGTGTGCCCGCTGACACGCAACTGGGCGTTCGGTGCTTCCTGTTTAAGGCGCGTGGCAATGGTGTCGAGCTTGGTTTTATCCGCTGCCGTCAACTTGGCCGAATCGAATTGGAAGTGTACGTCGCGAATCACGATGGTTTCTTCCTTGACCACCACCACTTCCTCGACCAGTGCTGCTTGCGGCGCGGGCGGGCAGCCATTGGCATCGACCGGCACGCCTTTAGGGGTGCCGGGGCACTTGTCGCGGCTGTCCGGCACGCCGTCGCCATCCTCGTCGCCATCGCCATGCACCCAGCAATAGGCGCCGGCCAGACCACCGACCAGCAACGCACCGCCGCCGGCCCATGACGAACTTTCGGTGGCGCCCAACGCCGCGCCTGTCACACCGCCTACGGCGGCACAGGTGGGCCAGTCGGTTTTTTGCAAGCCTGCGCAACCTGTCAATACTCCGGTTAGCAGAACCAAGGGTAGAGCTGTCCGCATGATGCTCATCTGATTTCTCCTGAGGGGATCGGCGAAGGCCGATGGATGCAGTTAAGACCGCTCTTTTCAACTGCGCCACTGCGTCACACCCCCGTATTTATTAAGGATGAGGGCTCAGCCGGGACTTTTCTACACCACCCGCTCTAGGCCCGCACGTTCAGCCGCGCTAGTCTCTAGGGTTCTGATGTGAGGATCTGTGATGACCGCTGGTAATTCTGCCCGTACACCCCAGCAAGCCCTGGCTGCCTTGCTCGACCTGCACTCGCCCCCACGCCTGCTGGTGCTGGGCGCCAGCCGGTTCCCGGCACTGGACGCTTTTGAAAAGGCGCATCCGCAGAGCCAGGTGTCCTTCGCCGCACCCGGCGCGCTGCCCGCAGACCTGGCCGCCCAGCGTTTTGACCTGGCGCTGGTGGTCGATTGCCTGGAGCACCTGTCAAAACCGCAAGGGCTGACCCTGCTCGGCGGCATCCGCAACCTCAATGCCAGCCGCATCGCCGTGCTGGTGGACCTGGCCGCCTGCGACTGGAAGGACACTGACTTCTTCTCCCTGGCACTACAGGCCGGCGAGCGTTTCCAGCGCGACGAGCAGGTGTTAACCCTGTTCACCTACGATCTGCTTGACTATAAACAGGTGCCCGACTGGCTCAATGCCCGGTTCTGGGCCAACCCGGAAAATTTCGGAAAGTATTGGTGGTGATCCCGATGAGTACATCCATTTGCCCCTGCGGTAGCGGCAACCTGCTGGATGCCTGCTGCGGCCATTATCACGCCGGCCACCCGGCACCTTGCGCCAGCGCGTTGATGCGTTCGCGCTACAGCGCCTACGTCCTGGGCCTGGTGGACTATCTGGTGGCCACCACTCTGCCTGCGCAACAGGCCGGCCTGGACCGCGAAGCCATCGCCGCGTGGAGCGCCCAAAGCACCTGGTTGGGTCTCGAAGTGGAAAGCTCCGAAGTGTTCGGCGGGCAGCCGGAACACGCGTTCGTGACCTTTACCGCACGCTGGCACGACAGCACCGGCGAACATAGCCACCGCGAGCAGTCTTCTTTCGTACAGAATGACGGGCGCTGGTACTTCATCGATCCTACGGTGCAAATCAAAGCCAGTCGCAACGATGCCTGCCTGTGCGGCAGCGGGCAGAAATTCAAGAAGTGTTGTTCCAGCTACCTCTAACCCTTACAGGACTGACGCCATGCTCCGGATATACAGCTTGATGCTGGCGTTGACCCTCGGCCTGAGCGGTTGCGCATCGTGGTTCGAAGACGATTCGCCAGCGCCTCATGTTTCCCTGGTGAAGGTGGAGGTGGTGCGCGCCAAACTGCTTGAGCAGAAATTCAAACTGTTCTTTCGCGTGGACAACCGCGATGACGATGACCTGACCGTGCGCGGCCTGATCTACAAGGTGACCTTGGGTGATTTTGTGTTGACCGAGGGCGAATCCAATGAATGGTTGACGGTCCCGCCGCGCAGCCATGCGGTGTTCAAAGTCACGGTGCGCACCAACCTCTGGCCGCAGATCCGCGATGTGGTGCAGATGCTGAAAAACCCGGACAGACCGGTGCCCTACCGCCTCGAAGGCGAACTGAAAACCGGATTATTCATCGGTTATGACGTGCAGGTGAACCACAATGGCGAGATAATCCCCGGCGATTTTATTCCGGAGCGACATCAATGACTCAGCAACCCCATGTCCATGGTCCTGACTGCAACCACGATCACGATCACGATCATCATGATCACGACCACGGCCATGTCCACGGCCCGAACTGCGGCCACGCTCACCAAGAGCCGGTGCGCAATGCCCTGAAGGACGTTGGTCGCAACGATCCTTGCCCGTGCGGCAGCGAGAAAAAATTCAAGAAGTGCCACGGCGCCTGATCGCGACGCATGACATTCGCTTGACCCCGTGGGAGGACGCCCAGCGCCTCCCACACTGTTTTGCCCCAGGCTTACGCAATTACACAACTCCTGCTTGCGTCGTTTCACCGCGCTCACTAACGTAGCGCCTTTACTGACGCTACCCCCCGCAGGAGCTTTGCCATGGCCTCGCCAGCCCTCTCACATTTTCTTCCCCGGTTCGGCGTTGCCGCGGCAGTTGCCAGTGCATTGAGCCTGGCCGGTTGCCAGCTCCAAAGCACCCAAGACACCTTGCCGCCGGTGGCCGGCGTGCAGCCCATCAAGGGCCTGGCGCAGAATGTGTCGGTGCGCCGCAATGCCCAAGGCATGCCGCTGATCGAAAGCAACACCTTCCACGATGCGCTGTTCAGCCTCGGTTACGTGCACGCCAGCGACCGCATCCAGCAGATGGTCACCCTGCGCCTGCTGGCCCAGGGCCGTCTGGCGGAAATGTCGGGGCCTGAGGTGCTGGACGTGGACCGCTTTATGCGGGCGGTCAACCTGAAAAAAAGCGCCGGCGAGTTGTATAACGCCTCATCGCCGCGCCTCAAGCGCTTCTTCGAGGTGTACGCCCGCGGCGTCAACGCCTATCTGTTCCGTTATCGCGACAAGCTGCCGCCGGACCTGGCCCACACCGGCTACAAGCCCGAGTACTGGAAACCGGAAGATTCCGCGCTGCTGTTCTGCCTGCTCAACTTCAGTGAATCGGCCAACCTGCAGGAAGAACTGGGCTCCTTGGTGCTGGGGCAAAAAGTCGGCGTCGATAAACTTGCCTGGCTCACGCCAAGCGCGCCCGACGAGCCGATCCCGCTGGCCGAAGCCGACAAACTCAAGGGCATCAACCTGGGCCAGATCACCGGTCTGGCGGGGCTGGATGCGGTCAGTCAGCAGTTGAGCAGCCTCAATGCACTGGCGGTCACCACTTCAAGCAACTGGGCCATCGGTCCGCAACGCAGCCGCGCCGGCAAAAGCCTGCTGGCCAACGACTTGGCGGCGCAGCCACAGGCACCGTCGCCATGGAGCTACGTGCAGATTCGCGCACCTAAGTACCAGGCAGTGGGCGTCTCGATTGCCGGCCTGCCTACGTTGCTGTCCGGGTTCAACGGCAAGGTGGCGTGGAGCATGAGTGCGGTCAAGGGCGACACCCAGGACCTGTTCCTGGAAAAGGTTAAACGCCAGGGCAGCGCGCTTTACTACGAAAACAACGGGAAATGGCTACCTGCCGGCGTGCGTAACGAAACCTTCTTCATCAAGGGCCAACGCTCGATCCGCGAAGTCGTCTACGAAACCCGCCACGGTGCCCTGCTCAATAGCAGCCAGGCCTTGACCAGCGGTTTGGGCTTGGCCTTGCAAAGCGCCGACTTCAAAGACGACAAGAGCCTGGACGCCTTCTTCGACCTGTCGCGCGCGCAGAATGCCGGCAAAGCCTCGGACGCCACCCGGGAAATCCGCGCAATCGCCTTGAACATGATCTTCGCCGACGCCAGCAATATCGGCTGGCAGGTCACCGGTCGCTTCCCCAATCGCCGCGAAGGTGAAGGGCTACTGCCGTCGCCGGGCTGGGATGGGCGCTTCGACTGGGACGGCTACGCCGATGCCATGCTGCACCCCTATGACCAGGACCCGGCCCAAGGCTGGATCGGCACCGCCAACCAGCGCACTGCACCGCGCGGCTATGGCATGCAATTGTCCAACACCTGGGATGCCCCTGAGCGCAGCGAACGCCTGGCGCAATTGGCCAATGCCGGCAAGCATGACAGTCGCAGCCTGATCGCCATGCAGTACGACCAAACCACCCCCTTCGCCGCCAAACTCAAGAGCATGTTCCAGGCGCCAGGCATGGCTCAGCCGCTCAAGCAGGCGATCGAGGCGTTACCCGCTGCCGAGCAGGCCAAGGCCCGCGAAGCCCTGACCCGCCTGATGGCCTTCGATGGTCGCCTGGTATCGACCTCCGCCGATGCTGCGCTCTATGAACTGTTCCTACAGGAAAGTACGCGGCAGATCTTCCTCGACGAACTCGGCCCGGAAACCAGCGCCAGCTGGAAAGCCTTTGTGAGCAACGCGCGTTTGTCCTACTCCGCCCAGGCCGACCACCTGCTGGGCCGTGAAGACAGCCCATTCTGGGACGATGTGCGCACCGCGCAGAAAGAAGACAAACCGGCGATCCTCGCGCGCAGCCTGGCGGCCGCCATCACCGCCGGCGACAGCCAACTGGGTGCGGACCACAAGGCCTGGCAGTGGGGCAAATTGCACAGCACCACCTGGAAAAACGCCCAGGGCCAAGTGATCCGTGGGCCGCTGGCCAGTGGCGGCGATCACAACACCTTGAACCCGGCGCCCTACAGCTGGGGCCAGGATTTCAACACCACCCAGGTACCGGCGCTGCGCATGATCGTCGACTTCGGCCAGGCGGAACCGATGATGGGCCAAGGCGGCATCGGCCAATCCGGCAACCCGGTCAGCCCACACTACGCCAATGGCATTGACGCGGCGCTCAAAGCGCAATACCTGAGTTTCCCGATGCAACCACAGAACTTCGACAAGGTGTATGGCAAGACTCGCCTGACCCTCACCCCAGGCAAGTAAACGCTGCAAAATGCAAAAGGGGCTTGTTGTGGTGAGGCTGCTCACCCCAGCAAGCCTGCTCAGTGTCGAACGTCCCATGCACTCAGATAGAACTTCTGCGTTCGCCCCTGCCTCATAAGTAACAAGCCCACCTCCCCGGTCACCCCATGGACCTTGTCATCGCCCGCCCGGAAGGCCTTTATTGCCCCGCCGGAGATTTCTACATTGACCCCTGGCGCCCGGTGGAACGGTCGGTTATCACCCACGCCCACGGCGATCACGCCCGCACCGGCAACACCCATTACCTTGCGGCAGCGCCCGGCGAAGGCATCCTGCGTTCGCGCCTGGGCCAGGACATCAACCTGCAGACCCTGCCCTACGGCGAACGCCTGGTGCACCACGGCGTGACCCTGAGTTTCCATCCCGCCGGACATGTGCTCGGTTCCGCCCAGGTACGCCTCGAATACCAGGGTGAAGTGTGGGTAGCCTCTGGTGACTACAAAGTCGAACCCGACGGCACCTGCGCGCCGTTCGAACCGGTGCGATGCCATACCTTTATCACCGAATCCACCTTCGGCCTGCCGATCTACCGCTGGCAGCCCCAGGCGCAGATCTTTGCGGGAATCAATGAGTGGTGGCGTGGGAATATCGCCAACGGCAAGGCCAGCGTGCTGTTTTGTTACTCCTTCGGCAAAGCCCAGCGCATCCTGCATGGTATCGACGCCAGCATCGGCCCGATCCTCAGCCACGGCGCGGTCGAGCCATTGAACCGGGTGTATCGCGACGCCGGCATCTATATCCCGGAGACGCTATACGCCGGCGATTTCAAGAAAAACGACCCGTTGCTGCGCCAGGCGCTGATCATCGCGCCGCCCTCCGCCGGCGGTAGCACCTGGATACGCCGCTTCGGCGACTACAGCGATGCCTTTGCCAGCGGTTGGATGCGCCTGCGCGGCACCCGTCGGCGGCGTGGGGTGGACCGCGGTTTTGTGCTGTCGGACCATGCCGACTGGCCCGGCTTGTTGTGGGCCATCGAGCAAACCGGGGCCGAACGGGTGATGGTCACCCACGGTTCGGTCGGCGTGTTGGTGCGTCACCTGCGCGAAAAAGGCCTGGATGCCCAAGGGTTCACCACCGAATACGGGGACGACGAAGAAGAGGTCACGGCATGAAGGCCTTCGCCGAGTTGTACGCCAACCTCGACGCCACCACCTCCAGCAACGCCAAGCTCGCCGCCTTGCAGGGCTATTTCCGCCAGGCGCCGCCAGCCGACGCCGCGTGGGCGGTGTATTTCCTTTCCGGTGGGCGCCCACGGCAGTTGGTGCCGACGCGGCTGCTACGCGACATGGCCACTGAGGCTTCGGGCATCGAACCCTGGCTGTTTGAAGAAAGTTACCAGTCGGTAGGCGACCTGGCCGAGACAATTTCCCTGCTGTTGCCAGAATCGACCTACACCTCCGAGGACGGCCTGGCGGTGTGGCTGGAAGAAAAACTGCTGCCCTTGCGCGGCCTGCCCCCGACGGAACTGGCCGAACGCTTGCCGGCGCTGTGGGCGCAACTGGATCAACCGAGTTTGATGGTATGTATCAAGCTGATCACCGGCAGTTTCCGCGTGGGCGTTTCGAAACTGCTGGTCACCCGCGCCCTGGCCGCGATGGCCGAGTTGGACAGCAAACGGGTGGCGCAGCGGTTGGTGGGTTACACCGACTTGTCCAACCGTCCTACAGCCGAGGGTTATTTGAAGCTGATCGCCGCCGAATCGTCCGACGAACATGCGCAGCGTGGCGGGCAACCGTATCCGTTTTTTCTGGCCCATGGCCTAGCGCAACCGGTGGAGCAGTTCGACGCCTTGCTGGGCTCCCCCGCCGACTGGCAGGTGGAATGGAAGTGGGACGGCATTCGCGCGCAAGTGGTCAAGCGCGAGGGGCGCCTGTGGGTCTGGTCCCGCGGTGAGGAACTGGTGACCGAGCGTTTTCCGGAGCTGCATGCGCTGGTCAGTGGTCTGCCAGATGGCACGGTGATCGACGGTGAGATCGTGGTGTGGAAGGACGCGGTACAACCCTTCTCCCTGCTGCAACAGCGGATCGGTCGCAAGACCTTGAGCAAAAAAGTCCTGGAGGACGCGCCAGTGGCAGTGCTCGCCTATGACCTGCTGGAGCACCAGGGCGACGATTGGCGCAACCATTCCCAAGCCGAACGCCGCGCACAGTTGGAGCAGGTAATCGCACAGTGCAACCAACCGGTGCTACTGCCCTCGCCGCTGTTGACGGGCAGTACTTGGCAGGACTTGGCCCGGCAACGTGAAGACTCCCGCAAACTGGGGGTGGAAGGCATGATGCTCAAGGCGCGCGACGGCCTCTACGGCGTGGGCCGCACCAAAGACATGGGCGTGTGGTGGAAGTGGAAGGTCGATCCGTTCAGCGTCGACGCGGTATTGATCTACGCCCAGCGCGGCCACGGCCGACGCGCCAGCCTCTACAGCGACTACACCTTTGCGGTGTGGGATGGGCCGCCGGGCAGCGAGCGCACCCTGGTGCCGTTTGCCAAAGCCTATTCCGGGCTGACCGATGAAGAAATGCGCAAAGTCGACGCCATTGTGCGCAAGACCACCGTGGAAAAATTCGGCCCGGTCAGCAGCGTCACGCCGAGCATGGTGTTCGAGCTGGGCTTCGAGGGCATCGCGCTGTCCAAACGCCACAAAAGCGGAATTGCGGTGCGGTTTCCGCGGATGCTGCGTTGGCGCCAGGATAAACACGTGGAAGACGCCGACAACCTCGGCACCTTGCAAGACCTGCTGACCTGAGCCCCGCCACCCAAAATGGTGCATTGAAAAATCGATGCCCATTTTTGGGCATCTCCTACACTCACAACGCCACCTTCTTGCCTTTTAAAACGCTCATTCGGAACTATGGTGCAGAAATTGCTACTTGGGATCCGTCTGACACCGTTCAGTAACAGTCCTAATCGCGCCACAAGCGCTTATCTTGGTTTCAAGGGATTACATAATGAAAAAAGCATTGCTGACCCTTTCTGCACTGGCTCTGTGCATGGCCGCCGGTACCGCGTTGGCCAAGGAATACAAGGAATTGCGTTTTGGTGTCGACCCGTCCTACGCACCGTTCGAATCCAAGGCAGCCGACGGCAGCCTGGTGGGCTTCGATATCGACCTGGGCAATGCCATCTGTGCCGAGCTGAAGGTCAAGTGCAAATGGGTCGAAAGTGATTTCGACGGCATGATTCCGGGCCTGAAAGCCAATAAGTTCGACGGCGTGATTTCGTCCATGACCGTGACCCCGGTGCGTGAGAAAGCCATCGACTTCTCCAGCGAACTGTTCTCCGGCCCAACCTCACTGGTATTCAAGAAAGGCGCGGGCTACTCGACGCCGGAATCCCTCAAGGGCAAATCGGTAGGCTATGAACAAGGCACCATTCAGGAAGCCTACGCCAAGGCGGTACTGGATAAAGCCGGTGTGACCACCAAGGCCTACGCTAACCAGGACCAAGTGTATGCCGACCTGACTTCCGGCCGTCTCGACGCTTCGGTGCAAGACATGCTGCAAGCCGAACTGGGCTTTTTGAAGTCGCCAGCCGGCGCCGGCTATGAAGTCAGCGCGGCCATCGACGACCCTCTGCTGCCGTCCAAAACCGCCATCGGTATCAAAAAAGGTAACACTGAGCTGAAGGCCCTTTTGGATAAAGGTATCAAAGCGTTACACGATGATGGCACCTACGCCACCATCCAGAAGAAACACTTTGGCGATCTGAACCTGTACAGCGGCAAATAATGCCTGGGGCGCCCCTGTGTTTGCAGGGGCGCTTTTTTATCGCCATAGGTCCCGATTTATGTTCGAAGAACTGTTGCAAACCCTCGGGCTGAGCGCACTCAGCCTGAAGGGTTTCGGCCCGCTATTGCTGCAAGGCACCTGGATGACCATCAAGTTATCGGTACTGTCCCTGGCCGTCAGCGTGTTGCTGGGTTTGCTCGGCGCCAGCGCCAAACTGTCCAGCCTGCCCTTTTTGCGCATCCCCGCGCAGCTCTATACCACCCTGATTCGTGGCGTCCCCGACCTGGTGCTGATGCTGCTGATTTTCTATAGCCTGCAAACCTGGCTCACCGGCCTGACCGACTTTATGGAATGGGAATACATCGAGATCGACCCATTCAGCGCCGGGGTGATCACCCTGGGCTTTATCTACGGTGCTTACTTCACCGAGACTTTCCGCGGCGCGATCCTCGCCGTGCCCCGCGGCCAACTGGAAGCCGCCACTGCTTACGGGCTCAAGCGCGGCCAGCGGTTTCGCTACGTGACCTTCCCGCAGATGATGCGCTTTGCCCTGCCGGGCATCGGCAATAACTGGATGGTGATGCTCAAGGCCACCGCGCTGGTGTCGATCATCGGCCTGGCGGACCTGGTCAAGGCCGCGCAGGATGCCGGCAAGAGCACCTATCAACTGTTCTACTTCCTGGTACTGGCCGCGTTGATCTACCTGCTGATCACCAGTACCTCCAACTTTGTCCTGCGCCGTCTTGAACGCCGCTACTCCGCTGGCGCCCGGGAGGCCGTGCGATGATCGAACTCTTGCAGGAATACTGGCGCCCGTTTCTCTACAGCGACGGCCAGCACATCACCGGCCTGGCGATGACCATGTGGCTGCTCAGCGCTTCACTGGTGATTGGGTTTCTGGTGTCGATCCCGCTGTCCATCGCCCGCGTCTCGCGCAACCCGCTGGTACGTTGGCCGGTGCAGTTCTACACCTACCTGTTTCGCGGTACGCCGCTCTATATCCAGTTGCTGATCTGCTACACCGGCATCTACAGCATTGCCGCCGTGCGCGCGCAGCCAGTGCTGGATGCGTTTTTCCGCGATGCGATGAACTGCACCATCCTGGCCTTCGCCCTCAACA
This sequence comes from Pseudomonas sp. efr-133-TYG-23, assembly GCF_030209215.1. NCBI lineage: Bacteria > Pseudomonadati > Pseudomonadota > Gammaproteobacteria > Pseudomonadales > Pseudomonadaceae > Pseudomonas > Pseudomonas sp. efr-133-TYG-23. The sequence goes on along the minus strand of NZ_JARVSL010000027.1, from coordinate 237,248 downwards.
CTTGCGCCTACACCACGGAAATTTTCGCTGGGGCGATCCGCAGCATGGCCCACGGCGAGGTCGAAGCGGCCAAGGCCTATGGGCTCAGCGGTTGGAAGCTCTACGCGTACGTGATCATGCCGTCGGCGCTACGTCGTTCGCTGCCGTACTACAGCAACGAAGTGATCCTGATGCTGCACTCGACCACCGTGGCTTTCACTGCGACGATTCCCGACATCCTCAAAGTGGCCCGGGACGCCAACTCGGCGACCTTTATGACGTTTCAATCATTCGGCATCGCCGCGCTGATCTACCTGACCGTGACCTTTGCCCTGGTCGGTCTGTTTCGCCTGGCGGAGCGGCGCTGGCTGGCCTTTCTCGGCCCCAGCCACTAAGGAGCCTTCATGCGTCATCGGATTCACGAACTGATCGCGCCGCTGCCCGGCACGGCGCGGCAGATTCACAGTTTTCACTTCGGCCCGGAACACACCGAAGGCAAGGTCTACGTCCAAGCGTCGCTGCATGCCGACGAGTTGCCGGGCATGCTGGTGGCCTGGCATTTAAAGGCGCGCCTGGCCGAGCTGGCCGCCGCCGGGCGCCTGCGCAGCGAAATCGTGTTGGTGCCGGTCGCCAACCCAGCGGGCCTGGAACAGGTGTTGATGGACACCCCGCTGGGCCGCTACGAGCTGGAGAGCGGGCAGAACTTCAATCGGCTGTTTGTCGACCTCGGTGATGAGGTGGGCAATCAGGTCGAAGCCTTGCTTGGCGACGATCCGCAGCACAACGTGCAAGTGATCCGTGCCGCGCTGCTCTCCGCCCTGGCCGGCCAAGGCGCCGCGACCCAGTTGCAATCCCAGCGCCTGGTGTTGCAACGCCTGGCGTGCGATGCCGACCTGGTGCTGGACCTGCACTGCGACTTCGAAGCCGTGGCGCACCTGTACACCACGCCGCAAGCCTGGCCGCAGGTGGAGGCGTTGGCACGTTACCTCGGCTCGGAAGCCAACCTGCTGGCTACGGATTCGGGCGGCCAGTCGTTCGACGAATGCTTCACCCTGGTGTGGTGGCAGTTGCAGCAGCGCTTCGGCGCGCGGTTTCCGATCCCCATGGGCAGCATCGCGGTGACCGTCGAACTGCGCGGCCAGGGCGACGTCAACCACGGCCTGGCCAGCCTCGATGCCCAGGCGATCATCGATTACCTGATCCGCTTCGGTGCCATCAACGGCCAGGCCTCGCCGTTGCCCGACCTGCCTTACCCGGCCACGCCACTGGCAGGCGTAGAACCGGTGGCCACGCCAGTGGGCGGCTTGCTGGTGTTCGCCGCCCTGCCCGGCGAATATCTGGAAGCCGGGCAATTGCTGGCCGAAATCATCGACCCCATTACCGACCGCGTAACGCCCGTGCACTGCCGCAAGGCTGGCCTGCTTTACGCCCGTTCGCTGCGCCGCATGGCCACTGCCGGGATGGTCATCGGCCATGTCGCAGGCACCGAGGCCTACCGCAGCGGCTATCTACTTTCGCCTTGAGGATGCACGCCCCATGTACAAATTGACCGTTGAAGGCCTGCATAAAAGCTATGGCGACAATGAGGTGCTCAAAGGTGTCTCGCTCAAGGCCAAGACCGGTGACGTGATCAGCCTGATCGGCGCCAGCGGCTCGGGCAAGAGCACCTTCCTGCGCTGCATCAACTTTCTGGAGACCCCCAACGACGGCGCCATGACCCTCGACGGCCAGCCGATCCGCATGGTCAGCGACCGCCACGGCATGCGCGTGGCCGACGACGCCGAACTGCAACGCTTGCGCACCCGGCTGGCGATGGTGTTCCAGCACTTCAACCTGTGGAGCCACATGAGCGTGCTGGAGAACATCACCATGGCCCCGCGCCGGGTGCTGGGTTGCAGCAAAAAAGACGCCGAAGACCGTGCCCGCCGCTACCTGGACAAAGTCGGCCTGCCGGCCCGCGTGGCCGATCAATACCCGGCGTTTCTTTCCGGCGGTCAACAACAACGTGTCGCCATCGCCCGCGCATTGGCGATGGAACCGGAGGTGATGCTGTTTGACGAACCCACCTCGGCCCTTGACCCGGAACTGGTGGGCGAAGTGCTGAAGGTGATCCAGGGCCTGGCCGAGGAAGGCCGCACCATGATCATGGTCACCCATGAAATGAGCTTCGCGCGCAAAGTGTCCAGCCAGGTGCTGTTTCTGCACAAAGGCTTGGTGGAGGAGCAAGGCGCGCCGGAAGACGTGCTGGGCAACCCCAAGAGCGAGCGTCTGCAACAGTTCTTGAGCGGTAATTTGAAGTAAACCTTTGTGACGCCTGGAGGGTCTGTGGAGTAAGCCCTCCAGAGCGTCAGCCACCGCATGGCAAAACCCCACGACTTCGCCAGGCAATGGTTCGCCGCCAAAGGCTGGAAACCTTTCGCCTTCCAAAAAGCCGTGTGGACGGCGGTCAAGGAGGGAAATTCCGGCTTGCTGCATGCCAGCACCGGCGCCGGCAAGACTTACGCACTGTGGTTTGCCGCGCTCAATCGCTTCGCCATTACGCGACCGCTGGCCACCGGCAAACGCAAGCCACCGGCCGAGCCGCTGACGGTGTTGTGGATTACGCCGATGCGAGCCCTCGCCGCCGACACCGCGCGCGCCTTGGAAGCGCCGCTGGCGGCGTTGCAAATCCCGTGGACTGTCGGCCTGCGCACCGGCGACACCAGTAGCGCTGAGCGCGCCCGACAAACCCGTCGCCAGCCGACCACACTGGTCACCACCCCGGAAAGCCTGACCCTGATGCTGGCCCGCGCCGACAGCGAAGCCAGCATGGCCCATGTGCGCATGGTGGTAGTGGATGAATGGCACGAACTGATCGGCAACAAACGCGGGGTGCAGTTGCAACTGGCCTTGGCACGCTTGCGCCGTTGGCATCCTGACTTAATGGTGTGGGGGATTTCCGCGACGCTGGGTAATCAATCCCACGCCTTAGAAGTACTGGTGCCACAAGGCGGCGGGATCAATGTGCAGGGGCAAACGGCCAAGGCGCTGCACGTCGACACGTTGCTGCCGCCAGTGTCCGAACGCTTTCCCTGGGCTGGGCATATCGGATTGAAAATGCTGCCGCAGGTGGTGGCCGAGGTGGATGCCAGCAGCAGTTGCCTGGTGTTCACCAACACCCGCGCACAGTCGGAAATCTGGTACCAGGCCCTGCTCGATGCGCGGCCGGATTGGGCCGGGCTGATTGCTTTGCACCACGGTTCGCTGTCCCGCGAGACCCGCGACTGGGTCGAACGGGCGCTCAAAGACGGGCAGCTCAAAGCGGTGGTGTGCACCTCCAGCCTGGACCTGGGGGTGGATTTTCTGCCGGTCGAGCGGGTGTTGCAGATCGGCTCGGCTAAAGGCGTGGCGCGCCTGATGCAGCGTGCCGGGCGGTCCGGCCATGCCCCGGGGCGGCCGTCCCGAGTGACGCTGGTGCCGACTCACAGCCTGGAACTGATTGAAGCGGCGGCGGCCCAGGACGCGATCGCCGAGCGCCGCATCGAGGCCCGCGAATCGCCCTACAAACCCTTGGATGTACTCGTACAGCATCTGGTAAGCATGGCCTTGGGCGGTGGCTTTATGCCCGCGTCGTTGCTGGAGGAAGTGCGCGGCGCCTGGGCCTATCGCGACCTTACTGACGCCGACTGGGCCTGGGCCCTGGGCTTTGTGCGCCACGGCGGCTTATCGCTGACGGCCTATCCGGACTACCGCCGCGTGGAGCCTGACGAACACGGCATCTGGCGTGTACCGGATGCACGCTTGGCCAGGCGCCATCGCATGAGCGTGGGCACCATCGTCAGCGATGCAAGCATTCAGTTGAAATTCTGGAGCAAGGGCGGCGGCGGCAAGAACCTGGGCAGCGTCGAGGAAGGCTTTATCGCCCGGCTCAAACCTGGGGATGGCTTCTTGTTTGCCGGGCGATTGCTAGAGCTGGTGCGGGTGGAAAACATGACTGCCTATGTACGCCGCAGCAACGCCAAAAAGGCCGCCGTACCGCGCTGGAATGGCGGGCGCATGCCGCTTTCCAACGAACTGGCCCAGGCCGTGGTGGAACGATTCGATGCTGCCGCCCATGGCCACTTCGACGGCCCGGAAATGCGCGCCGTGCAGCCGTTGCTACAGACCCAGTTGCGCTGGTCGGGCCTGCCGACACGCGAGCATTTGTTGGCCGAAGCGCTGAAGTCACGGGAGGGTTGGCACCTGTTCCTCTACCCGTTCGCGGGGCGCCAAGTGCATCTGGGCCTGGCCAGTTTGCTGGCCTGGCGCGTCAGCCAGGGGCAACCCGTCACCTTTTCCATTGCGGTCAACGACTATGGCTTGGAACTGCTCAGCGCTACACCCGTGGATTGGCCGGCACTGTTGAATTCTGAGCTGCTGAGCCCGGATAACCTGCTGGAGGATGTGGCGGCCAGCTTGAACGCCGGTGAACTGGCCCTGCGCCGCTTCCGCGAGATCGCCCGTATCGCCGGGCTGGTGTTCGCCGGTTACCCCGGCGCGCCGAAAAGCACCCGGCAGGTGCAGGCTTCCAGCGGCTTGTTCTTTGAAGTGTTCAAGCAGTATGACCCGCACAATCTATTGCTGGCCCAGGCCGGCGAGGAAGTATTGCGAGACGAGTTGGACATCCGCCGCCTGGAAGCGGCGTTGAGACATCTTTCCACCCTGACACTGGACCTGCACGTAATCGAACGGCCCACACCCCTGGCTTTTCCGCTACTGGTGGAGCGGATGCGCGAAAGCATGAGTTCGGAAAAACTCTCGGAGCGCATCGCGCGGATGGTCAAGGATTTGGAAAAAGTCGCGGATAACGGGAAAACTTGATGTATTGCGAAGTGCAGCTTGAAGGCGAAACGTTATGGCTGCTGGCGGAGAAAGCTATCTACTGGCCAGCGCGCCACTGCCTGCTGATCGCCGACGCGCATTTTGGCAAAGCGTCGGCCTATCGCAGCCTGGGGCAACCGGTTCCCCAAGGCACCACCACCGACAACCTGGCGCGACTGGACCGACTGCTACAAGCATTCGACTGCGTGCAGGTGATCTTCCTCGGCGACTTCCTGCACGGTCCCGGCTCCCATGCCAGCGGCACGCTGAGCGCCCTGCGAGCGTGGCGCGCCCAGCATCGCGAGCTGCCCATGACGTTGATTCGCGGCAATCACGATAAGCGTGCGGGTGATCCGCCAGCCGACCTCGGCATCGAGGTGGTAGCAGAACCGTTGCTGATGGGGCCGTTTGCCTTGCAACACGAACCGGACGCTCATCCTAGCCACCATGTACTGGCAGGTCATGTGCATCCGGTATATCGCTTGCGCGGCAAGGGGCGCCAGAGTCTGCGCTTGCCCTGCTTTCAGCTCGGGCCGCGGGTCAGCCTGCTACCGGCGTTCGGGGCGTTTACAGGGGGCTATAGGGTGGAACCGGACGCCAACCACCGGATTCTGGTGATTGGCGATCAGGAGGTATGGTCTGTCAGATGATGCAGGCCAACCCTTAAGGCTTCAGGCAACGGGCGCGGGTGGTGGCTCGTCCGGAAGTGTAGGCTCACCGGGCTCGGTGGGCTGTTGGTAATCCGGTTCAGGTTGGCCGGGGATGCCGCCCGCATAGGCAGGATCTGCCATCAGGGACCAGGCCAGAACGCCAATTTGATTGGGTTCCAGCCGTGCGAGTTCTGCGCTGATTCGGGGGTCGATCTTCATAAGGTACTCCTCAAGCGTGGCCCGACACGTTTTACACGTGCCGAGGCAGTACACCCAATAGAGTCACTTTCTTCAGACTAATTCCCTTTACGTGTAGGAGCTTTCGATCAAGCGCGCGGCAAGGTGACGCCAAGCTGACCCTGATACTTACCGCCACGGTCCTTGTAGGACACTTCACAGGCCTCGTCGGATTGCAGGAACAGCATCTGTGCCACGCCTTCGTTGGCATAGATTTTTGCCGGCAATGTGGTGGTGTTGGAGAACTCCAGGGTCACGTGGCCTTCCCACTCAGGCTCAAGCGGGGTCACGTTGACGATGATGCCGCAGCGCGCGTAGGTACTTTTACCAAGGCAGATGGTCAGCACGTCACGCGGGATACGGAAAAACTCCACGGTGCGCGCCAGGGCGAAAGAGTTCGGCGGGATGATGCATACGTCGCTCTTGATATCGACGAAGCTCTTTTCATCGAAGTTTTTCGGATCGACGGTTGCCGAATTGATGTTGGTGAACACCTTGAATTCATCGGCGCAACGCACGTCGTAGCCATAGCTGGAAACACCATAGGAGATCAGGCGTTCGGCGCCTTCGCCACGCATCTGGCGCTCGACGAAGGGTTCGATCATGCCGTGCTCTTGCGCCATGCGGCGAATCCACTTGTCCGATTTGATGCTCATGGCGGGTGTCCTGAATAGCGAGGTGGAAAAATTCTGTGGGGCATCTTACCGGTGCCGGCGTTGGGGTTCAAAGGGCGTGGGGGTTTTCTTGACGAAAGCGGGCCTCTTCATACACTCCAGCCAGCGGGGCTGGGCCCCACGATACTGGGGCGGGTGACTGGAAATACCACCGCCAGTCACGAAATTGGAGAAACCTTCGGAAATATCATTGGCACGTCCCGGAAAAAGGGTTAAGGTGGCGCCACTGTGCTGCTTGTGTCACTGAGAATCTCTACACGATATGTTGAATTTCGATCCAACCATCTCCAAGAATTTTTCCTGCTCTTTGCACTCAGTCTCGGCCAGGGCTTTTCCTGAGTCGCAGTTAACTTTGTCCAAGGAGATACACCATGTCTAATCGCCAAACTGGTACCGTTAAGTGGTTCAACGATGAAAAAGGCTTCGGCTTCATCACTCCACAATCCGGTGACGACCTGTTCGTTCACTTCAAAGCTATCCAATCCGACGGCTTCAAAAGCCTGAAAGAAGGCCAACAGGTTTCTTTCATCGCTACCCGCGGTCAGAAAGGCATGCAAGCTGAAGAAGTTCAAGTTATCTAACTTGTACTGACTTAGTCGAAAAGACCCCGCCCTTAAAAGCGGGGTTTTTTTATGCCCGGGATTTGGTATTCGCACCCACTGGTGCCTGATAAAAATGTGGGAGGGGGCTTGCCCCCGATGACGGCTTAGCAGTCGGCACTTGCTTTGACTGATACACCGCTATCGGGGGCAAGCCCCCTCCCCTATTCAGGCATTCAAACTGCGCCGCTATTGAAACAACGACTCGCTCGACAGGCCATTCTTCTCCAGGATCTCACGCAAGCGCTTGAGCCCTTCCACCTGGATCTGACGCACCCGCTCACGGGTCAGCCCAATCTCCAGGCCCACATCCTCCAAGGTGCTGCTCTCATGACCGCGCAGGCCGAAGCGGCGAATCACCACCTCACGCTGCTTGTCCGTGAGTTCAGACAGCCACTGGTCGATGCTTTGGGACAAATCATCATCCTGCAACAGCTCACAAGGATCCGTCGGGCGATCATCCGTCAAAGTGTCCAGCAGGGTTTTATCCGAATCCGGCCCCAGCGACACATCGACCGAAGACACCCGCTCATTGAGACCAAGCATGCGCTTGACCTCCCCTACCGGTTTCTCCAGCAGGTTGGCGATCTCTTCAGGGGAAGGTTCGTGATCGAGCTTCTGCGTCAACTCACGGGCGGCCCGCAGGTAGACATTGAGTTCCTTGACCACATGGATCGGCAAGCGAATCGTTCGGGTCTGATTCATGATCGCCCGCTCGATGGTCTGACGAATCCACCAAGTGGCATAGGTAGAAAAACGGAAGCCCCGCTCAGGATCGAATTTTTCAACTGCCCTGATCAGGCCCAGATTGCCCTCCTCGATCAGGTCCAGCAGCGACAACCCACGATTGACATAGCGTCGGGCGATTTTCACCACCAGGCGCAGGTTGCTTTCAATCATGCGCTTACGCCCAGCCGGATCGCCCTTTTGCGACAAGCGCGCAAAGTGGACTTCTTCCTCGGGGGTCAGCAAAGGGGAAAAACCGATCTCATTGAGATACAGCTGGGTCGCGTCGAGCGCCCGCGTGTAATCAATGTATTTGTGTTGCTTTAACGCGGAGGAGTTCTTGGATTTGGTTCGAACTGAAGGTGTAGCAGGTCCCTCATTCGACATCGATTCCATAGCGATGCCGCTCTCCATAAGGAGAACCTCATCGTCGATGTCAAACTCCGGCGCTTCTTTACTGAGAGCCATTGTTATAGTCCTTTGGTGAGTTCGACCTCAAGCTCAAGCGACGCCTTTATCCTTGGCAACGCTGGAGCCTGTTCCTTCTACGCGAGGAACAGGCTGGCAACACATCAACGACGGGGTAGGAATTGCAGTGGATCTACAGGCTTCCCTTGACGGCGAATCTCAAAGTGCAGTTTCACCCGGTCCGTACCAGTTGACCCCATTTCGGCAATTGTCTGTCCGACTTTGACCTGCTGCCCCTCCCGAACCAACAGCCTGCGGTTATGACCGTAAGCACTGACGTAGGTATCGCTGTGTTTGATGATGACCAGTTCGCCGTAACCCCGTAGACCACTCCCGGCGTACACCACTGTCCCATCAGACGCAGCTAAAACAGGCTGTCCCAAATCCCCGGCGATATCAATGCCTTTATTCAAACTACCGTTTGAAGAGAATTTTCCAATTAACACTCCATTTGAGGGCCATCCCCACCCGCTAGGTGCAGGACCGGCAGGGGGTTGCGGCGCCGGTGTGGATGCCGGTTTGCTGGCCGGGGTCGAGGCCGCAGTACCGGCAGGCCGCGTGATGATGGTGGTTTTACTGGAGGACGAAGGTGAGGATGCGGTGCTTGTCACAACCGCCGTAGGGGCCGAGCCGGTGCGTCCATCGAAGCGAATCGTCTGACCCGGATGTATCGTATAGGGCACAGGAATATTGTTTCGAGCTGCGAGGGCTTTGTAATCCCAGCCATAACGGAAGGCGATCGAGAATAACGTGTCGCCCTTACGCACCACATACTGCCCGGTGGTGACCGTCGGCTTTTGCGGGGCGGAATTGTTACGGTCAACGACCCGTGCGCCACTGCTTGGAGAGCTTGAACAGCCGACCAACACGGAACTGAACACAAGGCCAAGCACCAGTCGCTGAAAACTTGTTTTACTCATACGCTGCGCAAGACCTGTGAGACTCACCCGCCGCTCCCTTTGTGGTGACTGAATATGAACGCCCATAGCAGGCTTGAAAGATGACGCAAGTATAACTGGGCACTGAAGTTTTACTGGCACCCGCGCGAAACCGATGTTCAAGCGCGGGGAATGTAGCCACCCATCATGTTGACTTGATAGACCCCGCCGTAAGACACATCCGCGCCAACAGAATTCACTGGCCGCGCAAATTGATCAGGCCAGCGGGCCATTGAGCAAGGGCACAAAGCGCACGGCACCCAGTACATGTCGTGAAAAGCCTTCGTCCTCACGAACAATCAGCATCAGCTGCTGCACTTCACCGGAACCGACCGGAATGACCAGGCGGCCGCCCGGTGCCAGTTGGTCGAGCAACGCCTGCGGTACATCGGTGGCCACTGCGGTAACGATAATGCCGTTATAGGGTGCCAGCGCCGGCCAGCCTTCCCAACCATCTCCCCAGCGGAACACCACGTTGCGCAGGTTTAACTCCACCAGGCGTTCCTTGGCGCGGTCCTGCAACACTTTGATACGCTCCACCGAAAACACCCGCTCCACCAGCTGCGACAGCACGGCTGTCTGGTAGCCGGAACCGGTACCGATCTCCAGCACCTTGTCCAGCGGCCCCGCCGCCAGCAGCAACTCGCTCATACGCGCAACCATGTACGGCTGGGAAATCGTCTGGTTATGCCCGATGGGCAGCGCGGTGTCTTCATAGGCGCGATGGGCCAGGGCCTCATCGACAAACAGATGCCGCGGCGTGCGCCGGATCACTTCCAACACCTGGGCGTTGGAAAGCCCCTCTTCGTACAGGCGCTGGATCAAGCGCTCGCGAGTACGCTGGGAGGTCATCCCAATGCCGCGACGCAGCAGATCGTCTTGTTCACGAGCCATCAGCGCAGCCCCTCCAGCCAGCCATCGAGACTACCGAAGGCATCACTGAAGGTGCGATCGAGTTGCAACGGAGTAATCGACACATAACCTTGCATCACCGCGTGAAAGTCGGTGCCGGGGCCGCCATCTTCAGCGTCACCGGCGGCCGCGATCCAGTAACCCTCCTTGCCACGCGGGTCGACCACCTTCATCGGCGCCGCCGCGCGGGCGCGATGGCCCAGACGCGTGAGCTGGATACCGCGAATATGGTCGAGGGGCAAGTTGGGGACATTGACGTTCAGTACCGTGCGCGGCGGCAGGTCCAGGGAACCGTGGGCCTCGACCAGCAAACGTGCGAAATGGGCGGCGGTCGGCAGGTTGTCGAGCTGGCGCGAGGCAAAGGAGAAGGCAAACGAGGTGCGCCCCAGGAAGCGCCCTTCAAGGGCGGCGGCCACGGTGCCCGAATACAACACATCATCGCCCAGATTGGCGCCGAGGTTGATACCCGACACCACCAGGTCCGGCTCCTGCTCCAACAGGCTGTTGATCGCCAGGTGTACACAGTCGGTGGGGGTGCCGTTCACACTGATAAAGCCATTGGGCAGAACGTGCGGATGCAGCGGACGGTCAAGCGTCAGCGAACTGCTGGCGCCGCTCTTGTCCTGGTCGGGGGCAACCACTATGCACTCGGCATAATCCTGCAGCGCGGCATGGAGCGCGGCAAGGCCGGGTGCGGTGGCACCGTCATCGTTTGATATCAGAATACGCATGGGCTGTCCGTCTGCCCCACCGGCACCAGATCAACAAGCTCGCGCACCAAGACAGTGGCGAAGCATCCGGCCGGCAGGACGAATTCCAATTGCAGAATGTCAGGCCCGGGATAATGCCACGTCAACCCGCCAATGGGCAGTCGAAGAATACGACGTTCCTGGCTCATGCCCGCCTTCACCAGCCAATCACGCAGGTCGGCTTCGCTGGCGGCAACCGCCTGTTCCAGCTCGAAGGTGGCGCCGGCGGCAGGCGAATTGCCTTCGCCCCATTGCGGCCCTGTGGGGTGCAAGTCCAGGATCGCCAGGCGCGGGTCGTTGCACTCGGCCTCGCCCGCCGGGAAAAAACTGCGGCTGTCGGTAAACGCCAGCAAGTCGCCCACCTGGGCGCGCTGCCAGGAGCCATCGGCCACGCGCGCCGCCAGGACCTTGTTGAATAGAAAACTGCGCGCGGTGGACAGCAGCCGAGAACGCACATTGCGTTGCTCGGGCAAGGCTTTGCGCGCAGCCCAGTCGCGCGCGTCAACGACGTTGCCACCGTTATGCCCAAAACGCTGGGCGCCGAAATAATTGGGAATGCCATGCTGGGCAATCAGTTGCAAGCGCGCGTCGATCGCGGCGGTATCGGCCACCAATTGGGTCAGGCGCAAGGTGAAACCGTTGGCCGAATGTGCGCCGCGCTGCAACTTGCGTTTATGCCGAGCGGTTTTGAGGATAGTGAGGCTGTCGTTTTCAGCGGCGCTCATGTCCGGGTCGGCCTTGCCGGGTAATTGCACGCTAAACCACTGACGGGTCAGTGCCTGGCGATCCTTGAGCCCGGCATAACTGACGGTGCGCAACGGTACGCCAGCGGCCTTGGCGATGCGCCGCGCTGCCTCTTCGGTGTTCAAGCCGCGCTTTTCCACCCACAGCCACAGATGCTCACCCTCGCCGGTCAGCGGGATATCGAGCACTTCGTCCACTTGGAAATCTTCGGCCGTGGCTTTCAGTACAGCACTGCCCAATGCCTCGCCATAGGCCCGCGGACCCAGCAGTTGCAGATCACTCATGCGCGCAGCAACAAGGCGACGGAGTGCACCGCAATGCCCTCTTCACGACCGGTAAACCCGAGCTTTTCGGTGGTGGTGGCTTTCACGTTGACTTGATCCAATTCAATTTGCAGGTCCGCGGCAATCAGCGCGCGCATGGATTCGATATGGGGTGCCATTTTCGGTGCCTGGGCCACGATAGTGTTGTCGACATTACCGACCTTCCAGCCTTTTGCATGGATCAGGCCGACCACATGGCGCAGCAGCACCCGGCTGTCGGCACCTTTGAAGGTGGGGTCGGTGTCTGGAAAATGCTTGCCGATATCACCCAATGCCGCCGCGCCGAGCAACGCATCGCTCAAGGCATGCAGCACAACGTCGCCGTCGGAATGAGCCAGCAACCCATGGTGGTGTGCAATGCGCACGCCGCCCAAGGTGATGAAATCGCCCTCAGCGAAACGGTGCACATCGTAGCCGTGGCCAATACGCATAAAAAAACGCCCCGATTTAATTCAGGGCGTGATTCTACCTACTTTTGCCTCACATTAACCGAGCAAAGCACGACCATGGTGTCGCAAATGATCTTCGATGAAGCTGGCGATAAAGAAGTAGCTATGGTCGTAGCCAGGTTGCAGCCGCAGTTCCAGCGGATGGTTGGCCGCTTTCGCTGCCTGCTGCAGGGCTTCGGGCTTGAGCTGCACGGCAAGGAAATCGTCGCGATCGCCCTGATCCACCAGCAGCGGGAGCTTGTGCGAGGCTTCACTGATCAGCACGCAGGCATCCCACTCGCGCCACTTTGAACGTTCTTCACCCAGGTAACGGGAGAACGCTTTCTGGCCCCATGGGCAGTCCATGGGGTTGCTGATCGGCGAAAACGCCGACACCGACAGGTAACGCCCCGGGTTGCGCAACGCACACACCAAAGCGCCATGCCCGCCCATGGAGTGGCCGCTGATGCCGCGCTTATCGGACGCCGGGAAATGCGCCTCCACCAATGCCGGCAATTCCTGCACAACATAGTCATGCATCCGATAATGCTTGGCCCAAGGTTCCTGGGTGGCGTTCAGGTAGAACCCGGCGCCAAGGCCGAAGTCCCAGGCGTTGTCCGGGTCACCCGGCACACCGGGCCCGCGAGGGCTGGTGTCCGGGGCCACGATGATCAACCCAAGTTCGGCGGCCATGCGCTGGGCGCCGGCCTTTTGCATGAAATTCTCATCGGTGCAGGTCAGGCCAGACAGCCAGTACAGCACCGGCAGCTTGCCGCCCTGCTCCGCTTGCGGCGGCAGGTAGACGGCGAAGGTCATGTCGCAACCGAGCATGTGGGAACTGTGTTTGTAGCGTTTGTGCCAGCCACCAAAACTCTTCTGGCAGGAGATATTTTCCAGGGTCATGGGAGTGCTCCCAGTTGCAAGTGGCAAGCTTCAAACGGCAAGTAAGGCGTACACCCACTTGCTGCTGACAGCTTGCCGCTCGCCGCTGCTTCAAAAGTGAATGACGGTACGAATGCTCTTGCCTTCATGCATCAGGTCAAACGCCTTGTTGATGTCTTCCAGGCCCATGGTGTGGGTGATGAACGTATCCAGCGGGATTTCGCCGGTCTGGGCCATCTCCACGTAGCTTGGCAATTCGCTGCGACCGCGTACGCCGCCGAACGCCGAACCGCGCCAGACGCGACCGGTGACCAGTTGGAACGGACGGGTGGAAATTTCCTGGCCGGCACCGGCAACGCCGATGATCACCGACTCGCCCCAGCCTTTGTGGCAGCACTCAAGGGCCGCGCGCATCAGCTGCACGTTGCCGATGCACTCGAAGGAAAAGTCCACGCCGCCATCGGTCAGGTCGACGATCACGTCTTGAATCGGGCGATCGTAGTCTTTCGGGTTGATGCAGTCGGTGGCGCCCAGTTGCTTGGCGATTTCGAACTTGGCCGGGTTGATGTCGATGGCGATGATACGTCCGGCCTTGGCCTTGACCGCACCGATCACCGCCGACAGACCAATACCGCCCAGGCCGAAGATGGCGACAGTGTCACCCGGCTTGACCTTGGCGGTGTTGATCACCGCACCGATACCGGTGGTCACGCCGCAACCGAGCAGGCAAACCTTCTCCAACGGTGCTTCTTTGGGAATCTTGGCCACGGAAATTTCCGGCAGCACGGTGTACTCGGAGAACGTCGAGGTACCCATGTAATGGAAAATTGGCTGACCTTTGTAGGAAAAGCGCGTTGTGCCATCGGGCATCAAGCCTTTGCCCTGGGTGGAGCGAATGGCCTGACACAGGTTGGTTTTGCCCGAGCGGCAGAATTTGCACTGGCCACATTCCGGTGTGTACAGCGGGATCACATGGTCGCCCACCGCAACGGAAGTCACGCCCTCACCGATGGCTTCGACCACCGCACCGCCTTCGTGGCCGAGAATCGACGGGAAGATCCCTTCCGGATCGGCGCCCGAGAGGGTGTAGGCGTCGGTATGGCACACGCCGGAGGCAACCACCCGTAACAGCACTTCGCCGGCCTTGGGCATGGCGACATCCACTTCTACGATTTCGAGGGGCTTCTTGGCTTCGAAGGCTACGGCGGCGCGAGACTTGATCATCCGGGTTTCTCCATCGGGTTAAAAACTGAGGCTGAGAGTGTAAAACATGGCTTACTGATTAATAATCCAGGCAAAAGCAAAACTTTATTGCTGTACAGGGACAATCACCATGCAGGAAAACCGCTGGGAAGGCATCGACGAGTTCGTCGCAGTCGCCGAGTGCAGCCAGTTCACCGCCGCCGCTGAGCGTCTTGGGGTTTCGTCATCTCATATCAGCCGGCAAGTCGCGCGCCTGGAAGACCGACTGCAAACGCGGCTGCTATATCGCAGTACCCGCAAGGTCACCTTGACTGAGGCGGGCCAGACCTTTTTGCAGCATTGCCAACGCCTGCAGGATGGCCGCGAAGAGGCCTTGCGTGCCGTGGGCGACCTGACCAGCGAACCCAAGGGCATGTTGCGCATGACCTGTGCCGTGGCTTACGGCGAGCGCTTTATCGTGCCGCTGGTGACCCGGTTTATGCGCCTGTATCCACAGCTGCGAGTGGATATCGAACTGAGCAACCGTCAGCTGGACCTGGTGCACGAAGGCCTCGACCTGGCGATTCGCCTGGGCCGCCTGCAAGACTCGCGCATGGTCGCCAGCCGCCTCGCGCCGCGACGCATGTACCTGTGCGCTTCACCGTCCTACCTGGCGCGGTATGGTCGGCCCCATAGCCTGTCGGAATTGACTCGGCACAACTGCCTGATCGGCAGTTCGGACATTTGGCAATTGGCCCAGGACGGACGCGAGTTTGCGCAGCGCGTGCAGGGAAACTGGCGCTGCAACAGTGGGCAAGCCGTGCTGGATGCCGCGCTGCAAGGTGTGGGGTTGTGTCAGCTGCCGGACTATTACGTACTGGAGCACCTGCACACGGGCGCACTGGTGTCGCTGTTGGAGGCCCATCAACCACCGAATACGGCGGTGTGGGCGCTGTATCCGCAGCAACGACATTTGTCGCCAAAGGTCAGGAAATTGGTGGATTTCTTGAAGGAGGGCTTGGCCGAGCGGCCGGAGTACAGCGCTTGAGTATTGGGTGCCTAGGTGGGGCTTATCGCGGGCAAGCCCGGCTCCCACAGTTGACCGAGCGGCATGGGGAGAAGGTGATCGAATGTGGCTTGCCTGCGATGAAGTAGACCCGGTGCAACTGACTATCGACGATTGGCCCAACGCAGTCGTAGCCACTCCAGATCTTCCGGACGGGTCACCTTGATATTATCCGAGCGCCCTTCGATCAAGCGCGGCGCCTGCCCGGACCATTCCATCGCCGAGGCTTCATCAGTGATCAGCGCATCGGCCACCAGGCTGTCGGCCAATGCGCGATGCAAGGCCCCGAGGCGGAACATCTGCGGCGTATAGGCTTGCCAGATCAAACTGCGATCGACGGTCTCCACCACCCGCCCCTGCTTGTCGACGCGCTTGAGGGTATCGCGAGCCGGCACCGCCAGCAGGCCTCCGACCGGATCGTCCGCCAACTCAGCCAGCAATTTATCGAGATCATCACGGCTCAGGTTAGGCCGCGCCGCATCATGCACCAAGACCCAATCGTCATCGCAGGCGCCCAGGGCATTGAGCTGCAGCAGTGCGTTGAGTACCGAGGCCGAACGCTCCGCACCACCGTCTGCGCGTTGGATACGCGGGTCGGCAGCACACGCCAGGGCGGGCCAATAAGGATCATCAGAAGCGAGGCTGACCACCAGGCCCTTGAGCAAGGGGTGGTCGAGGAAACAGCCGAGGCTGTGTTCGAGAATCGTGCGTCCGCCCAGTTGCAGGTATTGCTTGGGACGGTCCGCGGCCATACGGGCACCAACGCCCGCGGCAGGAATCACGGCCCAGAAGGCCGGCAAACGCTGACTCATTGGGCCAACTGGTAGAGGGTTTCACCCTCCTTGACCATGCCCAACTCATGGCGAGCCCGCTCTTCGACGGTCTCCGTGCCCTTTTTCAACTCAAGGACCTCGGCATCGAGGACGCGGTTGCGCTCCAGCAAGCGTTCGTTCTCGGCACGCTGATCGGCAATTTGTTGGGTCAGGTCTTTTACCTGCGCAAAGCTGCCATTACCTACCCATAGGCGGTACTGCAGGCCAGCCAGCAGCAAGAGCAAGACAAGAAACAACCAATTGGGACTGCGCATCGAATATCGGGTATCCAGTGGAAAAAGACAGCCATGCAAAACTTTTGAAGCAACTGATAGCACGAAGCCTGGAAGAACCAGGCTTGTGCTAGATAGTCACCAGATTAGCGCCGAAATTCACCCTGTCGTGAGTTTTCCGACGCAATCCGCCGACTTTTTACCATTTAACCCTCAGCCGCGAAACTCACCGCGACCGTTGTACTTGGCTTTGCCAGCCAGTTGCTCTTCGATACGCAGCAATTGGTTGTACTTGGAAACGCGGTCGGAACGGCACAGCGAGCCGGTCTTGATCTGGCCAGCCGAGGTGCCCACGGCCAGGTCGGCAATGGTCGAGTCTTCGGTTTCGCCGGAGCGGTGCGAGATCACAGCGGTGTAACCCGCGGCCTTGGCCATCTGGATGGCTTCCAGGGTCTCGGTCAGGGTACCAATCTGGTTGAACTTGATCAGGATCGAGTTGGCGATCTTTTTATCGATGCCTTCTTTCAGGATCTTGGTGTTGGTCACGAACAGGTCGTCGCCCACCAGTTGGATCTTCTCGCCGATCTTGTCGGTGAGAATCTTCCAGCCATCCCAGTCGGACTCGTCCAGGCCGTCTTCGATCGAGATGATCGGGTAGCGCTGGGTCAGGCCCTTCAGGTACTCGGCAAAACCTTCGGAGTTGAACACCTGGCCTTCGCCGGACAGGTTGTACTTACCGTCTTCATAGAACTCGCTGGCGGCGCAGTCCAGGGCCAGGGTCACGTCGGTGCCCAGGGTGTAGCCTGCGTTGGCCACGGCTTCGGAGATGACTTTCAGCGCATCTTCGTTGGACGCCAGGTTCGGTGCGAAACCGCCTTCGTCACCGACCGCAGTGCTCAAGCCGCGGGCTTTGAGTACGGCTTTGAGGTGATGGAAAATCTCGGTGCCCATGCGCAGGCCTTCGGAGAAGGTCTTGGCGCCAACCGGCTGCACCATGAATTCCTGGATGTCGACGTTGTTATCGGCATGCTCGCCACCGTTGATGATGTTCATCATCGGTACGGGCATCGAATAGACGCCTGGGGTGCCGTTCAGGTTGGCGATGTGCGCGTACAACGGCAGGTCCTGGTCCTGGGCAGCGGCCTTAGCGGCGGCCAGGGATACGGCGAGGATGGCGTTAGCGCCCAGGCTGCCTTTGTTGTCAGTGCCGTCGAGCATGATCATCGCGTGGTCCAGGGCTTTCTGATCCAGCGGGTCTTTACCCAGCAGCAGGTCACGGATCGGACCATTGATGTTGGCGACAGCCTTGAGGACACCCTTACCCAGGTAACGGCTCTTGTCGCCATCACGCAGTTCCAGCGCTTCGCGCGAACCGGTGGAAGCACCGGACGGCGCACAAGCGCTGCCGATGATGCCGTTATCGAGAAGCACGTCGGCTTCGACGGTGGGGTTGCCACGGGAGTCGAGAACTTCACGACCTTTGATGTCGACGATTTTTGCCATTGTTGTAAACACTCCAAAGTTGACGAAAACGACGCAGCTGAAGGAAAACTTTTGACCGACCGCAAGGGTGGAACAACGGGGCAGGCTTGCAGGCGACAAGACTCAGGCCCGCAGGCCTGAGCGTTTAGCGTGGGATACTCTACCGGAGAAACCCGGCTTACGCGGTCTCTACCGTCGGAAAACTCTTGACCAGTTCGTCCAACTGCTTGAGCTGGGCCAGGAATGGCTCGAGTTTATCCAGGCGCAGGGCACAAGGGCCGTCGCACTTGGCGTTATCCGGGTCCGGGTGGGCTTCCAGGAACAGGCCGGCCAGGGATTGGCTCATGCCGGCCTTGGCCAGGTCAGTGACCTGGGCGCGACGCCCGCCTGCGGAGTCCGAGCGACCACCGGGCATTTGCAGCGCGTGGGTCACGTCGAAGAACACCGGGTATTCGAACTGTTTCATGATGCCGAAACCGAGCATGTCCACCACTAGGTTGTTGTAGCCGAAGCTGGAACCGCGCTCGCAGAGGATCAACTGGTCGTTACCCGCTTCCACGCACTTGCTCAGGATGTGTTTCATTTCCTGAGGCGCAAGGAACTGGGCTTTCTTGATATTGATCACCGCGCCGGTCTTGGCCATGGCGACCACGAGGTCGGTCTGGCGCGACAGAAAGGCCGGCAACTGAATGATGTCACACACTTCGGCGACCACGGCCGCCTGCGCAGGCTCGTGGACGTCGGTGATGACCGGCACGCCGAAGGCTTGCTTGATGTCCTGGAAGATCCGCATGCCTTCTTCAAGGCCTGGGCCGCGATAGGACGTTACGGACGAACGGTTGGCCTTGTCGAAGCTGGCCTTGAATACATAAGGGATGCCCAGCTTCTGGGTGACCCGCAC
Organism: Pseudomonas sp. efr-133-TYG-23; assembly: GCF_030209215.1. Lineage (NCBI taxonomy): Bacteria > Pseudomonadati > Pseudomonadota > Gammaproteobacteria > Pseudomonadales > Pseudomonadaceae > Pseudomonas > Pseudomonas sp. efr-133-TYG-23. Next base: position 218,424 of record NZ_JARVSL010000027.1, on the reverse strand, counting down.
ATATTCTTCACAGACCTGCATCGCCATGTCGCGGCTTTCCAGTACGTTCATGCCGCCGAACAGCACCATGGGCTTGTCGTTGGCAATCTCGATATCGCCTACGCGAATGATCTTCTGGGCCATCGGTTTACGCCTTCTTCTGATGTTGCGTCAGTGCAGCTTTGACGAAACCGCTGAACAGTGGGTGACCGTCGCGCGGAGTCGAGGTGAACTCAGGGTGGAACTGGCAAGCCACGAACCACGGATGATCCGGTGCCTCGACCACTTCAACCAATGCGCCATCGCCCGAGCGACCGGAGATTTTCAGGCCGGCCTCTTTGATCTGCGGCAGCAGGTTGTTGTTCACTTCGTAGCGGTGACGGTGACGCTCGACGATCACGTCCTTGCCGTAGCAGTCGTGAACCAGCGAGCCCGGCTCCAGCAGGCAATCCTGCGCGCCCAGGCGCATGGTGCCGCCCAGGTCGGAAGCTTCGGTACGCACTTCGACCGCACCGGTGGCGTCTTCCCACTCGGTGATCAGGCCCACGACCGGGTGACCGCTCTTGCTGTCGAACTCGGTGGAGTTGGCGTCTTTCCAGCCCAACACGTTCCGGGCGAATTCGATGACGGCCACTTGCATGCCCAGGCAGATCCCCAGGTACGGAACCTTGTTCTCACGTGCGTACTGAACGGCCGTGATCTTGCCTTCCACGCCGCGCAAGCCGAAGCCGCCAGGTACGAGGATCGCGTCCACGCCTTCGAGCAGCGCAGTGCCTTGGTTCTCGATGTCTTCGGAATCGATGTAGCGCAGGTTGACCTTGGTGCGGTTGCTGATACCGGCGTGGCTCATCGCTTCGATCAGCGACTTGTACGCGTCCAGCAGCTCCATGTACTTGCCGACCATGGCGATGGTGACTTCGTGCTCAGGGTTGAGCTTGGCGTCGACCACTGCATCCCACTCGGACAAGTCCGCGCCGCCACACTGCAGGCCGAAACGTTCGACCACAAAATCATCCAGACCTTGCGAATGCAGGATCCCCGGGATCTTGTAGATGGTGTCGGCGTCTTCCAGGGCAATTACCGCACGCTCTTCAACGTTGGTGAACTGCGCGATCTTGCGACGCGAGGAAATGTCGATCGGATGATCGGAACGGCAGACCAGCACGTCCGGCTGCAGGCCGATGGAACGCAGCTCCTTGACCGAGTGCTGGGTAGGCTTGGTTTTGGTTTCGCCGGCGGTGGCGATGTATGGCACCAAAGTCAGGTGCATCAGCATCGCGCGCTTGGCGCCGACTTCGAAACGCAACTGACGGATGGCTTCGAGGAACGGTTGGGATTCGATGTCACCCACGGTGCCACCGATCTCGACCATCGCCACGTCAGCATCGCCCGCACCCTTGATGATGCGGCGCTTGATTTCGTCAGTGATGTGCGGAATAACCTGGATGGTCGCGCCCAGGTAGTCACCACGGCGCTCTTTGCGCAGCACGTGTTCGTAGACACGGCCGGTGGTGAAGTTGTTGTTCTGGGTCATGGTCGTGCGGATGAACCGCTCGTAGTGGCCAAGGTCCAGGTCAGTCTCGGCGCCGTCGTGGGTGACGAACACTTCACCGTGCTGGAACGGGCTCATGGTGCCCGGGTCGACGTTGATGTACGGGTCCAGCTTGAGCATGGTGACTTTAAGCCCCCGCGCCTCCAGGATGGCCGCCAATGAAGCGGAGGCAATGCCTTTCCCCAATGAAGAAACAACACCGCCCGTGACGAATATGTAGCGCGTCATGAAAAACCCTAGAAGTCTGCGTTAAAGCGGTCCGAGCCGCCGGGGAAAGCGAAGAGAGGCCGAAGCCCCCGATCACCTGCATTAATCACAGTGCACCTTTCAAAAAAACCGCCGCGTTGTGACAGACCAGCAATGAAACACCGGTACGTTGATCGCTACACATTTTTTGGAATCGCCCAGCAAAGACTGCTTGGTAATCGGCAACTGCTGCGATTCAGGCGAATCCACAGAAGTTGTATCAAGAAGGGAGCGTAGTCTACCGGAAAGGCTCTATCAGCTCAAACCTTGATCGCAAGTCTGTGGCATCCAATGCAATTGCCAGTCCTGACTGGGCGGCGCCCACAATCCCGCAAGGTTGGGCACCCCCACTAAAAATTCTCCTCGATACAGCAGCGGCAATCTGCCACGGACGAAGCCCGGTAAACCGCTTTCGTTGAGCAAGCGCTTCAGATCCCGTCGACCGCGGCCTGGCACATCGACGATTTCACCGCCCTGGCGGTAACGGACCTCCAACGGACCTGCGGGCGCCTTGCCGCAAAATCTCAGCTCACCATTACCGGGTAACCGTAGCGGGCGTTGCGCATCAGACCAGCTCACCGGCACATCGGAAAATTCCGACCAGGAGGAGGGCAACCACCAGATGCGCTCACCGCAACGGTGTAATTGCCCATCAGCCAGAGACCATAACGGTTGTGCGTCGTGCTTGGCATCACGTAAGGATTGCCAGCCGACCCAGTGATCGCTGTCGGGCAGGCGTGTCAGCGGATTCAGCCAATGGCGCAAAGCATTGCGCTGACGGGCATCGGAAAGCTCTCGCAGCGGAGCAAGCGCCAGGGATGGCAAGCCCAACCAGGGAAACGCTGAAGGTTGTTCGGCGGCTTGCAGATCCATCCTGGCCAACTCATCGAGCAGGCCCTGGGCTTCACTCAAGTGCTCGGCGCTGCGGGCCAGGCCGGGGACGGCTTGCGGCCAGCGCTCGGTCAGTATCGGGAATACGCGGTGGCGCAGGTAATTGCGGGAGAAGCGAGTGTCTGCGTTGGAAGGGTCTGCGATCCATTGAAGCTGATGCTCCACGGCATAAGCTTCCAGCTCTGCCCGAGAGACGCCCAACAATGGGCGCACTAAGTGCCCGCCCGCCAACGGACGGTGCACCGGCATGGCTGCCAACCCCCGTACGCCTGCGCCGCGTAACAGCCGAAACAGCAAGGTTTCGGCCTGGTCTTCGCGATGCTGGGCGGTGAGCATCACCTCCCCTGCTCCGATAACCTCGGCAAACGCCTGATAACGCGCATCACGCGCCGCACGCTCGAGACTGGCACCGGACGGCACTTGCACGCGCATGACACGCAAGGGGACTCCCAGGTAGTCGCACACCGACTGGCAATGGCTTGGCCAAGCGTCGGCAGCGGCTTGCAAGCCATGGTGGATATGGACGGCGCTTAGAGGCACAAGGGGTTTGGCGTTGGCCAGGAGATGCAGCAGCACAGTGGAATCGAGACCGCCAGAGAAAGCGATATGCCAAGCCGGGGCGTCGCGCCAGGGGGCCAGGGCTTGCAGGAGTTTGGCGGGCAAAGTTGGTTTCATCAAACGCTACCGCCGCAAATCTGGAATACGTTGACCAAGCATACACAAAGCAAATGTGGGAGAGGGATTGCGCCCCGATTGCTGAGTGTCAGTCCCTGTATTTGCTGACTGATCCACCGCTATCGGGGGCAAGCCCCCTCCCACATTAGTACTGCTGCGACTTTAGAGACCGTAGCTCATCAGGCGCTCATAACGACGAGCCAACAGCGCTTCGTTATCCATCTTCTTGAGCATCGCCAGTTGCGAGCCCAACTCTGCGCGGATGGTCGCGGCAGCGGCAGCCGGGTCACGATGAGCGCCGCCCAGTGGCTCGGCGATCACTTTATCGACGATACCCAGCCCTTTGAGGCGATCGGCGGTGATGCCCATGGCTTCGGCGGCGTCCGGCGCTTTTTCGGCGGTTTTCCACAGGATCGAGGCGCAACCTTCCGGCGAGATCACCGCGTAGGTCGAATATTGCAGCATGTTCAACTGGTCGCAGACGCCAATCGCCAGTGCACCGCCGGAACCACCCTCACCAATCACGGTGGCGATGATCGGCGTTTTCAGGCGGGCCATCACGCGCAGGTTCCAGGCGATCGCCTCGCTCTGGTTGCGCTCTTCGGCGTCGATGCCTGGGTAAGCGCCCGGGGTATCGATAAAGGTCAGGATCGGCATCTTGAAACGCTCGGCCATTTCCATCAGACGGCACGCCTTGCGGTAGCCTTCCGGACGCGGCATACCGAAGTTGCGGCGCACCTTCTCGCGAACTTCACGGCCTTTCTGGTGACCGATCACCATCACTGGCTGGTCGTCCAGACGTGCAATACCGCCCACGATAGCCGCGTCGTCGGAGAAGTGACGATCACCGTGCAGCTCGTCGAACTCGGTAAAAATGTGCTGGATGTAATCCAGGGTGTAAGGCCGGCGCGGGTGGCGGGCCAGGCGCGCGATCTGCCAGCTGGTCAGTTTGCCGAAGATGTCTTCGGTGAGCGCGCTGCTCTTGTCTTGCAGGCGGGCGATCTCATCGCCGATATTCAGCGAATTGTCATTGCCGACCAGGCGCAGCTCTTCGATCTTGGCTTGCAGGTCAGCGATCGGCTGTTCGAAATCAAGAAAATTCGGGTTCATAAGCGTCCGTCTTGGGTCGACGGCCAGGGAGTGCCTGGCCAGCCGGTTGTCTATTCGCGCCCTACCTTAAGGGAGAGGCGCGTTTAGGTCGAGATTAAATGTTTTGTCGATCACGCTGAATGCCACTACCGGGCCAGCCATCAACGGTATTGGAGGAAGACGTTGTCTCGCCCGAACTGGTCACGCAAAGCTTGAATCAAGCCGTCGGCGGGATCAATTCGCCAAGTCTCGCCAAACTGGAGCATGGCCTTGGCATCGTTACCGGTGTACTCCATGGTCACCGGGCACGCGCCCCGGTGCCGCTTGAGCAGCTCACCCAACCAGCGTAGCTGATCGCCCTTGAGCGCCTCGGTTTTAACTTTCAGGCGCAGGCTTTCGGCCAGGTTGGTGCGGGCATCTTCCATGCTCATTACACGCTTGATCCGCAGGCGCAGGCCGCCGGAGAAGTCGTCGTTGCTGACCTCCCCTTCCACCACCACCATGGCGTCGGTCTGCAACAGCGACTGAGCGGAGTGGAACGCATCGGCGAACAATGAGGCTTCGATCCGGCCCGAACGGTCGTCAAGGGTGATGAACCCCATCTTGTCGCCCTTTTTGTTTTTCATCACCCGCAGCGCAATGATCATGCCGGCCACGGTCTGGGTATCCCGCGCCGGTTTCAGGTCGATGATGCGCTGACGGGCGAAACGGCGGATTTCGCCTTCGTACTCGTCGATCGGGTGGCCGGTGAGATAGAGCCCCAGGGTGTCTTTTTCGCCCTTGAGGCGCTCCTTGAGGGTTAACTCCTTGGCCTTGCGGTGATTGGCGTACACGTCCGCGTCTTCTTCGACGAACAAACCGCCGAACAGGTCGGCATGCCCGCTGTCGTGGGTGCGGGCGGTCTGTTCGGCGGCCTTGATCGCTTCTTCCATGGCGGCCAGCAGCACCGCGCGGTTGCGGTCGATATTGGCCTGATAAGCCTTGGGCTCATCATGGAAATACGGGCCGAGACGGTCGAGTGCGCCACTGCGGATCAAGCCATCCAAGGTGCGCTTGTTAATACGTTTGAGATCGACCCGCGCGCAGAAGTCGAACAGATCTTTGAAAGGCCCGTCCTGACGCGCTTCGGTGATGGCTTCCACCGGGCCTTCGCCCACGCCCTTGATCGCGCCCAGGCCATAAATAATGCGGCCTTCGTCGTTGACCGTGAACTTGAACTCCGAGGCGTTCACGTCCGGCGCGTCGAGGCGCAGCTTCATGGTGCGCACTTCCTCGATCAAGGTCACGACCTTGTCGGTGTTGTGCATATCCGCCGACAGCACCGCAGCCATGAATGGCGCCGGATAGTGCGCTTTCAACCAGGCGGTCTGGTACGAAACCAAGCCATAGGCGGCAGAGTGGGACTTGTTGAAGCCGTAACCGGCGAATTTCTCCACCAGGTCGAAGATGTTACCTGCCAGATCGGCGTCGATATTGTTAGTGGCGCACCCCTCAATGAAACCGCCACGCTGCTTGGCCATTTCCTCAGGCTTCTTCTTACCCATCGCGCGACGCAGCATGTCGGCGCCGCCCAGGGTATAGCCCGCCATCACCTGAGCAATCTGCATCACCTGTTCCTGATACAGGATGATGCCGTAGGTCGGCGCCAATACTGGCTTGAGGCCTTCATACTGGTAATCGGAATGCGGGTACGCCAGCTCGGCACGCCCGTGCTTACGGTTGATGAAGTCATCCACCATGCCTGATTGCAGCGGGCCCGGACGGAACAGGGCCACCAGTGCGATCAAGTCTTCCAGGCAGTCGGGCTTGAGCTTTTTGATCAGCTCTTTCATACCGCGGGATTCAAGCTGGAACACCGCCGTGGTTTCGGCTTTTTGCAGCAGGGTGTAGGTCGGCTTGTCGTCCAGCGGAATAAAGGCGATATCCAGTGGTTCCTCGCCCACCTTGGCGCGGTCGCGGTTGATGGTTTTGAGGGCCCAGTCGATGATGGTCAGGGTACGCAGGCCGAGGAAGTCGAACTTCACCAGGCCGGCCGCCTCCACGTCATCTTTGTCGAACTGGGTTACCAGGCCGTCGCCTTCTTCGTCGCAATAGATCGGCGAAAAATCGGTGAGTTTGGTAGGCGCGATCACCACGCCACCGGCGTGCTTACCGACGTTACGCACTACGCCCTCAAGTTTGCGGGCCATCTCCCAGATTTCGGCGGCTTCTTCGTCGACTTTGATGAAATCGCGCAGGATCTCTTCCTGCTCGTAAGCCTTCTCCAGGGTCATGCCGACTTCGAACGGGATCATCTTCGACAGACGATCAGCCAGGCCGTAGGACTTGCCCTGCACCCGCGCCACGTCGCGGATCACCGCCTTGGCCGCCATGGAACCGAAGGTAATGATCTGGCTCACGGCGTTGCGGCCATATTTTTCGGCCACGTATTCGATCACACGGTCGCGACCGTCCATGCAGAAGTCGACGTCGAAGTCGGGCATGGACACCCGCTCCGGGTTCAGGAATCGCTCGAACAGCAGGTCGTATTCCAACGGGTCAAGGTCGGTGATCTTCTGCACATAGGCCACCAGCGAGCCAGCACCTGACCCCCGGCCCGGGCCCACCGGCACTCCGTTGTTCTTGGCCCACTGAATAAAGTCCATCACGATCAGGAAGTAACCGGGGAACCCCATCTGGATAATGATATCCAGCTCGAAATTCAACCGGTCGACATAGACCTGGCGCTTGGCTTCGTAGTCTTCGGTGGTTTCCTTGGGCAGCAGGACCGCCAGCCGCTCCTCAAGGCCATCGAACGAGACCTTGCGGAAATATTCATCGATGGTCATGCCATCGGGAATCGGGAAGTTAGGCAGGAAGTGCTTGCCCAGCTTCACTTCGATATTGCAGCGCTTGGCGATCTCGACAGAGTTTTCCAGGGCCTCGGGCAGATCGCTGAACAGCTCGGCCATTTCTTCGGCGCTTTTAAGGTACTGCTCTTCGCTGTAATTCTTCGAACGGCGCGGGTCATCCAGGGCTCGGCCTTCGCCGATGCACACGCGGGTTTCGTGGGCCTCGAAATCTTCCTTCTTGATAAAGCGCACATCATTGGTCGCCACCAGCGGCGCACCGAGTTTGTCGGCCAATGCTACGGCGGCGTGCAGGTGCTCTTCATCGTTGGGCCGATTGGTGCGCTGCACTTCCAAATAGAAACGGTCGGGAAAAACCTGCATCCACTCGCGGGCCAGCACTTCGGCTTCCTGAGGATTGCCGCCCAGCAGCGCGATACCGATCTCGCCCTCTTTAGCGGCGGACAGCATGATCAGCCCTTCGCTGGCTTCGGCCACCCACTCGCGCTCGATGATGATCGAGCCATTGCGCTGACCGTCGATAAAACCGCGGGAAATCAGTTCGGTGAGGTTGCGATAGCCGACGCCGTTCATCGCCAATAGGCTGATGCGGCTCAAGGGGTTGTCGGGGTCTTTGTTGGATAGCCACAGGTCGGCGCCGCAGATCGGCTTGATGCCGGCGGCCATGGCATTTTTGTAGAACTTGACCAGGGAACACATGTTGTTCTGATCAGTCACCGCCACCGCAGGCATGTTCATGCCCACCAGGGTTTTGACCAGGGGTTTGATCCGTACCAGGCCGTCGACCAGGGAATATTCAGTGTGCAGGCGCAGGTGAACGAATGAAGCCGGCATAGTGATCCTGTTCTAATACATGGAGACAACAAGGCCCGGATTGTACCGGGCCTTGGCAAAAACATCAGCCTCGCGACTAAACCTCGCTGAAGCTCTCGCGCAGCTCGTAAGCCTGGCGCACCGGGGCGAAGGAGCGGCGATGAATCGGCGTCGGGCCGAGGCGTGCGAGAGCTTCCAGATGAACGGGCGTCGGGTAGCCTTTATGCCCGCCGATGCCATAGCCTGGATAGATCAGTTCAAATGCAGCCATTTCCCGATCACGACTGACTTTGGCCAGAATCGAGGCCGCGGCAATCGCCGGCACCTTGCTATCACCCTTGACCACCGCTTCCGACGGCATGCTCAATTTCGGGCAACGGTTGCCGTCGATCATCGCCATCTTCGGCGTGATGTGCAGGCCTTCGACCGCACGCTGCATCGCCAGCATTGTGGCGTGGAGAATATTGAGCGTGTCGATTTCTTCGACTTCGGCCCGGGCGATATGCCAACTCAAGGCTTTTTCACAGATCTCGTCATACAGCTTTTCACGGCGCGCTTCGGTGAGTTTTTTCGAATCGTTCAGTCCCAGGATCGGTCGATTCGGATCCAGAATGACCGCCGCCGTGACCACCGCACCACACAGTGGGCCACGTCCTACCTCATCGACGCCGGCCACCAGTTCATGGGCTTGGGCAACCAGGCTGAAATCCAGGCCCATTTGCGTACTCATAAAGCGTCCTGTTGTTTGCCGATCAAGTTCAGCACGGCGTCGGCCGCCTGGTTCGAGGCATCACGGCGCAACGTGCGGTGAATGGCGTCGAACCCACGGGTCTGTTCTTCGCCGCCGTCGATCAAGGGTAGTAGGGTTTGCGCCAGGGCGTCCGGTGTCGCATCGTCCTGCAACAACTCCGGCACCAACAGGCGTTGGGCCAACAGGTTGGGCAGGGAGATGTAAGGGCTCTTGACCATGCGCTTGAGAATCCAGAAGGTCAGCGGCGCCAAACGATAGGCCACCACCATAGGGCGCTTGTACAGCAAGGCCTCCAGCGTGGCAGTACCCGAAGCGATCATGACTGCATCGCACGCCGCCAAGGCCAGATGGGACTGGCCATCCAGCAAGGTCAACGGCAGGTCGCGGCCTGGCAGCAGCGCTTCGATCTGCGCACGACGTTGCGGGCTGGCACAAGGCAATACAAACCGCACGCCAGGCTTGAGGACCATCAGGCGCTCGGCTGCATCAAAGAAGACGCCGGCCAAACGTCCGACTTCACCGCCTCGGCTGCCCGGCATCAGCGCCACCAGCGGACCTTCTGGCAAGCCCAGTTCGGCGCGGGCCGCGGCTCGGTCGGCGTGCAGGGGAATGGCGTCGGCCAGGGTGTGCCCGACAAACCGCACCGGCACGCCCTTCTCTTCGTAGAACTTGGCCTCGAACGGCAACAGGGTCAGCATCAGGTCGCAACCCTCGCGAATCTTCAGCACGCGCTTCTGCCGCCAGGCCCACACGGACGGACTGACATAATGCACGGTCTTGATCCCGGCCTGACGCAGCTTGAGTTCGATATTGAGGGTGAAATCCGGTGCGTCGATGCCGATAAAAACGTCAGGTTTTTCTTCAATCAAGGTCTGGATCAGCAGTTTGCGCCGCGCCAGCAACTCGCGCAGACGACCCAATACTTCCACCAGCCCCATGACCGACAAGCGCTCCATGGGAAAGTAGGACGCCAGGCCTTCAGCCTGCATCAGCGGGCCGCCAACACCGATAAACTCCACCGCCGGATGCTGAGCCTTGAGTGCTCGCATAAGACCTGCGCCCAAAATATCGCCGGAAGCTTCTCCGGCCACCAGCGCTATACGCAGATTGGCCATGGTCAGCGGGTGATGCCGCGCGTCGACGCCTGGATCGAGTCACGGAACACCGCAACTTCCGGGAACAACGCAGCCGGCTCGGTCAGTTGGGTCAGTGCCTGCTCCACGGTCAGCCCCTGGCGGTAAACCACCTTATAGGCGCGACGCAGAGCATGGATGGCATCATCGCTGAACCCGCGACGACGCATGCCTTCGAAATTCATGCTACGCGCTTCGGCCGGGTTGCCGAATACCGTGACATACGCCGGAACGTCCTTGCCGATCGCGGTCCCCATGCCGGAGAAGCTATGGGCGCCAATATGGCAATACTGATGCACCAGGGTAAAACCGGACAGAATCGCCCAGTCATCAACATGAACATGCCCAGCCAACGCGGTGTTATTGACCAGGATGCAGTGGTTGCCGATGACGCTGTCATGACCGATATGGGCGTACGCCATAACCAGGTTGTGATCACCCAAGGTGGTTTCGGCGCGATCCTGCACGGTACCGCGATGAATGGTCACGCCTTCTCGGATGATGTTGTGATCACCGATGACCAAGCGCGTTTCTTCACCCTTGTACTTCATGTCCGGCGTGTCTTCGCCCACCGAGGAGAACTGGTAGATGCGATTGTGTTTGCCAATGCGGGTCGGACCTTTGAGGATCACATGCGGCCCGATGACAGTCCCCTCGCCGATTTCCACACCTGCGCCGATGATCGACCAAGGGCCGACCTCAACGTCGGCGGCCAGTACGGCCGACGGATCGATGATTGCGCGAGGGTCAATCAAACTCATAGTTTGCGTTCCGCACAGATGATCTCGGCGGAGCACACCGCCTTGCCATCCACCGAGGCCTGGCACTCGAACTTCCAGATCTGGCGCTTGCAGCTGATGAACTTGGCTTCAAGGACCAACTGGTCACCTGGAGTGACCGGGTTGCGGAAACGCAGCTTGTCCGAGCCCACGAAATAGTAAAGCGTGCCATCGGCGGGCTTGAGGTCGAGCATTTTGAAACCAAGGATACCGGCAGCCTGGGCCATAGCTTCGATAATCAACACGCCCGGCATGATCGGGTGTGCGGGAAAGTGACCATTGAAGAACGGTTCGTTGATGCTGACATTCTTGTAGGCGCGAATGCGCTTTTCCTCAACATTGAGGTCCACTACACGATCCACCAGCAGGAACGGGTAACGGTGAGGCAGGTATTCGCGAATCTCGTTGATGTCCATCATTTCGGGGGGAAGCCTGTAATAAAGATTGGGGGCGGGCGGACTAAAAGCACGCCCCGCTAGCAAATCAAGGAGGCAGTCTAGCGGCTGTACACACTTGATATGAAAATGGTATCAGCCTTCTGATGAAGCATTACTGCCAGGGGTCACTTCTCCAACACGCTTTTCCAGCTGTTTGAGACGTCGAGCCATATCGTCAAGCTGCCGCAAACGCGCCGCACTCTTACGCCACTCGGCCGCAGGTTGCATGGCGGTACCGGAAGAGTAGGCACCCGGCTCGGTAATCGAGTGAGTCACCATGGTCATACCGGTGATGAAGACGTTGTCGCAGATATCAATATGCCCTACCAGCCCAACACCCCCGGCGAGCATGCAGTGCTTGCCAATTCGGGTACTGCCGGAAATCCCCACGCATGCGGCCATGGCGGTGTGATCGCCAATCTGCACGTTGTGGGCGATCTGGATCTGGTTGTCGAGCTTCACGCCGTTACCGATCACGGTATCGGCCAAGGCCCCGCGATCAACCGCTGTGTTCACGCCGATTTCCACGTCGTCGCCGATCAAAACGCCACCGACCTGGGCAATTTTGTGCCAGACGCCTTTGGCGTTGGCAAAGCCAAAGCCTTCGCCGCCGATTACTGCGCCCGATTGGATAACCACACGCTGACCGATCCGCACATCGTGGTACAAAGTCACGCGCGGCGCGAGCCAGCCATCAGCACCGATCTCGCAACGCGCACCGATAAAGCAATGAGCTCCCACCGTAACGCCCGCAGCAATGCGCGCACCACTCTCGATCACCGCAAACGCACCAATGCTGGCCGCAGGGTCAACCAGGGCGTCATCGGCGATCATCGCTGACGGGTGAATGCCGCCGGCCGCCTTGGGTTTTGGATCGAACAGGTGCGAAACCTTGGCATACGCCAGGTACGGGTCGCCCACCACCAGCGCATCCCCGGCAAAACCTTCGGCGTCGGCGGCTTTGAGCAACACGGCTGCGGCGCGGCTGTCGACGAGGTATTTACGGTATTGAGGGTTTGCGAGGAAGCTCAACTGAGCTGGGCCAGCCTCCTGCAAGGTGGCTAGCCCAGTGATTTCCTTCTCCGGGGAGCCACGCAATGTGGCCCCCAGGAACTCGGCCAACTCGCCGAGCTTGATAGTCGCGGTCATGGCTTACTTCAGCTGGTTCATGCGCTCGATCACCTGACGGGTGATGTCGTATTGAGGCTTGACGTCGATCACAGCGCCACGCTCGAACACCAAGTCAAAGGCACCTTTCTTGATGACTTCTTCCACGGCGCTGTCGAGTTTAGGCTTAAGCTGCTTGAGCATTTCGCGGTCGGCAACAGCCTTGGCTTCGTTCAGCTCCTTGGATTGGAACTGGTAGTCACGGGCCTTTTGCTTGAATTCCAACTCCAGACGCTCACGCTCGCCTTGCTGCATCTTGTCGCCACCAGCCACCAGACGGTCCTGGATGCCCTTGGCACTGCTTTCCAGGGTCTTGAGCTTGGTCAGTTGCGGACCGAATTTCTTTTCAGCGTCCACGGCGTATTTTTTGGCCGCGTCGGACTCCAGCAGCGCCATCTGATAGTTCAGGACGGCGATTTTCATTTCGGCGAAGGCCGGGGTCGCTACCAGCACGGTTGCCAGCAGAACCAATTGAGTCAACTTACGCACGATGTACTCCTACAGAATCCGTTGTCGTTATCTTAGGTCAGACGCTTAGAACGTCTGGCCGAGGGAGAATTGGAAAATCTGGGTTTCAGCGTTATCCGGTTTCTTGATCGGCATGGCCAGAGCAAAGCTCAACGGGCCCAGCGCGGTCACCCACGTCACACCCACACCCACGGAGCTTGCCATGTTGCTCAGGCTCACGTCGTTACACTGGGTGTTGGACTTCACGCCACTCGGGTTGGTGATCTGCTCGCACTTGGAGTCGAACACGTTACCCACGTCCCAGAATACGGATGTGCGCAGGGAACGCTGATCTTTCACGAACGGCAGCGGGAACAGAATTTCGGCACCACCTTGGATCAACACGTTACCACCGAATGGCAGCGGGTCGTTGTCCGAGTCGGCCGTGGTGCCCTGGTTACCGGTCACACCTACACCACGACTCGGCGTACCGCGCGGGCCAAGAGTACTGTCCTTGAAGCCGCGCACCGAGTTAAAACCACCTGCGTAGTAGTTTTCATAGAACGGCAGACCATTGGTCGAACCATAACCATCGCCGTAGCCCAGCTCAGTGTGCAGGCGCATGGTGTAGTTATCACTCAACGGCTGGAACAGCTGGCCACGGTAATCGAGTTTGAAGAACGACAGGTCGCTGCCAGGCGTGGTGGCCTCCAGGGTCAGGCTCTGGGAATGACCACGGGTTGCCAATACGCCCTTGTTCAGAGTCGACTCGGACCAGCCGGCAGACGCCTTGAAGTTCAGGAACTTGTCACCTTCACGACGGGTGAAGTCGAAGATTTCATCCACGGTGTAGACACCGGTCTTGATCTCATCCTGCTGCGCAGTCAGGCCGAAGGTCAGGCGCGAGGTTTCGCTGATCGGATAGCCGATGTTCACGCCAGCACCCAGGCTGTCGATCGCATAGCTAGCTACGTCTACGTCGAGATCTTTGTAGTCGGTGGTGCGGTAGAAGGCGTTGTAGCCCAGGCTCACACCGTCGGCGGTCCAGTAGGGGTCGACATAACCGAAGTTATAACGGCTCTGGTATTCGCTACGGGTCAGGCCGATGGAAACCTTGTTACCGGTACCGAGGAAGTTGTTCTGGGTGATCGAGCCACCGAGGATCAGACCTGCACTCTGCGCGAAACCGACGCTGGCGGTGATCGAGCCCGACGCTTGCTCTTCAACGGCGTAGTTCACGTCAACCTGGTCATCCACACCTGGCACTGCCGGTGTTTCGACGTTTACTTCCTTGAAGAAACCCAGGCGCTCAAGACGGGTCTTGGACTGGTCGATGAGATAAGTCGACGCCCAGCCACCTTCCATCTGACGCATTTCACGACGCAGCACTTCGTCGGCAGACTTGGTGTTGCCACGGAAGTTGATGCGGTTGACGTAAGCACGCTTGCCAGGATCCACCACGAAGGTGATGTCGACGGTGTGATCTTCGTCATGGGGCGTCGGAACGCCGTTGACGTTGGCGAAGGTATAGCCTTCGTTACCGAGACGACGCGTGATCAGTTCGGACGTGGTGGTCATCAGCTTGCGCGAGAACACCTGGTCTTTCTGCACCAGCAACAGGGCCTTGACCTGGTCTTCAGGCACTTTCAAGTCACCGCTGAGCTTCACGTCACGAACCTTGTACTTCTCGCCTTCGTTGACGTTGACAGTGATATAGACGTGTTTCTTGTCCGGCGTGATGGACACCTGGGTCGAAGCGATATCCATGTTGATATAGCCGCGGTCCAGGTAGTAGGAGCGCAGACGCTCCAGGTCACCGGAGAGCTTTTCGCGAGCGTACTTGTCATCGTTCTTGAAGAACGACAACCAGTTGGTGGTCTTGAGTTCGAACAGGTCAACCAGGTCTTCATCAGCGAACTTGGTGTTGCCCACCACGTTGATGTGCTGAATGGCCGCCACGGTGCCTTCGTTGATGTTGACCTTGAGGCCTACACGGTTACGCGGCTGCGGAATCACTTCCGTTTCCACGGTCGCCGAGTAACGGCCCTGGGCCACGTACTGGCGTTGCAGCTCGTTACGTACACCTTCGAGGGTAGCGCGCTGAAAGATTTCACCTTCGGCCAGGCCGGATTGCTTGAGGCCTTTCATCAGGTCTTCAGTGGAGATCGCTTTGTTGCCCTCGATCTCGATACTGGCGACGGAAGGTCGCTCAACGACGTTGATGACCAGGACGTTGCCTTCTCGACCCAGTTGGATGTCTTGAAAGAACCCGGTTTTGAACAGCGCACGAGTGGATTCCACCAGGCGACGATCATCAGCCTGTTCCCCGACGTTCAACGGCAAGGCACCAAAGACGCTACCCGCGGAAACCCGCTGGAGGCCGTTGACGCGAATATCGGAGATGGTGAAGGACTCGGCGTGAACTTCGGCGATCATCAATACGGTGAGAACCGCAGTTAGCAGCAGACGTTTCATGAAGTCCTTTCTTATTCCAACTGGCAATAAACAAACTGCCGCAAAATGCGGCAGATTCGCAATTCAGCGAAGCGTTACAGACGACCCAGATCGTTGACCAGGGCTAACAACATCACCCCAACCACCAAACTGATACCAATCTGTATCCCCCAACCCTGCACACGATCCGACAAGGGGCGACCACGCACCCACTCGACCAGATAAAACAGCAGATGCCCCCCATCCAATACAGGAATGGGCAGCAAATTCAGAACACCCAGGCTAATACTGAGGTAAGCCAGGAAATTCAGGAAATCCGCAACACCCGACTGGGCAGAAGCGCCCGCCACTTTAGCAATGGTTATCGGCCCACTCAAGTTTTTTACCGAGAGCTCGCCGAACAACATTTTCTTGAGGGATTCGAGCGTCAGCACACTCATGGTCCAAGTGCGTTTGGCACCCTCGCCGATTGCCGCCAACGGCCCGTAGCTGACCTCCCGCATCATCGAAGGCGGCCACTCGGGACTCTTGACCCCTGCACCCAGGTAACCCCCGGCCGCTTTGGCTTCCCCGCGTGCCGCCAACGTCACCGGGACGTCGATTTGAGCATTATCGCGTTCAACTTTCAGCACAATTTTGGTATCAGGGCGAACACGCACCAGATCGACCACCTGCTGCCAGTCATTAAGCGCCTGCCCATCGAGCGCCAAAAGGCGGTCGCCGGTTTTCAGACCTGCGGCCTGGGCCGGACCTTTAGGGTCCAGCTCCGCAAGCACTGGCGGTAGCACCGGCCGCCATGGACGAATCCCCAGGGATTTGATCGGATCGGGCTCATCAGCCCCCTTTAGCCAGTGATCCAACGCCAATGCACGGGAGGTTTCGGCAGAGGAGTCCTGCTCACGCACTACGAAGCTGACGGTGCCGCTTTCACCCAGGCGACGCACCAGTTGGAGATTGACCGCGCCCCAGCCCGTAGTGGGTTCGCCATCAATGGAAACGATTTCCTGCCCGGCGACCAAGCCCGCTTTGGCTGCAATGCTGTCCGCCTCGACCGCACCGATCACCGGACGGATCTGCTGGCTGCCCAGCATGGCCAATACCCAGAAAAACAGCATGGCCAACAGGAAGTTAGCGATCGGGCCGGCCGCCACAATAGCAATACGCTGACGAACGGTTTTGCGATTGAAGGATTGGTCCAACTGGTCGGCCGGCACTTCGCCTTCGCGCTCATCGAGCATCTTGACGTAGCCACCCAACGGAATGGCCGCGACCACGAACTCAGTGCCATGGCGATCATGCCAGCGCACCAGCGGCATGCCGAAACCGACGGAAAAGCGCAGTACCTTGACGCCGCAACGACGCGCCACCCAGAAGTGGCCGAATTCGTGGAAGGTAACCAGCACACCCAGAGCAACCAGGGTGCCGACAATCATATAAAGCGCACTCATCTAATTTCTCCGCATTCCAATCCAGGGCCAGAAGGCTCAACGCGCCGACAGACTATTTCGCGTTGCGGCTCAGCCAGTGTTGCGCAAGGACGCGCGCCTTGGTATCCGCTTCGAACACCGCCCCCAGATCGTTGACCGCCACGACGGGCTCCAGACCCAGCACGTCCTCGATGATACTCGCGATCTGCGGGAAGCGGATGCGCCGTTCGAGAAACGCTGCCACGGCCACTTCGTTGGCCGCATTAAGCATCGCCGGCGCACTGTTACCCGCCTCGGCCGCTTGCCGCGCCAGGCGCAGACAAGGAAAACGCTGCTCGTCCGGCGCTTCGAAATCCAGGCGAGCCACTGCGAACAGGTCCAGTGGGGCCACGCCGGAATCGATGCGCTCCGGCCACGCCAAGGCATTGGCAATCGGCGTGCGCATATCGGGATTGCCCAATTGGGCCAATACCGAACCGTCCACGTAATCGACAAGGGAATGAATCACACTTTGCGGATGAATCACCACCTCGACCTGATCAGGGCGCGCATCGAACAGCCAGCATGCCTCGATCAGCTCCAGGCCTTTGTTCATCATGCTGGCTGAATCCACGGAGATCTTGCGCCCCATCGACCAGTTCGGATGAGCGCACGCCTGGTCGGGAGATACATGCTCCAACTCAACCAGCGGTGTTTGACGGAACGGACCGCCAGAGGCCGTGAGTAGAATCCGCCGCACGCCGACCTGACTCAAACCTCGCGCAAAATCACCCGGCATACACTGGAAAATAGCGTTGTGTTCACTGTCGAGGGGCAGCAGCACCGCACCGCTCTTACGTACCGCCTGCATAAAAAGCGCACCGGACATTACCAGCGCTTCTTTATTGGCCAGCAGGATTTTCTTGCCCGCATCCACTGCCGCAAGAGTCGGTCGCAGGCCCGCCGCACCGACGATAGCCGCAACTACCGTATCGACCTCGGCATCCGCCGAAACCTGGCACAGCCCCTCCTCCCCCACCAACACTTGAGTGGCGAGCCCGGCCGCGCGCAGATCATCCTGCAAACCACGCGCCGCGATGGGCTCAGGCACCACGGCGTAACGCGGTGCATGGCGTACGCACAACGCCAGCAACTCGCTGAGGCGGCTAAAACCTGTAAGCGCGAAGACTTGGTAACGATTCGGGTGGCGCGCGATGACATCCAGGGTGCTCAACCCCACCGAGCCGGTCGCCCCCAGCACGGTGACCTGCTGCAGACGGCTCACGAAGCGGTCATCCACAGCAACACGGCAAAGATCGGGATGGCGGCGGTAAGACTGTCGATACGGTCAAGCACACCGCCATGCCCTGGCAGCAGGTTACTGCTGTCCTTGATACCGGCCTGACGCTTGAACATGCTTTCGGTGAGGTCACCGACCACCGAAATGAAGACCACGATCGCCGTACCCGCTAAAGCCAGGAAGATTTCCTTGCCCGACCAATCACGTACGACACCGACCACCAGCGTGATAACCAGAGTCAACGCCAGGCCACCATAGACGCCCTCCCAGCTCTTGCCAGGGCTGACGGCCGGGGCCAACTTACGCTTGCCAAAGGCTCGGCCCGAGAAGTAGGCGCCAATATCAGCCCCCCAGACCAACACCATCACCGCCATGATCAGCCAGTTACCCATCGGTGAGTTCTTGATTTCTACCAACCCTTGCCAGGCTGGCAACAGAATCAGCAGGCCAATCACCAGCTTGCTGGCGACACTGGACCACTGACTGCTGGTGCGCGGATAAGTCAGCACCAGAAAGGTCGCCAGCGCCCACCACAGTACCGCGGCGCCCAATACCCATGGCACCACGATGCTCGACAAGGTGTGCATCAGGAATAACAGTAGCGCCACGACCGCGGCGTAGGCCACGCGGGGCAACTGAGCGGTGAAACCGGCCAGCCGCGCCCACTCCCAGGCCCCCAAGGTCACGACCAGGCCAATAAACAGCGCAAAACCGGAACCATCGAGCAGGAAAAACCCACACAAGGCGATCGGCAACAGGATCAGGGCAGTGATGATTCGTTGTTTTAGCATTTAAACCCGGGCTCCAGCTTCGATCTGCTCGCTCGTTTTACCGAAACGACGCTGACGGGAAGCGAAATCGGCCAGCGCCGTGCGCATGGCATCGTGTTTGAAGTCCGGCCAGAACAGGTCGGAGAAGTACAACTCGGTGTAAGCCAGCTGCCACAACAGGAAATTACTGATGCGGTGCTCGCCACCGGTGCGGATGCACAAGTCCGGCAACGGCAGGTCGCCGGTGACCAGGCAGGTTTGCAGCAATTCGGGCGTAATGTCGTCCGGTCGCAGATGACCGGCCTGCACTTCACGAGCCAAGCGCTGCGCAGCCTGGGCAATATCCCACTGGCCGCCGTAGTTGGCTGCAATCTGCAACACAAAACGGTCGGCTCCGGCGGTGATGGCCTCGGCTTCGCGCATGGCCGCTTGCAGCTCCGGGTGGAACCGCGAGCGATCACCAATGATGCGCAGGCTGATGTTGTTGTCGTTGAGACGCTTGGCCTCACGACGAAGGGCCTTGAAGAACAGGTCCATCAGGGCGCTGACCTCTTCGGCGGGGCGCTGCCAGTTCTCACTGGAAAACGCGAACAACGTGAGCACCTCCACCTTGGCCTCGGCACACACCTCAATCACCGCCCGCACTGCATCGACACCCGCTTTATGCCCGGCAACACCCGGCATAAAGCGTTTCTTCGCCCAGCGATTATTCCCATCCATGATGATCGCGACATGGCGCGGCACCACGGAGGGCACAGTCTGCTTGGTCTTTTCCATGAAGGCGTCCTGACCCTTTATACGGCCATCAGGTCCTTTTCTTTTTCTTCGGTTGCCTGAGTGATCTTTGCCTCGGCTTCCTTGGTCAGCTTGTCGATATCGGCGACGGCACGACGCTCTTCGTCTTCGCTGATTTCCTTGTCCTTGACCAACTTCTTCAGCTCGCCCAAGGCATCACGACGAATGTTACGTACGGCAACGCGCGCATCCTCTGCCGCGCTGCGCGCCTGCTTGGTGAAGCCCTTGCGGGTTTCTTCGGTCAAGGCAGGCATGGAGATCAGCAACAACTCGCCCAGGTTGGTCGGGTTGAGGTTCAAGCCGGCGCTCTGGATCGCCTTGTCGACGGCCGCAAGCATGTTGCGCTCGAACGCCACGACCTGCAGGGTACGCGAGTCTTTGACGGTAACGTTGGCTACGCTGCTCAGCGGCGTATCTGCGCCGTAATACGGCACCATCACACTGCCCAGGATGCTCGGGTGAGCCTTGCCGGTACGAATCTGGCCGAATGCGTGGCTCAGAGACTCCAGGGATTTCTGCATACGCGCTTGGGCGTCTTTCTTGATTTCATTGATCATTGTTGGCCTTCCTCGATCAGAGTCCCTTCCGCACCGCCATGTACGATATTCAGCAGGGCGCCGGGCTTGTTCATGTTAAATACGCGCAGCGGCATCTTGTGGTCGCGGCACAGGCAAATAGCCGTCAGGTCCATCACACCCAGCTTGCGATCCAGCACTTCATCGTAGGTCAGATGATCGAACTTCTCGGCATGCGGGTCTTTGAATGGATCTGCGGTGTACACACCATCCACTTTGGTGGCCTTGAGCACCACGTCGGCATCAATTTCGATAGCACGCAGGCAAGCCGCCGAATCGGTGGTAAAGAACGGGTTACCCGTACCGGCTGCGAAGATCACCACTTCTTTGGAGTTCAGGTGGCGCATGGCTTTGCGACGATCGTAGTGGTCGGTCACGCCGACCATGGAGATAGCCGACATCACGATAGCCGAGATGTTGGCGCGCTCCAGGGCGTCGCGCATGGCCAGGGCGTTCATCACAGTGGCCAGCATCCCCATGTGGTCACCGGTGACCCGATCCATGCCAGCAGCACTCAATGCCGCGCCACGGAACAGGTTGCCACCGCCGATCACCAAGCCCACTTGCACGCCAATGCCGACCAGCTGGCCGACTTCCAGCGCCATGCGGTCGAGCACTTTGGGATCAATCCCAAACTCTTCCGAGCCCATCAGGGCCTCGCCGCTGAGCTTGAGTAGAATGCGTTTATAGCGAGCCTGATAACCACTGCCCTGCTGAGCCATTGCGAATCTCTCCTGCGGCGTATTTTTCAAAAATTCTTGGCGAGCCGTTTACGGCTTGCGTTCACTCTAGCTGGACGCTATCACAGCGCCATCGGAACACGGCTTTGTAAGCCAGTTCCGAAGGGAAACCAAATAAAATTGGCCTTCCCATTTGAAAAGAGGCTGCGCGCGTGAGCGGGCAGCCTCTTTCGGGCGACAGATAAAACTGTCTTATTGCTTGGCGGCAGCCAGCTGGGCAGCAACTTCTTCAGCGAAGTTGTCGACCGGCTTCTCGAGGCCTTCACCTACTTTGAAGTAAGTGAAGGAAACGATTTCAGCGCCGGCTTTCTTAGCCAACTCGCCAACCTTGATTTCAGGGTTCTTGACGAACGCCTGCTCAACCAGGCTTGCTTCGGCCAGGAACTTGCTGATACGGCCTTTGACCATGTTCTCAACAATGTTATCTGGCTTGCCTTTGATTTTTTCTTCGTTCAGCTGCAGGAACACAGCTTTTTCACGCTCGATCGCTTCGGCGGACACTTCCGAAGGCAGCAGGAACTCAGGGTTGCTTGCCGCTACGTGCATCGCGATGTCTTTAGCCAGCTCAACGTTGCCGCCCTTCAGGACAACCGCAACACCGATCTTGTTACCGTGCAGGTAACCGCCAACTACATCACCTTCAACGCGAGTCAGGCGACGGATGTTGACGTTCTCGCCAACCTTGCCGACCAGTACCAGGCGGGCAGCTTCTTGAGCTTCGATCAGAGGCTCGACAGTGGTCAGCTTGTCAGCGAACGCTTTTTCAACGCTGTCGGCAACGAATGCTTTGAAGTCGTCCTGCAGAGCCAGGAAGTCGGTCTGGGAGTTCACTTCCAGCAGAACGGCGGATTTGCCGTCTTCTTTCAGAGCGATGGCGCCTTCAGCGGCAACGTTGCCTGCTTTCTTGGCAGCCTTGATGGCACCGGAAGCACGCATGTCATCAATGGCTTTTTCGATGTCGCCGCCAGCCTTGGTCAAGGCTTTTTTGCAATCCATCATGCCTTCGCCGGTACGCTCGCGCAGTTCTTTAACCAACGCTGCAGTAATCTCTGCCATTTCAAAATCCTCTTGGATAGGTTTTCAACCATTCCACCCGATCAAACGGGCGATCAATTCTTCTCGAACCACCCCTTGTAGGCCGCTGCACGTTACAGATGATGTAGCTGCGCTGCCGACAAATGGTTTTCGAGGGGGCAAAAAGGGGGCCAAGCCCCCTTTTTGCTTACTGAGTCAACGCCAGGGCGTCAATTACTCAGCGGCAGCTACCGGAGCTTCTTCAACGAACTGCTCGGTACCACCAGCAACGTGGTTGCGGCCACGGATTACAGCGTCAGCCATCGAACCCATGTACAGCTGGATAGCGCGGATTGCGTCATCGTTGCCTGGGATGATGTAGTCAACGCCTTCCGGGCTGCTGTTGGTATCGACTACGCCGATAACAGGGATGCCCAGCTTGTTGGCTTCGGTGATCGCGATGCGCTCGTGATCAACGTCGATAACGAACAGTGCGTCAGGCAGACCGCCCATGTCCTTGATACCACCCAGGGAACGATCGAGCTTTTCCAGGTCACGGGAGCGCATCAGCGCTTCTTTCTTGGTCAGCTTGGCGAAAGTACCGTCTTCGGCTTGTACTTCAAGGTCACGCAGACGCTTGATGGAAGCACGGATGGTTTTGAAGTTGGTCAGCATGCCGCCCAACCAGCGGTGGTCGACGTACGGCGAACCGCAACGTGCTGCTTCTTCAGCAACGATCTTGCCAGCGGAACGCTTGGTGCCGACGAACAGAATCTTGTTTTTGCCCTGGGCCAGACGCTCTACGAAAGTCAGCGCTTCGTTGAACATTGGCAGGGTTTTTTCAAGGTTGATGATGTGGATCTTGTTACGCGCGCCGAAAATGTATTTACCCATTTTCGGGTTCCAGTAACGGGTCTGGTGACCGAAGTGCACACCGGCCTTCAGCATATCGCGCATGTTGACTTGGGACATGATAGTTCCTTAATAAGTCGGGTTTGGCCTCCACGTATCCCAATGACCAACCAGCGGCATCAAGGCCTCCGGCACCCAGGTCATCGTGTCGACACGTGTGTGGATTTAAGCTTTTCGGGGTATCCCCGGAAAGCGGCGCATTTTATACCACACGAAGGGCGAAAACGAAACCTGCAATCACAACTGCCTTGAAGGCCACTCGCGCAACCCTTTGAATTGAGTCCGGATACCCCCACCCTATAGAGAGAAGCGATCGTCAGACCCTCATGACTTGAGAGCATCGTCTGTTAGAATCGCGTTTTTAGGGCTTGTGCGAATTCTGTAACCTTTTGTCGCACACCCGTAAACCGTTTTGATTTCAGCGCCTCGCGCGCTAGAGAGAGCCTGTATGACCGTTACTTTGAAAACCGCCGAAGACATCGCCGGCATGCGCGTTGCCGGCAAACTGGCGGCCGATGTGCTGGAAATGATTGCCGAACACGTCAAGCCCGGCGTCACCACCGAGGAACTCGACCGTATCTGCCACGACTACATCGTCAATGTGCAAAAGGCTATCCCTGCCCCGCTCAACTACAAAGGCTTTCCCAAGTCGATCTGCACATCGATCAACCACGTGGTCTGCCACGGCATCCCAGGCGACAAGCCGCTCAAGGACGGCGACACGCTGAACATCGACGTCACCGTGATCAAGGATGGCTATCACGGCGATACCAGCCGCATGTTCCACGTCGGCACCGTGCCGGTCTGGGCCGAGCGCCTGTCCCAGGTCACTCAGGAATGCATGTACAAGGCTATCGAGATCGTCAAACCTGGCTGCCGCCTGGGCGACATCGGCGAAGTGATCCAGAAGCACGCTGAAAAGAACGGCTTTTCGGTGGTTCGCGAGTTCTGTGGCCACGGCATCGGCAAGGTGTTCCACGAAGAACCGCAGATCCTGCACTACGGCCGCGCTGGCACCGGCATGGAACTCAAGGCCGGCATGACCTTCACCATCGAGCCGATGATCAACCAGGGCAAGGCCGACACCAAGGTGCTGGGCGACGGCTGGACCGCTATTACCAAAGACCGCAAGCTCTCGGCCCAGTGGGAACACACACTACTGGTCACCGAAACCGGCTACGAGATCTTCACCCTGCGCTCGGACGACACCATCCCGCGCGTGTCGGCGTAATTCAAGGCTGCGTTGGTTTTCCCAAACGGTGTTGTGACTGACTCATAGATAGAAAGGAAAGCCGATCGATGCCCCAGGTGGATCCCGAACTCTTCGACCGTGGCCAGTTCCAGGCCGAGCTGGCACTGAAGTCGAGCCCTATCGCCGCGTTCAAAAAAGCCATTCGCCAGGCCCGCGAGGTGCTCGATGAGCGCTTTCGCAAGGGCCGGGATATCCGCCGGCTGATCGAGGATCGCGCCTGGTTCGTCGATAACATCCTGCAAAAGGCCTGGGAACAGTTCACCTGGAGCACTGACGCCGACATCGCCCTGGTGGCGGTCGGCGGCTACGGTCGCGGCGAATTGCACCCGTACTCAGACATCGACCTGCTGATCCTGCTGGACAGTGCAGACCATGAGATCTTTCGCGATTCCATCGAGCGTTTTCTCACACTGTTGTGGGACATCGGCCTGGAAGTCGGCCAGAGCGTACGGTCGGTGGACGAATGCGCCGAAGAGGCCCGTGCCGACCTCACCGTGATCACCAACCTCATGGAGAGCCGCACCATCGCCGGCCCCGAGCGCCTGCGCCAGCGCATGCTCGACGTCACCAGCACGGCGCACATGTGGCCGAGCAAGGATTTCTTCCTGGCCAAGCGCGCCGAGCAGAAAGCCCGGCATCACAAGTACAACGACACCGAGTACAACCTGGAACCCAACGTCAAGGGTTCACCCGGAGGGCTGCGGGACATCCAGACCATTCTGTGGGTGGCCCGTCGCGAATACGGCACCCTGAACCTGCGCGCCCTGGCCGGCGAAGGCTTCCTGGTAGAAAGCGAGAATGCGCTGCTGGCCTCCTCCCAGGAGTTCCTGTGGAAAGTGCGCTACGCCCTGCACATGCTTGCCGGGCGCGCCGAAGATCGTTTGCTGTTCGACCATCAGCGCTCCATCGCCTCGCTGCTGGGGTTTGAAGGCGAAGACGCCAAGACCAGTATCGAAAGCTTCATGCAGCAGTACTACCGCGTGGTCATGAGCATTGCGCAGCTGAGCGACCTGATCATTCAGCACTTCGAAGAGGTGATCCTGGCCCCCGAAGACGAAGCGCCGCCGCAACCTATCAATGCGCGCTTCCAGTTGCACGACGGTTATATCGAAGCACGCAGCGACAACGTGTTCCGCCGCACGCCGTTCGCGATGCTGGAAATCTTCGTGCTGATGGCCCAGCAGCCGGAAATCAAAGGCGTGCGCGCCGACACCATTCGCCTGCTGCGGGAAAACCGCTACCTGATCGACGAAGACTTCCGCAACGATATCCGCAACACCAGCCTGTTCATCGAGCTGTTCAAATGCAAGATCGGCATCCACCGCAACCTGCGCCGCATGAACCGTTACGGCATCCTCGGGCGCTATTTACCGGAGTTCGGTTTTATCGTCGGGCAAATGCAGCACGACCTGTTTCATATCTATACCGTCGATGCGCACACCCTGAACCTGATCAAACATCTGCGTAAGTTGCAGTACACCCAGGTATCGGAAAAATTCCCGCTGGCCAGTAAGTTGATGGCCAAACTGCCCAAGCCCGAGCTGATCTACCTGGCCGGGCTGTACCACGACATCGGCAAGGGCCGGCATGGCGATCACTCGGAAATCGGCGCCGTCGATGCCGAGGCTTTTTGCCAGCGTCACCAATTGCCGTTGTGGGACAGCCGCCTGATTGTCTGGCTGGTGCAGAACCACCTGGTGATGTCGACCACTGCCCAGCGCAAGGACTTGTCCGATCCGCAGGTGATCCATGATTTCGCCCAGGTGGTCGGCGATGAAACCCGCCTCGACTACCTATACGTGCTCACCGTCTCCGATATCAACGCCACCAACCCCACTCTGTGGAATTCATGGCGCGCCAGCCTGCTGCGTCAGCTGTACACCGAGACCAAGCGCGCCCTGCGCCGTGGCCTGGAAAACCCAGTGGACCGCGAAGAGCAGATCCGCCGCACCCAAAGTGCGGCCCTGGATATCCTCGTACGCGGCGGCAACGACCCGGACGATGTCGAGCAACTGTGGTCGCAGTTGGGAGACGATTACTTCCTGCGCCACACCGCCGGCGATGTCGCCTGGCACACCGACGCCATTTTGCAGCAGCCTGCCGATGGCGGCCCGCTGGTGTTGATCAAGGAAACCACTCAGCGCGAGTTCGAGGGCGGCACGCAGATTTTCATCTATGCACCGGACCAGCACGACTTCTTCGCCGTGACCGTGGCCGCCATGGACCAGCTCAACCTGAACATCCACGACGCACGGGTGATCACTTCCAGCAGCCAGTTCACCCTCGACACCTACATCGTGCTAGACACCGATGGCGACTCGATCGGCGACAATCCGGCGCGGGTAAAGAAAATCCGCGAAGGCCTTACCGAAGCCCTGCGCAACCCCGACGATTACCCCACCATCATCCAGCGTCGGGTCCCACGCCAGCTCAAGCACTTCGCCTTCGCACCCCAGGTCACCATCTCCAACGATGCCCAGCGCCCAGTCACCGTGCTGGAGCTGAGCGCGCCGGACCGTCCGGGCCTATTGGCGCGCATCGGCGGGATTTTCCTGGAGTTCGACCTGTCGTTGCAAAACGCCAAGATTGCGACCCTGGGCGAACGCGTGGAAGACGTGTTCTTTATTACCGATGCCGACAACCAACCGTTGTCCGACCCCGAGCTGTGCCGACGCTTGCAGGAAGCCATCGTCCAACAGTTGAGCGTGCCCCAGGAGCCGGGCGTTGAACTGACGCGCCTGACGATTTGATACCAGGGGCGGCCCACCGCCCCCTTCGCCGTTTTTAACGCCTTGCACGAGATACACCGATGAACAACGCCCTGAACCAGCTCCAACCCTACCCGTTCGAAAAGTTGCGCGCCCTGCTGGGCAGCGTGACACCGAACCCGGCGAAGCGCCCGATTGCGCTGTCCATTGGCGAGCCCAAGCACAAATCCCCGCAGTTCGTGGCCGACGCCCTGGCTAATAACCTCGACCAGATGGCGGTGTACCCGACCACCCTGGGCATTCCCGCCTTGCGCGAGGCCATCGGCGCCTGGTGCGAACGGCGCTTCAATGTACCCAAGGGGTGGCTCGATCCGGCGCGCACTATTTTGCCGGTCAACGGCACCCGGGAAGCCTTGTTTGCCTTTACCCAAACCGTGGTCAATCGCAGTGACGACGCACTGGTGGTGAGCCCGAACCCGTTCTACCAGATCTATGAAGGCGCCGCGTTCCTCGCCGGGGCCAAGCCGCACTACCTGCCGTGCCTGGACAGCAATGGCTTCAACCCGGATTTCGACGCGGTTTCGCCGGATATCTGGAAACGCTGCCAGATCCTGTTTCTGTGCTCACCGGGCAACCCGACCGGCGCGCTGATTCCAGTCCAGACCCTGAAAAAACTCATCGCCCTGGCCGACGAATATGATTTCGTGATCGCCGCCGACGAGTGCTACAGCGAGCTGTATTTCGACGAGCAAACCCCGCCGCCGGGCCTGCTCAGTGCCTGTGTGGAACTGGGTCGCCAGGACTTCAAGCGTTGCGTGGTGTTCCACAGCCTGTCCAAGCGCTCCAACCTGCCAGGGCTGCGCTCCGGCTTCGTGGCCGGTGACGCCGATATCCTCAAAGGTTTCCTGCTGTATCGCACCTATCATGGCTGCGCAATGCCGGTGCAAACCCAGCTCGCCAGTATCGCGGCCTGGCAGGACGAGGCCCATGTGCTGGCCAACCGTGATCTGTACCGCGAGAAGTTCGAGGCCGTGTTAGCCATTCTCAAGCCGGTATTGGACGTGCAGGCGCCGGACGGCGGGTTCTACCTATGGCCGAATGTGCAGGGTGACGACGCCGCGTTCTGCCGCGACCTGTTCGTGGAAGAACATGTGACGGTGGTACCGGGCTCGTACCTGTCGCGGGACGTGGACGGCGTCAACCCCGGGGCCGGTCGAGTGCGCCTGGCGCTGGTTGCGCCGCTGGCTGAGTGTGTGGAGGCAGCGGAGCGAATTCGCGATTTCATTCAGCGCCGGCGTTAAGCCAGACGCAGCGAGAGCCCGAGGGATGGCAATCCTTCGGGCACCCAATGTTCAGTCTTCCAAGCGCTTACTTCACGGGCCCCAGGTTCGCCTCACTCATGTCCAGCTCCGCCAGCACCTCCCTCAAAACGTCATCACCAATCTGGTGCTGACGGCTCAAGCTGTATAGCTCCAGCCGCTGGGCGCGCAAAGCCTTGAGGCGTAATTTTCGCTCCAGCAAGTCCATCTGTTGCGCCAGCGCCTGGGCTTCGGCCGAATCGTTGAAGACCTCCAACTGATGGCGATATTCCGACATCAAGCGCGCTTTAAGCTCGGTGGCCAATGCGGCTTGGGCGGCGTCGTGGCTCTCGGTCCCGGGCTGTTCCTCGGCCTCCAGGGCATGAATCGCGGCCACGGCCGTCTTTTTCCAGGCTTCGCGCACTTCCTTGTGGCGCTTTTCGTCGGGGCTTTTTTCGATCCCGCGCAATAAAAGCGGCAACGCAATACAGGCAGCGATCAGCGACAGCAGGATCACGCCGGCGGCAATGAAGATCAGCAGGTCGCGCTCGGGGAAAGCCTTGCCTGGCGCCAGCAGCAGCGGCACCGACATCACACCGGCCAAGGTCACGGCACCGCGGACACCGCCGACGGTCAACAACCAGCAGGACCGGGCATCCGGCATCAGCGTCAGCTCACTTTTCCCACGCAAGCGCCGCAACAGGCCCGACAGACGCCAGATGCTCTGCACCCAGATATAGCGCAAGGCCACCAGCACCAGAAAGATCGCGATCACATCCAGGCAGCGATACAGCAAGGTCGGCCACAGCGTCGACTCATGGCTCACCACGGCCTTGATGATGTCCGGTAATTGAAGGCCCAACAGCAGGAAAATCAGGCCATTGAAGGCAAATTCCAGCAACGACCACACGCTGCGGTTGAGTAGGCGCGTGCTGGTCTGGCGCGGCAGCAGGTCGAGCCAGCTTTGCATCATCCCTGCCGCTACCGCCGACAAAATCCCCGACGCCCCCAGGCGTTCGGCCAGCACATAGGCGGCGAAGGGCAACAGCAACATAAACACCACATGAGTCGCCGGATCGTCCCAGCCCCGCGCGATCATCCAGGCCCGCAACCGACCGACCACCCAGCTCAAGGCGACGCCCACCGCCAGGCCACCAAGGGCGACCAGCACGAAGGTCAGGCTGGCATCCGCCAGGGAAAAAATCCCGGTCAATGCCGCTGCCAGGGCGAACTTGAAGGTCACCAGGCCCGACGCGTCATTCATCAAGGCCTCCCCCTGCAGCATGTGCATCAGCGGGGTCGGCAACCGATTCTGGGAAATGGCCGACACCGCCACGGCGTCCGTCGGCGACAACACGGCCGCCAGGGCGAAGGCCACCGGCAGCGGGATCGTAGGCAATATCCAGTGGATGAAGTAACCGGCGCCGACCACGGTAAACAACACCAGCCCCACTGCCAGCGTCAGGATCGGCCCGCGCAGGCGCCACAATTCACGTTTGGGCATGCGCCAACCATCGGAAAACAGCAGTGGCGGCAGGAACAGAAACAGAAATAACTCCGGGTCCAGGGCCACATGCAGCCCCAACGTGGGCCAGGCCAGCAAAGCGCCGGCGGCAATCTGCACCAAGGGCAACGGTAGCGGGATAACACGCCCGACCAGGCGCGAAGCACTAACCAGCATCAGCAGGATAAGAACGGTGTAGGCGGTTTGCATAAGGCGGGGTTCCCGGACAATCGACTCGCAACGACACACATCAGGCAACAACTCGCCGTTGAAGTGCCATATTAGCCGCCTATGCTGCGCGATGGCTTTTGCACAAAAGTCGCACGGTGCTGACGAGCGGCACCCAAATGCGCTGGGCGTGGCATAATCCCAGACCTTTGACTTTCATCAGCACACTCCATCGGATCAGAGGGGGGCAATTCCTTGACCGCTTCAAGCAAAACGTTGCACCTTTTCGGTATCAAAGCCTGCGACACCATGAAAAAGGCACGTACCTGGCTCGATGAGCACGCCGTGAATTATGAGTTCCATGACTACAAAACGGCCGGTATCGACCGTGAGCACTTGACCCAATGGTGCAACGAGCACGGTTGGCAAGTGGTGTTGAACCGCGCGGGCACCACCTTTCGCAAACTCGAAGACGAACGCAAAGCCGATCTCGATCAGTCGAAAGCCATTGAATTGATGCTCGCGCAACCCTCGATGATCAAGCGCCCGGTGCTGGATCTCGGAGACAGAACCCTGATTGGCTTCAAGCCAGACATTTATTCGGCGGCCCTCAAGTAGGCCAGCCCTTTTATTTTTGTAGAGGTAACAGCATGTCCCATTCCCTATTCAGCCTGGGCTTCGGCGTCGGCACTCAGAACCGCCAAGGCGCTTGGCTGGAAGTGTTCTACGCACACCCCTTGCTCAACCCGTCGGCTGAAATCGTCGCGGCCATCGCACCGATCCTCGGTTACAGCGAAGGCAACCAAGCCATCACCTTCACCGTCACCCAGGCCCTGCAACTGGCGGACGCACTCAAGGGCGTCGACGCGACCCAGGCCGCGCTGCTCAGCCGTCTGGCCGAAAGCCACACGCCGCTGGTTGCCACCCTGCTGGCCGAAGACGCCGCACTGACCTCCACGCCTGAGGCCTACCTCAAGTTGCACCTGTTGTCCCATCGCCTGGTCAAGCCCCACGGCCTGAGCCTGGCCGGCGTGTTCCCGCAACTGCCGAACGTGGCCTGGACCAGCCAGGGCGCGATCGACATCAGCGAGTTGGCCGAGCGCCAACTGGAAGCGCGCCTGCGTGGCGAGCTGCTGGAAGTGTTCTCGGTGGACAAGTTCCCGAAAATGACCGACTACGTGGTGCCGGCCGGTGTGCGTATCGCTGACGCCGCGCGCCTGCGCCTGGGCGCCTACGTGGGCGAAGGCACCACCGTGATGCACGAAGGCTTCGTCAACTTCAACGCCGGCACCGAAGGCCCGGGCATGATCGAAGGCCGCGTGTCGGCCGGCGTATTCGTCGGCAAGGGCTCGGACCTGGGCGGCGGTTGTTCCACCATGGGCACCCTGTCGGGCGGCGGCAACATTGTGATCAAGGTCGGCGAAGGCTGCCTGATCGGCGCCAACGCCGGTATCGGTATCCCATTGGGCGACCGCAATACCGTGGAGTCGGGCCTGTACGTGACCGCCGGGACCAAAGTCGCGCTGCTCGATGAGCAGAACCAACTGGTCAAAGTGGTCAAGGCGCGCGAGCTGGCCGGCCAACCGGACCTGCTGTTCCGTCGCAACTCCGAGACCGGTGCCGTGGAGTGCAAAACCCACAAATCGGCCATCGAACTGAACGAAGCACTGCACGCTCACAACTAAGCAGCCACTCGATGCCACTAGTGGGCCGCGCCTTCGCGGTGCGGCCCGCTTATACGAGTCTTGATCATCATGCTTGTGCCCTCCCCCTGGCGCGCCGACTTTCCGGCCATCGCCACCCTGCAACGGCAGGACCAGACCTATCTGGACAACGCCGCCACCACTCAAAAACCCCAGGCGCTGCTGGATGCGATCAGCCATTACTACGCCAATGGCGCAGCCAATGTGCACCGCGCCCAACACTTGCCCGGCGCCCATGCGACCCAGGCTTTCGAAGACAGCCGCAGCAAGGTTGCACAGTGGTTGAACGCAGGTGATAGCGGGCAAATAGTGTTTACCCATGGCGCGACGTCTGCGCTGAACCTCTTGGCCTATGGCCTTGAGCACTTATTCACAACGGGCGATGAGATCGTCATCAGCGCCTTGGAACACCACGCCAATCTGCTGCCGTGGCAGCAACTGGCCAAACGTCGCGGCTTGGAGTTAGTGGTATTGCCGCTCAATGCCGACGGCGTGATCGATGTTGAAGCCGCCGTCGGACTGATCGGCCCCCGCACGCGCCTGTTGGCGGTGAGCCAGTTATCCAATGTGCTGGGGGCCTGGCAACCGCTGGAAACCTTGCTGGCGATGGCCCGGACCCATGGCGCCCTGACCGTGGTGGATGGAGCCCAGGGCATCGTCCATGGTCGGCATGATGTGCAGGCCCTGGGCTGTGATTTCTATGCATTCTCCAGCCACAAACTGTACGGCCCCGACGGCGTTGGCGTGTTGTTTGGCCGCAACGACGCCCTGCACCACTTGCGCCACTGGCAATTGGGCGGCGAGATGGTGCAGCACGCGGACTATCACAGCGCCAGCTTCCGCCCAGCGCCCTTGGGTTTCGAAGCGGGAACGCCGCCGATCGCGGGAGTGATCGGCCTGGGAGCGACCCTGGACTACCTCAGTTCACTGGACCCACAGGCGGTTCTCGCCCACGAAGCCGCTCTGCATGATTACCTGCTGCGCGGCCTGAAGGCCCGCAACGGCGTGCGCGTGCTGGGTTCGCCGCAGGTTGCGCTGGTCAGCTTTGTGGTCGACGGCATCCATAACGCCGACCTCGCGCACTTGCTCACCGAGCAAGGAATTGCCGTACGCGCCGGCCATCACTGCGCAATGCCGCTACTCAAGGCGATGCACTTGTCGGGGGCGATCCGTGTGTCCCTGGCGCTGTACAACGATTCCGACGATCTGGAGCGCTTTTTCGAGGCCCTGGACCAAGCGCTGGATATGCTGCGATGACTCTGCCCGTTGATGCCGTAGAGGCGCTCGAAGCGTTTCAAGCCGTCGGCAGCTGGGAGCAACGCGCGCGCATGCTGATGCAGTGGGGCGAGAGGCTGCCGGCCTTGGCGGATGAAGATAAGGTCGACGCCAATCTGGTGCAGGGCTGTGAAAGCCTGGTGTGGTTGGTTGGCCGTTTGGAGAACGGTTATTGGCAGTTTGCCGCCAGCAGCGATGCACGAATGATTCGTGGGTTGGTGGCACTGCTGCTGGCGCGAGTCAACGGGTTATCGACTGCTGAGTTGCAGGGGGTCGACTTGCCCGACTGGTTCAATCAACTCGGGCTTTCCCGCCAACTGTCGCCGTCGCGCAGCAATGGCTTGAATGCAGTCCTGCAGCGCATGCGAACACTAAGCCAGACACAGAACTAAATGTGGGAGGGCCGGTGCGATGATTGGACTTGCCCCTCCCACATTTTGATTTGTGCAAGGCCGTGAGATTCAGGTGGGTTTGACCCGCTCCGAGGGCCTGCGCACTCCCGCCACAATTTTGTCCACCGCTTTGGTCGCGGCCACCATGCCGAAGGTGGCCGTGACCATCATCACCGCGCCAAATCCTCCGGCGCAGTCCAGCTTCACGCCATCGCCGACAAAACTCTTCTGCAAACAGATGCTGCCGTCTGGTTTGGGATAGCGCAGTTGCTCAGTGGAAAACACGCACGGCACGCTGTAATGGCGAGTCACGGTGCGGGAGAACCCATAATCGCGGCGCAGCGTGGAGCGGACTTTGGAGGCCAGCGGGTCGTTGAAGGTGCGGTTCAAGTCGCAGACTTGGATCAGCGTCGGGTCGATCTGCCCGCCGGCGCCGCCAGTGGTGATGATCTGGATCTTGCGACGCTTGCACCAAGCAATCAACGCGGCTTTGGCGTTGACGGCGTCAATGCAGTCGATCACGCAATCGATGTTGGGCGTGATGTACTCGGCCATGGTGTCGCGGGTGACGAAGTCCGCCACTGCGTGCACGGTGCAGTCCGGGTTAATGCCGCGCAAGCGTTCGGCCATGACCTCGACCTTGGGCTTGCCCACGGTGCTGTCCAAGGCGTGCAACTGGCGATTGCTGTTGCTGACGCAGACGTCGTCCAGGTCAAACAGCGAAATTTCGCCCACCCCGCAGCGGGCCATGGCTTCGGCCGCCCACGAGCCCACGCCGCCAACACCGACGATCGCCACATGGGCCGCTTTCAAGCGTTCCAAGCCCTCAATGCCATACAAACGGGCAACGCCTGCAAACCGCGGATCTTCTGTACTCATGACCATTACCCCAAAAACCGGCGCGCATTATAGGGCTACGCAGCGACAAGTTTTAAGCTACAAGCTACAAGTTAAGAACTTAGATGTACTTTCGCTGCCCAATGTCCGGTTTTTCTCCGCTTGCTGTACGGTCAGGGAAAGGCCGGTGTAGGATGCGCGCCGTTCGGCGCAGCCCGGCACCTCATTTCGTTCCACACCCTTTGGAACCCGCATAACCATGGCATCGCGTAAATTTGGACTCAACCTGGTGGTGGTGCTGGCAATTGCCGCGCTGTTCACCGGTTTCTGGGCGCTGATCAACCGCCCGGTCTCAGCCCCCAACTGGCCTGAACAAATCTCCGGTTTTTCCTACTCGCCGTTCCAACAAGGCCAGTACCCCCAGAAAGACCAATACCCCACCGACGAACAGATGCGTCAAGACTTGGCGATCATGAGCAAGCTGACGGACAACATCCGCACCTACTCGGTCGACGGCACCCTGGGGGATATCCCCAAACTGGCGGAAGAATTCGGCCTGCGGGTGACCCTGGGGATCTGGATCAGCCCGGATCTGGAGCGTAACGAACGCGAAATCCAGCGCGCCATCGAGATCGCCAACAACTCGCGCAGCGTCGTGCGCGTGGTGGTGGGCAACGAAGCGTTGTTCCGCGAGGAAATCACGCCCGAGGCGCTGATCGTGCTGCTGGACCGCGTGCGCGCCGCCGTCAAAGTACCGGTAACCACCTCCGAGCAATGGCACATCTGGGAACACAATCCACAACTGGCCAAGCACGTCGACCTGATCGCCGCGCACATCCTGCCGTATTGGGAACATATTCCGGTGGATAAGGCCGGCCAATTCGTACTCGACCGCGCCAAGGATCTGAAGAAGACCTTCCCGAAAAAGCCGCTGCTGCTGTCGGAAGTCGGCTGGCCAAGCAACGGGCGCATGCGCGGTGGGGCTGACGCGTCCCCGGCCGACCAGGCCATTTACCTGCGCACGCTGGTGAACAAGCTCAACCGCCAAGGCTACAACTACTTTGTGATCGAGGCGTTCGATCAGCCGTGGAAGGCCAGCGACGAAGGCTCGGTCGGTGCGTATTGGGGCGTGTTCAACGCCGCGCGCCAGCAGAAATTCAACTTCGAAGGGCCGGTGGTGGCGATTCCGCAATGGCGCGTGCTGGCCATCGGTTCGGTGGTGTTGGCGCTGCTGTCCCTGACCCTGCTGATGATCGACGGCTCGGCCCTGCGCCAGCGCGGCCGCACGTTCCTGACCTTTATTGCGTTCCTATGCGGTTCGGTGCTGGTATGGATCGGCTACGACTACAGCCAGCAATACAGCACCTGGTTCAGCCTGACCGTGGGCTTTTTGCTGGCGCTCGGCGCCCTTGGCGTGTTCATCGTGTTGTTGACCGAAGCCCACGAACTGGCCGAAGCGGTATGGACCCACAAGCGTCGGCGTGAATTCCTGCCGGTGGTCGGCGATTCGGACTACCGCCCAAAAGTATCGATCCATGTGCCGTGCTACAACGAGCCGCCAGAGATGGTCAAACAGACCC
Organism: Pseudomonas sp. efr-133-TYG-23; assembly: GCF_030209215.1. Classification (NCBI taxonomy): domain Bacteria; kingdom Pseudomonadati; phylum Pseudomonadota; class Gammaproteobacteria; order Pseudomonadales; family Pseudomonadaceae; genus Pseudomonas; species Pseudomonas sp. efr-133-TYG-23. Next base: position 182,933 of record NZ_JARVSL010000027.1, on the reverse strand, counting down.
TCGACGCACTGGCCGCGCTCGATTACCCGGACTACGAAGTCCTGATCATCGACAACAACACTAAGGACCCGGCCGTGTGGGAACCGGTGCGCGACTATTGCGCCACCCTCGGGCCGCGTTTCAAGTTCTTCCACGTCGCGCCCCTGGCCGGTTTCAAGGGCGGTGCGTTGAACTACCTGATTCCGCACACCGCCAAAGACGCCGAAGTGATCGCCGTGATCGACTCGGACTACTGCGTCTCGCCCAACTGGCTCAAGCACATGGTGCCGCACTTCGCCGACCCGAAAATCGCCGTGGTGCAGTCGCCGCAGGATTATCGCGATCAGAACGAAAGCACCTTCAAGAAGCTCTGCTATGCGGAATACAAAGGCTTCTTCCATATCGGCATGGTGACCCGCAACGACCGCGACGCGATTATCCAGCACGGCACCATGACCATGACCCGCCGCTCGGTGCTCGAAGAACTGGGCTGGGCCGACTGGTGCATCTGTGAAGACGCCGAACTGGGCCTACGGGTATTCGAGAAAGGTCTGTCGGCGGCGTATTACCACGACAGCTACGGCAAAGGTCTGATGCCGGATACCTTTATCGACTTCAAGAAGCAGCGCTTCCGCTGGGCCTACGGCGCGATTCAGATCATCAAGCGTCACACCGCCAGCCTGCTGCGCGGCAAGGACACCGAACTGACCCGTGGCCAGCGCTATCACTTCCTGGCGGGCTGGTTGCCTTGGGTGGCGGACGGCATGAACATCTTCTTTACGGTCGGCGCGCTGTTGTGGTCGGCGGCGATGATCATCGTACCGACCCGGGTCGACCCACCGTTGCTGATTTTTGCGATTCCGCCGTTGGCGCTGTTCGTGTTCAAGGTGGGCAAGATCATTTTCCTGTACCGCCGTGCGGTGGGCGTGAACCTCAAGGACGCGTTCTGCGCGGCCCTGGCCGGGCTGGCGTTGTCCCACACCATCGCCAAGGCGGTGCTGTATGGTTTCTTCACCACCAGCATTCCGTTCTTTCGTACACCGAAAAACGCGGATAACCACGGCTTCTGGGTCGCGATTTCCGAAGCCCGCGAAGAAATGTTCATCATGCTGTTGTTGTGGGGCGCCGCGCTGGGGATCTACCTGGTGCAGGGCCTGCCGAGCAATGACATGCGCTTCTGGGTGGTGATGTTGCTGGTACAGTCCCTGCCGTACGTGGCGGCGCTGATCATGGCGTTCTTGTCGTCGCTGCCGAAACCGGCGCCGGCGCCACAGCCCGCTCCGGCCGCGTAAAAACTTGCGCAATGCACTAAACGGCGGCCTCTGGCCGCCGTTTTGCTATAAGATAACGGCCGTTTTGTCTGCCCGCCCTGCTCTTCCAAACATGCTTTCCGGAGTTTTCCCATGACGGCCCATGCCGACCTTTCGCCCACCCTTCAACTTGCCATCGACCTGATCCGCCGCCCCTCGGTGACGCCGATCGACGCCGATTGCCAGAAGCTGATGATGCAGCGCCTGGGCGACGCCGGCTTCAAACTTGAGCCGATGCGCATCGAAGACGTGGACAATTTCTGGGCCACCCACGGTAAGCATGAAGGCCCGGTACTGTGCTTCGCCGGCCATACCGACGTGGTCCCGACCGGCCCGGTGCAGGCCTGGCAGAACGACCCGTTCGACGCCTTGATCGACGAAAACGGCATGCTCTGCGGGCGTGGCGCAGCCGACATGAAAGGCAGCCTGGCGGCGATGTTGGTAGCGTCCGAGCGCTTCGTCGCCGACTACCCGGACCACAAGGGCTCGGTGGCTTTCCTGATCACCAGCGATGAAGAAGGCCCGGCACACCACGGTACTAAAGCCGTGATCGAACGCCTGGCAGCGCGCAAGGAGCGCCTGGACTGGTGCATCGTCGGCGAGCCGTCGAGCACCACGCTGGTCGGCGATGTGGTCAAGAACGGCCGGCGCGGCTCCCTCGGCGCGACCCTGACCGTACGCGGCGTGCAAGGCCACGTGGCCTACCCGCACCTGGCGAAGAACCCGATCCACCTGGCTGCACCGGCCCTGGCCGAACTGGCCGCCGAGCATTGGGACGACGGCAACGCGTTTTTCCCGCCCACCAGCTTCCAGATTTCCAACCTCAATTCCGGCACCGGCGCCACCAACGTGATTCCCGGCGAGCTGACGGCGGTGTTCAATTTCCGTTTCTCCACCGAGTCCACCGTGGAGGGTCTGCAGCAACGCGTTGCGCAGATTCTCGACAAGCACGGCCTGGACTGGCACGTGGACTGGGCGCTGTCCGGCCTGCCGTTCCTGACCGAACCGGGTGCCCTGCTCGATGCCGTATCGGCCAGCATCAAGGCGGTCACCGGTCGCGAGACCCAGGCGTCCACCAGCGGCGGCACTTCCGATGGCCGCTTCATTGCGACCCTCGGCACCCAAGTGGTCGAGCTGGGGCCGGTCAACGCGACCATCCACCAGGTCAATGAGCGCATCCTGGCCAGCGACCTCGATGTGCTGACCGAAATCTATTATCAGACCCTGATCAAGTTGCTCGCCTGATGCTCGCCTGCCCCCTCTGCAGTGCCCCGCTCAACGCGGTGGACAGTGGCGTGGCGTGCCCAGCCGGGCACCGTTTCGACCGGGCACGCCAGGGTTACCTGAACCTGTTGCCGGTACAGCACAAGAACAGCCGTGACCCGGGTGACAACCTGGCAATGGTCGAGGCGCGTCGCGACTTCCTCAACGCCGGGCACTACGCCCCGGTGGCCAAGCGCCTGGCCGAACTGGCCGCAGAACGTGCGCCACAGCGCTGGGTGGACATCGGCTGTGGCGAGGGCTACTACACCGCGCAAATCGCCGAGGCCCTGCCCCATGCCGACGGCTACGCGCTGGATATCTCCAAGGAAGCGGTCAAACGTGCGTGCAAGCGCAACCCGGCGCTGACCTGGTTGATCGCCAGCATGGCCCGCGTGCCGTTGGCCGACGCCAGTTGCCAGTTCCTGGCGAGCGTATTCAGCCCGCTGGACTGGCAGGAAGCCAAGCGCCTGCTCAGCCCTGGCGGCGGCTTGATGAAGGTCGGCCCTACCAGTGGTCACCTGATGGAGCTGCGTGAACGTCTGTACGACGAAGTGCGCGAATACACCGACGACAAGCACCTGGCCCTGGTGCCGTCGGGCATGAGCCTGGCGCACAGCGAGATCCTGGAATTCACACTGAGCCTGGCCGATCCCAAGGACCGCGCCAACCTGCTGGCCATGACGCCCCATGGCTGGCGGGCCAGTGCCGAGCGCCGCGCCGAAGTGATCGAGGCGGCCGAGCCGCTGAAGGTCACGGTGTCGATGCGCTACGATTATTTCGTGCTTCAATAACCGACTTTATTTTCGCGAATGGATTTTCGAATCCCGCAACGAGGAACATCCATGCGCCAACCCGATATCGAGATTTACCTGAAGGACGCCGACGTCGACCACAAAGCCATCGCCGCCTGGCTGGGTGCGGCCCTGGGGCCATGCAGCGACTGGGTCCAGAAAGGCCAGACCTACAAGTGCAAGGCCGGCAACGTGCCTGTCACCTGGCTGCCCAAGGCCGTTGGCAAGTGGAACAGCCTGTACCTGGAAAGCGACCAGACCCCATGGGACGACGACATCGCCTGCGCCCGCGCCGCGTTTGCCGCGCTGAACGTTGAAGTGCGCTGCGCGCCGGGCACGTGGGTCGAGGAAGAAGGTGAAGAAAGTGCCGACATCTGGATTCGCATCAGCGCAGACGGCGAAGAGCAGATTACTTGGAGGACGGGTTGAAAAGCAGCTTCAAGCTGCAAGCTGCAAGCTGCAAGCTGCAAGCTGCAAGCGGCAAGCTGCAAGCTGCAAGCTGCAAGCTGCAAGCTGCAAGCTGCAAGCCAAAGCCAAAGCCAAAGCGCTTGAAGCTTGCCGCTTGCCGCTTGTAGCTTGCCGCTTGCCGCTTGAGGCTTGCCGCTTAAACCTGCCACTCAGCCTATAGGCCGACCACATCCTCGGCCTGCAAGCCCTTCTCGCCGTTCACCACGGCGTATTCCACCTGCTGGCCCTCGGCCAGGGAGCGGTGGCCTTCACCGCGGATGGCGCGGTAGTGCACGAACACATCCTTGCCGTCCTCACGCTGAATGAAGCCATAGCCCTTTGCATCGTTGAACCACTTCACATTGCCGGTTTCGCGCGTTGCCATCTGTTTACTCCCACTTCGGTTTTTATTATTGAGCCGGTACGCTTTGAACTGCCGAGTATATGGCAGGCTCAAAAGCGTTCAACTCAAGTTTACATCGCTGCTTTTTTGCCGATTTTCGGCGAATACGGCACACTACCCGCCCGAGCGCCTGCTCGGTTTTTTCCCACTTGAAGCAGCTCGCCTATGACCCGCTCCCCGTTCCGCCGTCTGGTGTTTGGCACCTTGCGCCGACTGTTGTACCTCTGGGTTCGCTCGGAGACGATCAACCAGTCGTCCCTAACCCTCAACCTGGACCGCAGCCGGCCGGTGTTCTACGTCCTGCAATCACCCTCCCTCACCGAGCTGGCCGTGGTCGACGCCGAGTGCACCAAGGCCGGCCTGCCGCGCCCGGTGTTGCCGGTGTCGGTAGGCCCGCTGATGGAGCCGGCGGCGTTCTTCTACCTTACGCCGGAACCGGACTGGCTCGGCCGCCAGGACAAGCGCGGTGCGCCGCCAACCCTGACCCGCCTGGTCAACACCCTCAGCGAGCACGCCGAAGAGAATGCACAAATCATTCCGGTCAGCGTGTTCTGGGGCCAGTCCCCCGAGAGCGAGTCCAGCCCTTGGAAGCTGCTGTTCGCCGACAGTTGGGCGGTCACCGGGCGTCTGCGTCGGCTGTTGAGCATCCTGATCCTGGGGCGCAAGACTCGCGTGCAATTCTCCGCGCCTATCAACCTGCGTGAATTGATCGAGCACAATAAAGGCCACGAACGCACCGTGCGCATGGCCCAGCGCATCCTGCGTGTGCACTTTCGTAACCTGAAGACTGCGGTGATCGGCCCCGACCTGTCCCACCGCCGCAACTTGGTGAAGGGCCTGGTCAACATGCCGCTGGTGCGCCAGGCCATCGCCGACGAAGCCGAACGCGAAAAAATCAGCCCGGAAAAAGCCAAGGCCCAGGCCCTGCGCTACGGCAACGAAATCGCCTCGGACTACACCTACACCGCGATCCGCTTCCTGGAAGTGGTGCTGAGCTGGTTCTGGAACAAGATCTACGACGGCATCAAGGTCAATAACATCGAAGGTGTGCAACAGGTTGCCCAGGGTTACGAGGTGATCTACGTTCCGTGCCACAGAAGCCATATCGACTACCTGCTGTTGTCCTACCTACTGTTCAAGAACGGTCTGACGCCGCCGCATATCGCCGCCGGTATCAACCTGAACATGCCAGTAATCGGTAGCCTGCTGCGCCGTGGCGGTGCATTTTTCATGCGCCGCACCTTCAAGGGCAACCCGCTGTACACCGCTGTGTTCAACGAGTACCTGCATACGCTGTTCACCAAGGGTTTCCCGGTGGAGTACTTCGTCGAAGGCGGACGCTCGCGCACCGGGCGCATGCTGCAACCCAAGACCGGGATGCTGGCGATCACCTTGCGCAGTTTCCTGCGCTCTTCGCGTATGCCGATCGTGTTCGTGCCGGTGTACATCGGTTATGAGCGCGTGCTGGAAGGCCGCACCTACCTCGGCGAACTGCGCGGGGCGAGCAAGAAGAAAGAGTCGATCTTCGATATTTTCAAAGTGGTCGGCGCCCTCAAGCAGCGCTTCGGCCAGGTCGCGGTGAACTTCGGCGAGCCGATCAAGCTGGCGGAATTCCTCGACGCCGAGCAACCGGACTGGCGCGCCCAGGACCTGGGCCCGAACTACAAGCCGGCGTGGCTCAACGAAACTACCCATCGCCTGGGCGAACAAGTGGCTCGCCACTTGAACGAAGCCGCCGCCGTGAACCCGGTGAATCTGGTGGCCCTGGCACTGCTGTCCACCACGCGCCTGGCCCTGGATGAACAGGCCATGGCCCGTCAGTTGGACTTGTACCTGACGCTATTGCGCCGCGTGCCTTACTCGCCCCATACCACGGTGCCGGAAGGCGATGGCATGGCGCTGATTCAGCACGTCAAAGATATGAAGCTGCTGTCGGAACAGAGCGACGCCCTGGGCAAGATTTTGTACCTGGACGAACAGAACGCCGTTCTGATGACCTACTACCGCAACAACGTACTTCACATCTTCGCCCTGCCGGCGCTGCTGGCGAGCTTCTTCCAGAGCAGCTCACGCATGAGCCGCGAACAGATCCTGCGCTATACCCACGCGCTGTACCCGTACTTGCAATCGGAACTGTTTATCCGCTGGTCCCTGGACGATCTGGACAACGTGATCGACCAGTGGCTGGAGGCGTTCGTCGAACAGGGCCTGTTGCGCTTCGAGAAAGATGTGTACCTGCGCCCGGCCCCCAGCTCGCGACACTTTGTGTTGCTGACGCTGCTGTCCAAGAGCATCGCCCAGACCCTGCAACGCTTCTATATGGCGATCTCGCTGTTGCTCAACAGCGGCCAGAACAGCATCAGCGCCGAAGAGCTGGAAGACCTGTGCACGATCATGGCCCAGCGCCTGTCGATCCTGCACGGGCTCAATGCCCCGGAGTTCTTCGATAAGAGTCTTTTCCGACATTTTATTCAGACGTTGCTGGAGCAAGATGTGCTGCGCCGCGATGAGGCCGGCAAATTGAGCTACCACGACCTGCTCGGTGAACTGGCCGAAGGCGCGGCCAAGCGCGTGTTACCGGCCGAGATTCGCCTGTCGATCCGCCAGGTGGCCTTGCACCGTGTGGACGGTGCGGGTGATGCGCCGGTGGAACCGGAAGAAAGCCGCTAGATTGAATAAGGGCCGGAGAGCCTCCGGCCCCGTTGAAAAGGAGCTGCACCATGAAAAAGATCATCCTCCTGGGCCTCACCGCCCTGCTCGGAGCCTGCCAATCCATGAGTCCCGCGCCCAAGGCCAGCCTCGACGGCGAAGTGTTCTACCTGCAACGCATCGCCCTGCCGCCGTCGGCCACGTTGAGCGTGAGCCTGCAGGACGTGTCCCTGGCGGACGCTCCCGCCGTGGTTCTGGCCGAACAGAAAGGCCCGGTCAAAGGCCAGGTGCCCCTGCCGTTCCACCTGAGCTACGACCCGGCACAGGTCAAGCCCGGCCACAGTTACGCGGTGAGTGCTCGCATCGAGCTGGAGGGCAAGCTACTGTTCACCACCACTGATCGCCACACCGTGCGGCTCGACGGCCAGGACGCCCAGCCGCTGCGCGTGCGCGTCAACGCCGTAGCCCCCTGATTTCGAACATCGAACATAAGGAAGCGCCCATGCTCCGTAAATCCCTTCGCTTCACTGCCCTGTGTGCCGGCCTGCTGCTCGGCGCCAACGCTATGGCCCTGGACCTGGGCAGCCTGTCCCAGGGCGACGCCACTGGCGGACTCAAGGATGCACTGACCCAAGGTGCCCAGATCGCTGTGAAACAACTGGGCGTCCCCGGCGGTTTCAGCAACAACCCGGAGGTCAAGATCGGCCTGCCGGGCAAGTTGGGCAAAGTCGCGGACAAGCTGAAGATGTTCGGCATGGGTGATCAAGTCACCCAACTGGAAACCAGCATGAACAAAGCGGCTGAAACGGCCGTGACCCAAGCCCAGCCGATTCTGGTAAACGCTGTGAAAAACATGAGCGTGACCGACGCCAAGGGCATCCTCAGCGGCGGCCAGAATTCGGCCACTCAGTACCTGGACAAAAGCAGTCGCGAAGCCATTCGCGCCAAGTTCCTGCCGATCGTCAAGGCCGCTACCGACAAGGTCGGCGTAGCCCAGCAGTACAACGCCCTGGCAGGCAAAGCCGCCGCCTTCGGCGCCGTGGATGCCAAGAGCGCTAATGTCGAGAACTACGTGACCGAACAAGCGCTGGACGGTTTGTTCAAGATGATTGCGCAGCAGGAAGAGACGATCCGCAAAAACCCTGCGGCGGCGGCCACAAGTTTAGCGAAGAAAGTGTTCGGCGCACTTTAACGCACTAGCCAAGACCGTCTCGATGACTACAAAAAAGCCCTGACGAATTCAGGGCTTTTTGTTTCATGCAACGGCGACAGGGGCCAAGCATTCGCCCTTCATGTACCAATGCTGAAAGGGATACATTAATAAGGTATCCAGGGCCTGGCCGGGACCGTCGAGATGTTGATCGAGGTGGGGTTATTGTTCAGCAGGTTATTCAGGTTGTTATTTAGGTTGCTGTTGTTGTTTTCGATATTGATGTTGATAGGTGGGTTATGACGCAAGTTTGCCCCACCCCCCATGCCAGAGCCCATCATCGAACCTAAGAATTGCAGCGGTAACGTCAATAAAGGTAAAAACATTTTCTCTCCTTCCAATTCAATTGAAACCAACGCCCGAAACCTGCCAGCTATGCGTTAACGTCGTCTGAGCGGGTAACCTTGCGTGGTTCGAGGAGCTGAATGGTTCCATCTTTAACCGTTTGCTCTAACAGACCATGTAATGCCCTGCTGCACCGGCGATGGGCGCACTGAGGTCATCAAGGGAGAATCGAAGTAACCAGACGCCCAAGCAGCACCGTGGCAAAAAAACCAATGGCCAGCGCGGCGCTCCTGTTGATGACACGCGGGCTCAACAAGTGCCGCCCACGCCCGACGACACCGGCGCCAAATACAATCCAGGCCGACCCGATCGGAACCACGACTAATACCATCGTGCACATGAAGGCGAGATAGCCGGTCCAATGGGTAAATGTGTCCGGTGGTGCGATCAACGAAGCGATCAACAACCCTTTGGGGTTCATCACCGTCATCCAGAAAAAATAGCTACTGGTGAAGCGGTCCCGGCCCACGCCGTCCAAGGCTTTAGCGCCGCGCCATAAGCGCCAAGACACCCAGAGCAAGTACGTACTCGCTGCCAATTGGATCAACTTGACGGCCCAAGGGGAGTAAGCGGCCAGGTAGAGCAGCGCCACGCCCCACACCGACACTTGCAGCAAGTACGCCAGACACTCGATAAAGGCCAGCTTCCACGACGCCCGCAGGCCGAATAACACGCCGGCGCGCAACAACAGCGTGTTAGTCGGCCCAGGGGCAAGCAACAACAACGTCAAGGCTGAAACAGTGGCCAACATGATTACGCAACGTCCTTCCTCACTCGGAACCACGCAGCATACAGGGCCGGCAGGAACAATAGGGTCAATGCCGTGGCGACAATCAACCCGCCCATGATCGCCACTGCCATCGGCCCGAAGAACACGCTACGCGACAGCGGGATCATCGCCAGCACCGCTGCCAGCGCCGTCAGCACTATCGGCCGGAAGCGTCGGACCGTGGCCTCGATGATCGCCTGCCACGGCGCCAGCCCCGCCTTGATGTCTTGCTCGATCTGATCCACCAGGATCACCGAGTTACGCATGATCATCCCGGACAATGCGATAGTGCCGAGCATCGCCACAAACCCGAAGGGCTGACGGAACACCAACAGAAACAGCGTCACACCGATCAGGCCCAGCGGCGCCGTCAGAAACACCATCGCGGTGCGTGAGAAACTGCGCAATTGCAGCATCAGCAACGTCAACACCACCACGATGAACAGCGGCACACCGGCCTTCACCGAGTTCTGGCCGCGTGCGGAGTCTTCGACGGTGCCGCCGACCTCCAGCAGGTAACCGTCCGGCAATTCGGCGCGCACTTGCGCGAGGGTCGGAAAAATCTGCTGCACCAGGGTCGCCGGTTGTTCCTTGCCGTAGATATCGGCGCGAACGGTCACCGTGGGGAGGCGGTTGCGATGCCAGATCACGCCCTCTTCGAAGCCGTACTCAAGCGTGGCGATCTGCGACAGCGCGACGCTTTTGCCATTGTCGGTGGGCACCGCCAGGCTGGGGAGCAACGTCAGTTCGGTGCGTTCATGCCGGGTGCCGCGCAGGAGGATTTCGATCAACTCGTTATCCTCCCGGTACTGGCTGACGCTGGAGCCGGTCAGGGAACTCTGGAGGAATTTCGACAGGTTGGCGGTGCTGACGCCCAACGCCCGGGCGCGGTCCTGATCGATATTGAGGTAGACGATTTTGCTCGGTTCCTCCCAGTCCAGGTGCACGTTAACCACATGAGTATTTTCGCGGACCTTCGCGGCGACTTTGCGGGCCAGGGCGCGCACCTCTTCGATATGCTCCCCCGTCACGCGAAACTGCACCGGGTAACCCACGGGCGGGCCGTTCTCCAAGCGTGTGACACGCGAGCGCAGGTCAGGGAACTGTTCGTTGAGGGTTTCGATCAGCCAAGTGCGCAGGGTTTCGCGCTCCTCGATGGTCTTAGCCAACACCACGAACTGGGCGAAGCTGGTGGCCGGTAACTGCTGATCCAAAGGCAAGTAGAAGCGCGGCGAGCCGGTGCCGATATAAGCCACATAGTTGTCGATGCCGGCATGCTCTTTGAGCAGCGCCTCCAGGCGTTTGACCTGCTCGGCGGTGTTGCTCAGGGACGCGCCCTCGGCCAATTTCAAATCGACCATCAGCTCCAGGCGACCAGACGCCGGGAAAAATTGTTGCGGCACGAACCGAAACAACGCCACCGAACCGATGAACAGCAGCAGCGTCAGCACTATCACGGTTTTGCGCCGATTCACACACCACGCCACCAACCGCCTTACACGCTGGTAGAAGGGTGTGCCGTAGGGATCGGGGCCATCATGGCCGTGTTTGGCGGCATGAATCTTCGCCAGGTCCGGCAGGAGTTTTTCCCCCAGGTAGGGCACGAACACCACGGCGGCCACCCAGGACGCGAGCAGCGCGATGGTCACCACTTGGAATATCGAGCGAGTGTATTCGCCAGTGCTCGATTGGGCCGTCGCGATGGGCAGGAAACCGGCCGCAGTGATCAGCGTCCCGGTGAGCATCGGAAACGCGGTGCTGGTCCAGGCAAAACTGGCGGCCTTGAGCCGGTCGTAGCCTTGCTCCATTTTGATCGCCATCATTTCCACGGCGATGATGGCGTCATCGACCAGCAGCCCGAGGGCCAGTACCAGGGCGCCGAGGGAAATCTTGTGCAAGCCGATGCCGAGGTAATACATGGTGGCGAACGTCATCGCCAGCACCAGCGGAATCGCCAGCGCTACCACCATGCCGGTGCGCAGTCCCAGGGAGAAAAAGCTCACCAGCAACACGATGGCCAACGCTTCAGCCAGCACCTGGACAAATTCGCCGACCCCAGTTTTGACCGCTGCAGGCTGATCCGACACTTTGCGCAACTGCATGCCCGCCGGAAGGTTCTTCTGAAGACGCGCGAATTCACCCTCAAGCGCCTTGCCCAACACCAGGATATCGCCGCCCTCGCGCATGGCCACGGCCAGGCCGATGGCGTCTTCGCCCATGTAGCGCATGCGTGGCGCCGGTGGATCGTTGAAGCCACGGTGAATATCAGCCACATCGCCGATACGGAAAGTGCGATCCCCCACGCGAATGGGAAAACTGCGGATTTCGTCCACCGTCTTGAAGTTGCCCGACACCCGCAACTGCACGCGCTCGCTTGGCGTTTCAAAGAACCCGGCGGTAGTCACCGCGTTCTGTTCCTGCAACGCCTGTTGCACAGCGGCCAAGGGTAAACCCAGGGTGGCGAGTTTGAGGTTGGACAGCTCGATCCAGATCTTCTCGTCCTGCAGGCCGAGCAGTTCGACCTTACCCACATCCGCTACGCGTTGCAGTTGAATCTGGATGCGGTCGGCGTAGTCCTTGAGCACGGCGTAGTCGAAACCATCGCCGGTCAGGGCGTAGATATTGCCGAAGGTGGTGCCGAACTCGTCGTTGAAAAACGGCCCTTGGATATCCGGTGGCAGGGTCTGGCGGATGTCGCTGATTTTCTTGCGCACCTGGTACCACAGTTCGGGTATCTGCGCCGAGCGCATGGCATCGCGGGCGACGAAGGTCACCTGGGACTCGCCCGGCCGCGAGAATGAAACGATTCGCTCGTAGTCACCGGTCTCCATGAGTTTTTTCTCAATGCGCTCGGTGACTTGCCGCGAGACTTCTTGAGCGGTGGCGCCAGGCCAGTTGGTCTTGATCACCATGGCCTTGAAGGTGAAGGGCGGATCCTCGCTCTGCCCCAGCTTGGTGTAGGACAACGTGCCCACCACTGCCAGCAGGATCATCAGGAACAGCACGATCTGGCGATTGCGTAGCGCCCATTCGGAAAGATTGAAACCCATCGGGACTACTCCTTGGCCGCCAGATTCACCACGCGGTTGGCGCGATCCACCGGGCGCACTTGCTGGCCCTCGTGGAGCACATGCACACCGGCTGCGATAACCCAATCATCGGCGCTCAAGCCCTCCAGCACCGGCACGGTTTTATCGCCGAACGCGCCGATACGCACCGGTGTGCGCTTGAGGGTGTTGTCCGGCTGCACGCGCCAGACGTAGGACTCACCGTTCTCCGCGCTGATGGCAGACAACGGCACGGACAGCGGATTACTGCCGTCGGCCTGTATAAATACGCGAGCGCTCTGGCCGAGTTCCGCCGGGACTTTGCCGCCGGTAAACGCAACGCGCGCAGCAAAAGTACGCGACTTGGGGTCGGCGGCAGGGGACAACTCGCGAATGCGCCCAGCGAAGCGTTGATCCGGCTGGCTCCACAGCTCCACAGACACCGGCTGGCCGATCTTGAAGCGAGCAAAGCCTTGTTCGGGCAGGCTGATCAGCACTTCACGTTCGCCATCGGTGGCCAGGGTGAACACCGTTTGCCCGGCGGACACCACTTGCCCGACTTCCACCGCACGCTTGGCCACCACGCCATCCTGCGGCGCGCGCAAGACCGCATAGGCCGCCTGGTTACTGGCCACATCGAACTCGGCTTTGATTTGCTTGAGGCGGGCTTCGCCCGAACGGTAAAGATTTTCGGAATTGTCGTACTGGGACCGGCTGACCATCTGACGATCCAGCAAGGTTTTGTAGCGATCACGCTCGGCACGCACCAGGCTCAAGTTGGCCTGGGCGGCGGCGACCTGAGCGCGGGCGGCGTCCAGTTGCAGGCGCACGTCCTGAGGGTCGAGTTCGGCCAACGCCTGATTAGCCTTGACCCGCTCGCCCTCCTCCACCCAGCGCTTACTGACTTTGCCGCCAATGCGAAAAGCCAGGTCCGGCTCGTAGCGTGCACGCACTTCTCCGGGGTAGCTGTCCGTCGTCTGCGTCGAAGGCTGTGGCTGCACCACCATGGCCGGGCGGATGGTGGTCTGGGGTGCTTCTTCATGACCGCAGGCGGCCAATAGAAGGACCAGACACGCAGGCAACGCAAGGGGCAGGAAAGTGCTGCGCATGCTGAAGGACCTTTCGCAAATGATGCTAGGAATAATTATACTTGCCGGTATGTTATTAATACCAAACTCACCAGTCCAGTATTAAAGGTGAAAATGTCCGACAATCCTCTGAACACCAATAGCCCCGGGCGTCCCAAGGACATGGCAAAACGCCAGGCAATCCTCGAAGCAGCCAAGTTTCTGTTTTTGAGCAATGGTTACGCCAGCACCAGCATGGACGCGGTGGCCTTGGAGGCTGGCGTGTCGAAACTCACGGTCTACAACCACTTCACCGACAAAGAAACCCTGTTCACCGCCGCCGTCGTGGCCAAGTGCGAGGAACAATTACCGGTGATGTATTTCGAGATGCCCGCGGGTGTACCTGTGGAAACGGTCCTGCTGACCATCGCCCGTGGTTTTCATCGGCTGATCAACAGCGAAGAGTCGGTGAACCTGCATCGGCTGATGATGACCACCGGCAATCAGGACGTGAAACTCTCGCAGATTTTCTTCGAAGCCGGGCCCATGCGCATGTTGCAAGGCATGGAACGCCTGCTCAGCACCATTGACCAGAGCGGCGCCCTGAACATCGATAAGCCGTTCAAGGCGGCCGAGCATTTCTTCTGCCTGCTCAAAGGCACGGCGAACTTCTGCCTGCTGTATGGCTGCGGCGGCCAGTTGAGTGAGGAAGCCGCCGAAGCCCATGTGCAGGATGTGGTGGGGTTGTTTATGCGGGCCTACAAGCCATAGCGGTTATCAGGGCTTGAGCGCTTTCTTGGGGTAAATGTCGTAGCGGCTGGACTTGCCATCCAGCGCATGGCTCGGCTTGGGCCCGTCGATACACGGCGCCTTGCGCGGGCGCTTGACCACAACACGGTGACTGGCCAGGGCCAGCGCTGCGGCGAGCAAGGCCGGTGCGTCCGGGTCATCGCCCACCAGCGGGCGGAACAGGCGCATTTCCTTCTTTACCAGGGCGGTTTTCTCACGATGAGGGAACATAGGGTCGAGGTAGATCACCTGAGGGGGCTCGCCCTCCCAGTTGCGCATCACCTCGATGGAGTTGCCCTTGAGCAGTTGCATGCGTGCCACGATCGGCGCCACTTCGAAATCATCCGCGCCGCGCGCCAGGCCGTCTTCGAGCAAAGCGCCAATCAGCGGCTGGCGTTCGATCAGGCTCATGTTGCAACCCAGGCTCGCCAGCACAAAAGCGTCCTTGCCCAGGCCGGCCGTGGCGTCCAGCACTCGTGGGCGTACGCCTTGGGCGATGCCCACGGCCTTGGCGATCATCTGCCCACTGCCACCGCCGTATAAACGCCGATGCGCCGCGCCGCCTTCGACGAAGTCCACGCGCACCGGCCCCGGTGCGTCCGCCCCCAGTTGCTGCAACTGCAAGCCATGTTCGCCGACCTGCAAGGAAAAATCCGCATCCGGCAGCACTAACGGCAAGCCAAGTTGGGCAGCCCACTGCTCGGCACGGGACTGGAAAGCATCGGCCATGGCCTCGACCCGGATGCGGCTGGCCGCTGGTTGTTCGCTCATCAATCGCTACGCTCAAAAATATTAAGGATCGGCCAACACCGGCCGATAAAACCAACAGTCAGGTATTTTGCCAGAGCTGAGCGTCGACCGAAGAAAATGTCAGACATTCTCCCCCTAACCATCGGTGTACTGCCGACCCACAACCACTACGGCTTGCGCAACACTCAAGCGCTGGCCGGTGTGAGTCATGTGTGGCAGGACTTCTTCGCCCGGGCATTGGCCGAGCAGCTCGGCGAAACGCCGGACGCGCCGGCAGCCCAGGCGACGGCACCGCTGGACCCGGCGGTAGAACCCAGCGCAGGCGCAGACCTGTTGTCGCAGATCCTCACCCAGCGTGAGTGCGACGTTAAAGACACCGAAATCGCCCCGCCAGAACCGCTGTTCCTGCCCATCGCCGAATTTGAAACCGAGTTGCTGCCACCGGCTGCGACGCCGTTTCCTGAAGAGGAAATCGTCGCCCAGCAACGTCAGCAGAATTTCGAAAGCGGTTGGGTACGCCCAATCGTACTGGCCGCCGGGCAGCCATTGCCGGAGCCAGGCCCCGCGCCGGAACCGCGCGCCCTGCACTTGCCAATCGCCGAGTTCGAACTGGACCTGTTGCCACCGCCGCCTACGCCTTACTCCGAAGAAGCGTTGGTGGAGCAGCAGAAAGCCCTGGACTTCGACTACTACTGGGCACGCCCATTGATCACCCACAACCTGCGCCTGGCCGCTTGACCCTCAGCGACACACCCACCAGCGCCCCATATCGAAGTGGAAGTGATTGCGGTGCGCGGCGTTGTAGTCCGGGCTTAACACCACGTTGAAATCATCACAGGCACTGTCGCGCACCTGACGCAGGAACCGCGCATTGGTGCCCTTCCCTGGCCAATCCTTGAGCACGCTGATACTGCGCCCATCGGCCAAGCGAAAACCGGCGATATCCAACGCATTGGCCGAGGCGTGCTGACTCAGTTGCCCGTTGGCACGGTTATACATCGTGCGACAGGCAAAACTGCCCAGATGATCGACCCGCGTCACCGCCTGGCCAAACACCGTCTGCGCCGCCGGTTGCAGGCTATGGCGCTCGAACAGCGCAAACGCCACGGCCAGCGGGCAGCTGGCAAGAAAGCTGCTGCTCAACCCCACCTCTGCACCCTGAACGCGCAAGGTGTTGCGCAACGGGCAGGCGACATCGGCGGATGAATCAGCTTGATGGCTCACGCGCAAGCCTGAAGTCTTCAGCACCTGGTCGCACAGCGCCGGGTCGCCCTGCAGACGTCCCAGCTTAAAACGCGTCAACAGGTTTGGGCTGGCCCGCACATCCAGCGGCGCCCATGGATTCCATTCCGGCGCCAACGGCACCCAGCCGCGCCATACACCGACCACCACCGCGCCGCCCAGCATCAGCAGCACGCCCATCACCTTGATAAACCGCATGGGTCAGACCTTAAAAAACTGATTGGCCTTGCTGAAGGGCATGGAGCGCTCGGTAAAGGTAAAGGTGCCCAACTCATAGACCTCCTGGGCCGCGCGATAGAACTCGCCATAGGCCGCCAACGCCATCGCCGAACCCACACTGATGCGCTTGACGCCCATGGCGCTCAATTGCGCGACGCTGAGTTTCAGCGCACCGGACATCAACACATTCACCGGTTTGGGCGCGACCGCCTTGACCACCGCCAACACCTCATCGGCGGTGCGCAGGCCCGGCGCGTAAAGCACATCGGCACCAGCCTCGGCGTAAGCCTGCAGACGGCGGAGGGTGTCGGGCAGATCCAGACGCCCATGCAGGAGGTTTTCCGCGCGGGCGGTGAGCGTGAACGCAAACGGCAAACTGCGGGCCGCGACTACCGCCGCATGTACTCGCTCCACAGACAGGTCGAAGGCATAAATGGGATCACCAGAGTGTCCGGTGGCGTCTTCGATGGAACCGCCGACAATCCCCGTGGCCGCCGCACGCAGGATGGTCTGGGCGCAGCCATCCGGGCTGTCGCTGAAGCCGTTTTCCAGGTCGGCCGCCACCGGCAGTGTCGTGGCTTGGGCGATCTGATGCGCGTTGAGCAAGGTGTCGTCCAGAGACAGCGCGCCCTCCGCATCCGGCCGACCAAGGCTGAAGGCATAACCCGCGCTGGTGGTGGCCAAGGCTTCGAACCCCAGGCTGGCAAGCATCACGGCGGAACCGGCGTCCCACGGGTTGGGCATCACGAACGCGCGGTCGCGTTCATGCAGGCGCTTGAAGGTTTCGGCGCGAAGGGTTTGAGCATCCATGGCAAGCTCCTGGCGGGAAAAGGAGCCCTAGAGTAACCCCAGTTGCTCCACTTCGGGCTCGCGATCCAACGTGGGCAATGGTGCAAGGCCGGGCAAGCGTGCCATCAGTTGGGTATGAAAGCGCATGGCCAATTGGGCGGCGAGGCGATTGTCCGAGGTGTGCAGAAACACGTAGGGAGTACGGCCCTCTTCGATCCAGCCAGCGACTTTTTCAATCCACGGCACCAGAAACGGGTCGTTGGCCTCCAGCTCCGGATGGCCAATGAAGCGCACCTGCGGAAACTGAGTCAGCGCAGCCGGCCGCGGCGGCACTTTGGGCTTTTTCGATTGGGCGTGCAGCACCGCCGGCGACGTCGAGGTGCAACTGAACAGCGCACGGGGGTCCAGGCAGATACGCTCGACACCCCGGTCGCGCAACAGGCGGTTAAGCATGCGCTCGGCATCGCCCTTGGCGAAAAATTCCGGGTGGCGCACTTCCACCGCCATCGGACGCTCCAGGCCGTCGATAAACCCAGCCAGTTCCGCCAGACGCTGCGGCGAGAACGCAGCCGACAGTTGCAGCCACAACGGAGCTACACGTTCACCCAACGGGCTCATCAGGCCGACAAAGCTTTCCGCCGCCGGTAATTGCTCACGCAAATCGCCCCCGTGGCTGATATCCCCGGGGAATTTGGCGGTGAAGCGAAAATCGGCGGGCATGATTTCAGCCCAGCGCTGCACGGTGGCGGCCGAGGGGCGAGCGTAGAATGTGGTGTTGCCTTCAACGGCGTTGAAGACTTGGGAATAGAGGGCGAGGTAATCGCTGGCGCGGGCATCGGCCGGGTACAGGTAATCACGCCAGGCGTTTTCACTCCAGGACGGACAACCAAGGTAGTAAGGCAGATGCATCAGATGTGAACGTCGAGGCCCAGTACTTCCATATCCCATTCGACAAAGCCAGCGGTGGTCAGGTAACTGGCCAGGGCGGTGGCGACGCTTTTGCTCATGGAACGGGGGAAGATCATGTCTTGCTGACGGGCGGGCAGGCCGCTTATGCGCGCATTACCAGCACCTTGTGCAGCGGGCGCCGCCTCGGAATGGACCTCGATGAAGTCCGGCGAATCTTCGACTGAATCGTCTACCGTCACGCTCGCCTTGCGCGGCTTACGTTTGAGGGGGTACGACTGTGAGGAAAATCCGTCTATACGCATCGATGCGAACTCGCTATCAGTGATGGCATTTTAGTGGCGACTTCCGTTGCGCGCAAATGCTCTGGTGATAACTAGAACACATAATTTGAAAAAGGTTTAAAAACGGGGGCAAATTCTGACGATTGGCGAAAGTTGCCATCACTTTGGCGTCAAATCAGCCCGCGTTCGGCTTTGGTCTGCGCCACTTTATCGCGCAGGTACACCGGCGCGGCCTGATCGGCAGGGATCGCTTCTCCACGCTCGAAGGCAAAACGCGCCAGGGTCAGCAGGTCTTCGGCATGGGGCAACATGGCAGCGTCCTGGCCGGCCAGTTTCACCGCGATGCGCTCGCCATAACCCCAACCTGTGCCCGCGCCGAACCAATCGCCGCTGGCATCCTCCGGCAGTGCCGACGCTTCGGGCGGCTGCACCGCCTCCACGCCGACCAGGCGCATTTCACCGGCCACCGCGCGGTAACAGCCCCAGTAGACTTCGTCCATCCGCGCGTCGATGGCGGCCGCTACTTGCGACGCGCCTTGCTCACGCAACGCGCGCTGGGCCAAGACGGCAAGGTTGGAGACCGGCAACACCGGGCGTTCCAGGGCAAAGGCCAGGCCTTGCACCACGCCGATAGCAATGCGCACACCGGTAAAGGCACCCGGGCCGCGACCAAAAGCAATAGCGTCCACCGCCGCCAACGTGGTGCCGGCATCTTCGAGCAGTTGCTTGATCATCGGCAACAGTTTTTGCGCGTGCAGGCGGGGGATCACCTCGTAGTGGCTGGTTACTTTGCCATCGTGCAGCAAGGCAACGGAGCAAGCTTCGGTTGCGGTGTCCAGGGCCAGCAGGGTGCTCATCGGTGTGGGTGTCCAAGTCGAAAAAAAGTGCGCCAGTATAAACAACAACGGCCCGCAAGCGGGCCGTTGTGTGAGACGCCGATCAGGTGATCAGCTCAGGGCTTGCATCACTTTGGCGGTGATGGCTTCCACCGAACCGACGCCAGGGATATGGCTGTACTTCGGCTTGCCGTTGGCAGCGGACAGCTTCTGGTAGAAATCCACCAGCGGCTTGGTCTGGGAATGGTAGACCGACAGGCGATGACGCACGGTTTCTTCGGTGTCGTCCTTGCGCTGTACCAGGTCTTCGCCGGTGACATCGTCTTTGCCTTCAACTTTCGGCGGGTTGTAGACGGTGTGGTACACGCGGCCCGAGGCCTCGTGAACGCGACGGCCTGCGATACGCTGGACGATTTCTTCGTCTTCCACCGCGATTTCAACCACGGCATCCAGCTCGACACCAGCCGTCACCAAGGCTTCGGCCTGAGGAATGGTGCGCGGGAAACCGTCGAACAGGAAACCGTTGGCACAGTCAGGCTGCGCGATACGGTCCTTGACCAGGGCAATGATCAGGTCATCGGAAACCAGGCCACCGGCGTCCATGATGCTCTTGGCCTTAATGCCCAGCTCGGTGCCTGCTTTTACCGCAGCGCGCAGCATGTCACCGGTGGAGATTTGTGGAATGCCGAATTTTTCAGTGATGAACTTTGCCTGAGTACCTTTACCGGCCCCGGGAGCTCCCAGCAGAATGACGCGCATCGATGTGCTCCTCAATTTTTTATAGAGATGACGCTCGGATTCGCCGCGTGGGGCCAATCGCGTAAAAATGTGATTCGGGCCGCCCAAACGGCCAAAGGCTGATCAAGATACACAGCAGGCCCTAACCACACAAGCCGCCAAAAGTCGGAAGAACCCGCACCGCGCATACGTCATAGGTAGGGTATTCCAGAGTGCAACCCGCCCCCATGGACGATGACCGCCCGGTTCCGGGCGGCCGTCCTGGCTCAGGCGCAAGCCATTGAGAACACGCGAAAAACCTCAGCCGGTGTTGCGCAACCCGGCCGCGATACCGGCTACGGATACCAGCAGCGCCTGTTCCAGAGGGCTGTCCTGCGCGGCTTCCTGCCGGCGCGAGCGCGCCAGCAACTCGGCCTGCAACAGATGCAAGGGGTCAAGGTAGGTATTGCGCAGGCGGATGAACTCCAGGGTGTCAGGGCTGTGTGCCAGCAGTTGCGACTGGCCGGTCAGACCGAGCACCACCGAGCACGCCTGCGACAATAGGTCGCGCAAGTGCGCACCCAATGGCAACAGGTCGGGCTGCACCAGGCGTTCATCATAGAGACGCGCGATATCGGCATCGGCCTTGGCCAGCACCATTTCCAGCATATCGATGCGGGTGCGGAAGAACGGCCACTGTTCGCGCATCTGCCCCAGCAATTCACCTTCACCCCGCGCCAGGGCATTGCTCAACGCCGCCTCCCAGCCGAGCCACGCCGGCAGCATCAAGCGCGTCTGGGTCCAACCGAAGATCCAAGGGATGGCGCGCAGGCTTTCGATACCGCCCGCACGCCGCTTGGCTGGACGGCTGCCCAGCGGCAGGCGGCCAAGCTCCTGTTCGGGGGTGGACTGGCGGAAATACTCGACGAATTGCGGATTTTCCCTTACGACCGCGCGGTAAGCCCTCACACCATCCGCGGCCAATTCGTCCATTAAATGACGCCAGGCCGGCTCGGGCGGTGGCGGCGGCAACAGCGTTGCTTCGAGCACTGCAGCCAAGTAAAGGTTGAGGTTCTGCTCCGCGATGTCCGGCAGACCGAACTTGAAGCGGATCATTTCGCCTTGTTCGGTGGTGCGGAAACGCCCGGCCACCGAGCCTGGTGGCTGCGACAGGATCGCCGCATGGGCCGGGCCCCCGCCACGGCCCACGGTGCCACCGCGACCATGGAACAACAGCAGCTCCACTTGCTGTTCGCGGCAAATATCCACCAGGCGCTCTTGCGCCCGGTATTGCGCCCAGGCAGCGGCGGTGGTGCCGGCGTCCTTGGCCGAGTCGGAATAGCCGATCATCACTTCCTGCGGGCCCTGCAAGCGCGCGCGATAGCCCGGCAGTTGCAACAGTTGCTCAATCACCGGGCCGGCGTTATCCAGGTCGGCCAGGGTTTCGAACAACGGCACCACGCGCATTGGCCGCTGTACACCCGACTCTTTAAGCAGCAATTGCACCGCCAGCACATCCGACGCCGCACCAGCCATGGAGATGACATACGAGCCCAACGACGCCGCAGGGGCTGCGGCGATTTCCTTACAGGTATTGAGCACTTCGGCGGTGTCGGCCGACGGTTTGAAATACCCCGGCAGCAACGGGCGACGGTTGGTCAACTCCTTCATCAAGAAGCTGATGCGCGCGTCCTCATCCCAGTCTTCGTAGCGACCCAGGCCGAGGTAATCGGTGATCTCCGTCATGGCTGCCGAGTGACGGCTGGAATCCTGGCGCACATCCAGACGCACCAGGAACAGGCCGAATGTCACTGCGCGACGCAGGCAATCGAGCAGCGGCCCGTCGGCGATCACGCCCATGCCGCATTCATGCAGCGACTGGTAGCAAAGCTCCAGGGGTTCGAGCAGTTCACGGTTGTTCTGCAACACTTCGGCGGGCGCCGGTGTGCTGCTGCTCAACGCGGTGTGGGCCCATTGCCGCGTGGCGCGCAAGCGGTCGCGCAGTTGTTTGAGCACGGCCCGGTACGGCTCGACGCTGTCGCCGACCTTGGCCTGCAACGCTGGGCTGGCGTGACGCATGGACAGCTCGGAAGCCAACTGATCGATATCGCGCAGGTACAGGTCGGCCGCCATCCACCGCGCCAGCAGCAAGACTTCGCGGGTGACCGGCGCGGTGACATTCGGGTTGCCGTCACGGTCGCCGCCCATCCACGATGCAAAGCGAATCGGCGCCGCTTCCAGGGGCAGGCGCAGGCCGGTGGCCGCGTGCAACGCCTGATCGGCCTTGCGCAAATAGTTGGGGATGGCGTGCCACAGCGAATGCTCGATCACCGCGAAGCCCCACTTGGCTTCATCCACCGGCGTGGGGCGGGTGCGGCGGATTTCTTCGGTGTGCCAGGCCTCGGCGATCAATCGTTGCAGGCGTTGGCGGATCTGCTCGCGCTCGGCGGTGGTGAGGTCGCGGTGATCCTGCAAGGCCAACTGCGCGGCGATGGCGTCGTACTTCTGGATCAAGGTGCGGCGCGCCACTTCGGTCGGGTGGGCGGTGAGGACCAGCTCGATTTCCACGCGCGCCAACTGGCGGGCCAGGGATTCGTTGCTGTGGCCTTCGCGTTGCAGGCGCGCCAGCAGCTCGGGCAGCACGCGCGCCTCGAAGGGTGCCGGTTGCGACTCATCGCGACGGTGAATCAACTGATACTGCTCGGCGATATTGGCCAGATTGAGAAACTGGTTGAAAGCCCGCGCCACCGGCAGCAGTTCGTCTTCCTGCAACTGATTGAGGCTGGCGCTCAGTTCATCGCCGGCGGTTTTCTCAGAGTCGGCGCCACGCCGATCGGCCTTGGCGCCTTTGCGGATCTGCTCGATCTTGTCGAGAAAATCATCGCCGTACTGCTCTCGAATGGTGTTGCCCAACAATTCACCCAGCAGGTGAACATCCTCACGCAAGCGTGCATCGATATCACTCATCAGCCAATCTCCAGCCAGAAATCCGGGACGCGCAGATCTGCCAGAGTGCCGCCCGCGTTGTTTTATGACAAGACTTTAAACCTTGTGGGTTGCAGCTAGTCTCAACCATAAGTCGTCGCGATAGGCGAACGGCTGGTCACTCATCACCGCCCGCTTGCCGTGGGTTTTATTGAGGTTGCCATGAAAATCCGAGAATTGGCCCAGCATTGGGAAGAGAACGCCAAGGGTCGCTTGACCAAGACCGAATATGCGATCCACCTGGACGTGGAGTCCGCCGCCCGGCTGGCGGCCATCGCCGAGATGTACCCCAAGCGCAACACCGAAGAGCTGCTGGGCGAGCTGATCGGCGCCGCCCTTGAAGAGCTGGAAGCCAGCTTTCCCTATATCAAAGGTCAGCAGGTGATTGCGACCGATGAAGAGGGCGACCCGCTGTACGAAGACGTCGGCCCTACCCCGCGCTTTTTGTCGCTGTCGCGTCGCTATCTACATGATTTGTCTACCAGTGCGGACGAATCGAAGCACTGATCTGCTGTCGTTTAATCCACCCTCCCCTTGTATTCCGGGCCTATTACAGGCCCGAAATACTGCTTGGAAGTGCAAAAGTTCCAATTTTTTTCGCTGACTACTTAGTCAATTATTTTTTTAGGCAAATCGCCATCTCTTCTGAACTTTTGAAAAAAGCCTCCGGTCACAGCCAGTAAGCCATCACTTGGAACGGCCGTTTGAAAGAGCACCAGGCGCTTTACCACCGGGCTCGCAGCCGTTCACTGACTGAGATGGATTTTGATGTTTTTCAGGAGTTATCCAATGGAGTTGAAGACGATGAAGACCAGCACTGCCAAATCCTCGTTTAACCATCTGCGCGGGCTTAAATTGGCCGCGCTGGCAATCGGTACCAGCTTCGTTCTGGCTGGCTGCGCCGGTAACCCTCCGACTGAGCAGTACGCAGTGACCCAGTCGGCGGTCAACAGCGCTGTCAGCGCCGGTGGCACCGAGTACGCCGCTGTAGAAATGAAGTCGGCTCAGGACAAGCTAAAAGAAGCTGAAATCGCGATGCACGACAAAAACTACGAGAAGGCTCGTATGTTGGCTGAACAAGCCGAGTGGGATGCCCGTGTCGCCGAACGTAAAGCCCAGGCTGCCAAAGCTGAGCAAGCGGTAAAGGATTCCCAGAAGGCCGTTGACGAGTTGCGTAAGGAAGGCATGCGCCCGGCTGCTATCCAGCAGAAATAAACCGAGCCCCTTGATCGCACCGCACCCGATACTGAATTGAAAGGACGACACGATTATGCGTAAACAACTGATGATCCCTGCCCTATTGGCAATGAGCGTTGCCTTGGCGGCCTGCTCCACTCCGCCAAACGCCAACCTGGAAAACGCCCGCACCAACTTCTCCGCCCTGCAAACCAACCCACAGGCCACCAAGCTCGCGGCGCTGGAAACCAAAGACGCTCAGGAGTGGCTGGACAAGGCCGACAAAGCCTATCGCGACAAGGAAGACCAGAAGAAGGTCGACCAGCTGGCTTACCTGACCAACCAGCGCGTTGAAGTGGCCAAAGACACCATCGCCCTGCGCGAATCCGAAGCCAAGCTGAAAAACGCCGGCGACGAACGCGCTCGCGCCCTGCTGGAAGCTCGCGATGCGCAGATCAAGCAGTTGCAGGACAGCTTGAACGCCAAGCAGACCGATCGCGGTACGCTGGTGACTTTCGGTGACGTATTGTTCGCCACCAATAAGTCCGATCTGAAATCCAGCGGCCTGGTGAATATCACCAAACTGGCTCAGTTCCTGCGCGACAATCCAGATCGTAAAGTGATCGTCGAAGGCTACACCGACAGCACCGGTTCCGATTCCTACAACCAGAGCCTGTCGGAGCGCCGTGCAGCTTCCGTACAACGCGCACTGGCTCAGCAAGGCGTGGATATTTCGCGCATCGTGACCCAGGGCTATGGCAAGGAATATCCGGTTGCCGACAATAGCAGCGCATCGGGCCGCGCCATGAACCGCCGCGTTGAAGTGACCATCTCCAACGACAACCAACCGGTCAAGCCACGTTCGTCGATGGCGAACTGATTGATTGAGCTTGGATAGAAAAACCCACCTTACGGTGGGTTTTTTTTCGGTTCGGCAAACTCGATAGTGCGATGAGTATCCTCAGCGGGCATTTCAATTCTGGAACCGTAGGTATTTTGCGAGAGCTTGTCCATCAGTTGCGCAAGCTCATGATCCCGAGCATCTCGCCTTTCCAGCGTCTGATGCCCTCTGATCATGTCCAGCATGTTGTCGATTGCAGCAATCCGTATCGCCACGTTCTCAGCCTCGATCTGTGTAAGCAACTCCGCTTTCTGTGGTTTGAATACGCGATAGGGTTCCAGATAATTCCGTCGCCCGTGACTACCGCCAGCGCCGACTTATTGGTGGACTGATCGCTACAAGCGCCATAAACAGCCCATCGACGAGGGCTGCTTTTGTGAGACGAGCAGTCAGAAAGGTACCGGGGTGTTCCCCTGATAGTCTCCCTGCTGGATTTGAGAGGCAGGCTGCGCACCAGATTGACCGTCTTGCTGAGCGTTGCCGTTTTGAGCCCCTTGACCGCTCTGTGCACCTTCATTCTTTTTTTGTTCAAGCAGCTTATTCAGCAGCTTCAAAAGCGCCTCAAGGGTTTCGTCGCCACCGGCACCACTGCTTCCCGGTCCACCGTGGGAACCTCGCGATCGCAGTTGTTGAATTTGGTTTCGTGTATCTTGGATCCGCTGATCGAGACTCTGTTGCCCCACTGCGCCGGCATCGCGCGCATTCCCAACACTCGACGGTGCATTAACAGCTGCCATAGATGCTAACTCCACATAACTGAAATAAAGACCGATCAGTGATACCAATCAGTCCCGAATCTGTGGCTGGTTAATCGAGATAGTTCCGGGTTGCGTAGGCTTACCATTGCACTGAAGACTTAATCACCAAGTCTCGTGGCGCTTTCCCACAACAATGACGTGCAAGCTCACTGCTGCAACTGCGGCGTTTCCTGCCCCATGCAGCGCACGGCTTGCTTCTTGTTGTTCACCAGCACGCCACTCAAGCCTTTCTGCTCGGTATCAAACATCACCAGCACGCCATCGACGCACTGCGCCACTTGGGCGGCCGGAGTCAGGGAGATCTTGTAATCCTCGCCCGGCACGGTCTTGAGCATGGTGAAGTCACTGAGCAGCAACGCATCTTCCGGTTTGGCGAAGTGCAGGTAGCCGTAGTACCACAGGCAACCGACGGTACCGATGATGGTGCCGATGCCGGTGAGGATCAGCGGGATCATGTTGCGTTCTTCGCTCATTGCGGGCTCTCTGATGGATCAACGTTAGGAGTCGGATAGTTTGGAATTTCGCCCAGGCGCCGCAGGCCATTGAAATGTTGTGGGTCATCCAGATAGCGCAGCATCACGGTTTGCCAGGTTTTATCGGCAAAGGTCTGCACATGCCCGCCCCGGGTCAATTGCAAGACTCTGGGCGGCGGCGCCGCCTGATACAAGCGGATGCCATTGGCCACGGGCACGATCGGGTCATCGAGGCTGTGAAACAACAGTTTCGGCACGCCACTCAACTGGGGCATGGCATTGATCGCACTGTCCGCGTCGGGCACGAGCCAGGATAAGGGCACTTGCAATGGCCATGTTAGCCAGGAGGTGCTCAGCGCGAATTGTCCTACGTCACGATAACTGGCCGGCACGCCGTCCAGCACCAGCGCCTTGAGCTGGGCCTGACGCTGCGGGTGCGCCGCCAGGTAATGCACGGCCAGCGCGCCGCCCAGGCTTTGGCCAAGCACAATCAGGGGCTGCCCCTGGGTTTCGGGGGCCTTGTCGAGCCAGCTGAAAGCCGCGTCCACGTCCTGATAAATCGCCGGCAATGAGGGCTTGCCTTCCGACAGCCCATAACCGCGATAGTCCAGCAGCAACACTTGATAACCCTGCTCCGGCAACCACCAACTGCCGCCCAGATGCCAGGCCACATTGCCACCGTTGCCGTGCAGGTGCAGCACCGTGCCCTTGAGCGGCACGCCGGGTTTGGCCGGCAACCACCAACCATGCAGCTTGACGCCATCGGCGGTGGTCAAGGTGACATCGCGGTAGTCCAAGTGTGCTTTTTGTGGCGTGAACGGCAGGCCGGGTTCGGGGTAGAACAGCAGCGAGCTACAGCCGTTCAGTGTGAGGAGCAGGCACAGAATGCCGAGGATTCTCATCCGTTGAAGCCTCGCAAATAACAGCATTTAAAGGATATTGGAGTAGTCAGCCTCGATCCGATCCAGGCTCAGATGGTTGAGGAAGTTGGAGAAGCACATCCACGCCGCCAGGGCGTTCATGTCACGGAATTGCTCGGGCAGGTACTTGGGCGGCACCACCAGGCCTTCATCCACCAGTTGGCGCAGGGTACGCATGTCCTCCAGGGTGGTCTTGCCGCAGAACAGCAGCGGCACTTGTTCCAGCTTGCCTTTACGCACAGCCAACTGGATGTAGTTGTAGACCATGATAAAGCCCTTGAGGTAGGACAAATCCTTGGTGAACGGCAGACCGGTCGGCACCGAGCCACGGAATACGCGGCTGGCGTTGCCATAGCTTTCCGCCATCTCAAAGCCTTGCTCGCGGAAGAACTCAAATACCTGCAGGAAGTCGGCGCCCTCCTCCACCATATGGATGGCCCGCGTGCGGTTGGTCAATTTGCGCAGGCGGCTGGGGTAGGAGGCGAAGGTAATGATCTCCATCAGGATCGCCAGACCTTCCTGGGTCACGGTGGACGACGGCGGGCCCTTGGACAGGAAGGTGCAGATCGGCTGATTCTGGCCGTTGAGGGTGGTGCCCACATGCACCAGGCCTTCATGCACTTCCAAGGCGCGCACATCGCGGTCGTTGAACATAGCGTCGGCGCGGATCTTGATGTAGTCGGCACCCGCCGCCGCGTCGGCGACAATACCGTCGGACTCGAACACACGAATGGTTTCTTCGGCCTCGCCGAACACCTTGTTCAGGCGGGTTTGCAGCAGGGCCACGGCGTCCTTGGCGGTCAGGGTCTTGGCTTCGTCCTTGAGGTCGCCACGGCCGTCGATGTTGTTCAGGTAATCGGACAGCATCAGGCCCAGATCGGCCAGGGTCGGGTCGCCGGCGTGGAACGCATCGGAGGCGGCGCCGTACAGCTCTTGGGAGATCAGGCCGAAATCCTCGGTGCCGCGGGCCTCCAGCATGCGCACCACCATGCGGTATTCCTTGCACATGCGGCGCATGATCTGCCCCACCGGGCTGAATTGGCCGAGCCGGCGGGTGATGTCACGCTCGATATTCTGGAATTCCAGCTTCACCGCGCTGGAATCGAACGACAGCGGCCGGCTCAGGTAATAGTCGCGATCCACGGCCGGCATGGCTTTGCCCTTGGCCTTGAGAAACCCTTGACGGATGTTCTCGTCCCATTTCACGGCGTCGAGGACGCGGATCGGGGTTTGCGCCAGCACAATGCGATCGGACAAGGTGCGTATCGTCTGCTGGTAATCGTCCACCCGGTACTTCCTCTTTAAACGTTATCGACCCGCGCGCCGGTAGCGCACGGCTTCAACGAACACATCGGCATTGGCCGGATCATCCAGGTAGGCAAATACCTGGTTCATGGCGCTGTCGATCAGTACACCGGCGCCTTCGACGGTATCCACGGTGCTGCCATGCAGTACCTGTTGCCCGATAGCCTGGTGAATCTGTTCGAGATCGAGGTTATAGACCACCAATTCGTGCTTATCGTCGAACTCGAATCCCGCCAGGAAATAATGCCCTCCCCACCTGGCGGGCAATGGTGCCGACAGGTACCAGCGGCTGCCATGGCGCGAAACGGTAAACAGGTACTCATCGCGCTGGGCCGGCGAGGCTTTAGGGTAGCTCACCGCTTTATAGCGGTGCTCACCGGCGCGGCTGATTTGCAGATTGAGCGGTTCGCCCCAGGCATTCTTGCTGGTCCAATGGCCCAGCAGTTCATCCGGCGCCGCCTCATGGGCGGGCAACGGGTCCTTGAACGTTACCAGGCAACCACCGAGCAATAGGAACGACAGGGCCAGTACCGCCAAACGCCAGGTTTTCATTGGACTCCCCCGGTGTCAGACCGAGGCCAACACCAAATGCATGTAACGCTTGAGAATCTCAAGCATCTCGTCAGCGGTCAAAGGCTCTGGGCCGCCCAGCAGGCCCTGATATTCCATCCGACCGATTATCGCCGTCAACACTTTGGCATCCTGTTGCGGCTCGCGGGAACCCAATACCTGGAAAAACTGCCCGGTGCCCTGCAGCAGAATCTGTTGATGGGACCGCACCAGTTCCGCCAGACGCGGGTTGAGCAAGGCTTCCTGACGAAAGGCCTGTTCGGCCATCAAGTGCTCGCGGCGGTTGGTCAATTGACGCATCACGTAATCGGCGGTCAAGCGGGCGATGTCGTCCGCCAACTGCGAGCGCGACTGCGGGCTGCCATCGCCATAAGCGACCATTTCGCGCAGCAAGCCCTCGTTGCGCACCCACAATTTGCCCATGAACGCGGCGCTGCGTTCCACGTATTGGGCGAAGGTGTCGGTGAGCAGGTCGTCGATATCCTTGAAGTAGTAGGTGGTCGCCGACAGCGGCACCCCCGCTTCGGCCGCCACCGCACGATGACGCACAGCCCGCACACCATCGCGTACCACGATGCGCATGGCCGCATCCAAAATGTCTTGCCTGCGCTGCTCGCTGCCTTGGCGACTGGCCTTGCGGCCCTGGTACTGGACGCTTTCAGCCACGGCAGCAGCAATGCCGGCGGCGCCTTCTTGTGCGGTTACGCGGTTCACGACTCACATCCTTGAACAGATCAAAACCTGGCGCTGTTTGCTTGACGCTTATAGACGCCACATAAAAAAGCCGCCTTATAAAAGGCGGCTCTGGATTTCGCTATGGTTACGCTTCTGGCCGCATGTGCGGGAACAGGATCACATCGCGGATCGACGGCGAGTTGGTCAACAACATCACCAGGCGGTCGATGCCGATGCCTTCACCGGCGGTCGGCGGCATGCCGTATTCCAGTGCGCGGACGAAGTCGGCGTCGTAGTGCATGGCTTCGTCGTCGCCGGCATCTTTGTCGGCCACCTGGGCCATAAAGCGCTCGGCCTGGTCTTCCGCGTCGTTCAACTCGGAGTAGGCGTTGGCGATTTCGCGGCCGCCGATAAACAGCTCGAAACGGTCGGTGACGTTCGGGTTGTCGTCGTTGCGACGGGCCAACGGCGACACTTCGAACGGGTACTGGGTAATGAAGTGCGGCTGTTCCAGCTTGTGCTCCACCAGCTCCTCGAAAATCATCACCTGCAGTTTGCCCAGGCCTTCGAAGCCCAGCACCTTGGCGCCGGCTTTCTTGGCGATGGCGCGAGCCTTGTCGATGTCGTTGAGGTCATCGGCGCTCAGCTCGGGGTTGTATTTGAGGATCGAATCGAACACCGACAGGCGCACGAACGGCTCGCCGAAGTGGAACACCTTGTCGCCGTACGGCACGTCGGTGCTGCCCAGGACCAGCTGCGCCAGCTCGCGGAACAGTTCTTCGGTCAGGTCCATGTTGTCTTTGTAGTCGGCGTAAGCCTGGTAGAACTCCAACATGGTGAATTCTGGGTTGTGACGGGTGGAGACGCCTTCGTTGCGGAAGTTGCGGTTGATCTCGAAGACCTTCTCGAAACCACCGACCACCAGACGCTTGAGGTACAGCTCAGGCGCGATACGCAGGAACATTTCCATGTCCAGCGCGTTGTGGTGGGTTTCGAACGGCTTGGCTGCGGCACCGCCGGGAATGGTTTGCAGCATCGGCGTTTCCACTTCCAGGAAGTCACGCTGCATCAGGAAGCTGCGGATGTGGGCGATGATCTGCGAGCGGACGCGGAAGGTGTGGCGCACGTCTTCGTTGACGATCAGGTCGACATAGCGCTGGCGATAGCGTTGCTCGGTGTCGGTCAGGCCGTGGTGCTTGTCCGGCAGCGGGCGCAAGGACTTGGTCAGCAGGCGCACGTTGGTCATTTCCACGTACAGGTCGCCCTTGCCGGAACGGGCCAGGGTGCCTTCGGCGGCGATGATGTCGCCCATGTCCCAGGTTTTCACCGAGGCCAGGGTTTCTTCGGACAGGGTCTTGCGGTTGACGTAGACCTGGATACGCCCGGTCATGTCCTGGATCACCATGAACGAGCCACGGTTGAGCATGATACGACCTGCCACCTTGACCGGGATCGCCGCTTCCGCCAGCTCTTCCTTGGTCTTGTCCGCGTACTGTTTCTGCAAGGCATCGCAGTAGTTGTCGCGGCGGAAGTCGTTGGGGAAGGCGTTGCCCTTGGCGCGCTCGGCAGCAAGCTTTTCCTTGCGCAGGGCGATCAGGGAGTTTTCTTCCTGTTGCAGGGCTTGCGGGTCGAGTTGTTGGTCGCTCATGTCTTTAAATTTTCCATCACAGGTTCGTTGCCCCCAGGCCTTCGGCCTGGGGATCGCGGGCAAGCCCGCTCCCACACAGGGTATTACAGGCCGGACTTCAGGCTGGCTTCCAGGTACTCGTCGATATCGCCGTCGAGCACTTTGTCGCAGTCGCTGCGTTCGATGTTAGTGCGCAGATCCTTGATACGCGACGCGTCGAGCACATAGGAGCGGATCTGGTGACCCCAGCCGATATCCGACTTGGTGTCTTCCAGCGCCTGGGAAGCGGCGTTGCGCTTCTGCATCTCCTGCTCGTACAACTTGGCCCGCAGCATTTTCATGGCGGTGTCCTTGTTGGCGTGCTGGGAGCGTTCGTTCTGGCAGCTCACCACGGTGTTGGTCGGTACGTGGGTAATCCGCACGGCCGAGTCGGTGGTGTTGACGTGCTGACCGCCGGCACCGGAGGAACGATAGGTATCAATCCGCAGGTCCGCCGGGTTGATCTCGATTTCCACTTTGTCATCGATCTCAGGCGAGACGAACACCGCGCAGAACGAAGTGTGGCGACGGTTGCCGGAGTCGAACGGGCTCTTGCGCACCAGACGGTGCACGCCGATCTCGGTACGCAGCCAGCCAAAGGCGTATTCGCCCTTGATATGCACGGTAGCGCCCTTGATACCGGCGACTTCACCGGCGGACAGTTCCATGATGGTCGCGTCGAAACCGCGCTTGTCGGCCCAGCGCAGGTACATGCGCAGCAAGATGTTGGCCCAGTCCTGGGCCTCGGTGCCGCCGGAACCGGCCTGGATGTCCAGGTAGGCGTTGTTCGGGT
The DNA here is from genome assembly GCF_030209215.1 of Pseudomonas sp. efr-133-TYG-23. Lineage (NCBI taxonomy): Bacteria > Pseudomonadati > Pseudomonadota > Gammaproteobacteria > Pseudomonadales > Pseudomonadaceae > Pseudomonas > Pseudomonas sp. efr-133-TYG-23. The sequence continues at coordinate 150,899 of NZ_JARVSL010000027.1, read as the reverse complement.
CCATTTCGTGGCTGAACATGCGGCGGAATTCAAGCTTGGCGAGGTTTTCCTCGAGACGGGCCAGCTCGGCGACCACATCGCCCACTGCGCCTTCGTCGTTTTCTTCGACGGCCATGTCCAGCAGGTCACGGCAATCGGCCAGGCCGGTGTTCAGTTCGTCGAGGGTGTCGACGATCTGCGCCAGCGCAGCGCGCTCGCGCCCCAGTTCCTGGGCGTATTCAGGTTTGTTCCAGACACTCGGATCTTCAAGCTCGCGGTTGACCTCGGTCAGACGCTCATGCTTTTGATCGTAGTCAAAGATACCCCCGAATAGTTTCGGAGCGCTCGGACAGGTCCTTGATGGTGTTAAGGATCGGGTTGATTTCCATGGCGGGCAGCACTCGTTGGCGAACTTTTGAAAGCCGGCGAGTATAACGGCAAACAGCTGGAAACGGCAGCCCGCTGAGCCGAAAAGGCGGTTTCAAACCCCAGGAAAATACACCGCAGGAGGGGGCTTGTCGTAGTGAGCGGGCTTGTCGAATCGTCGCACCGCCCGCGCTGGGCTGCGAAGCAGCCCCACTCCAGGCGATGTGGTTTTAGCTGACACACCGAGGTGCCTGGGTTTGGGGCCGCTTCGCAGCCCGGCGCAGGGCAAGCCTGCTCACCAAAGAGTTGGGAGTCTGCCTTTGAAACTTGTGTTGAGCGCAGCCTCAGGTCACTCGATACCGACCTGATTGCGCCCATTGTGCTTGGCTGTATACAGCCCCTTGTCCGCCGCCATGATCACCTGGCGGCAACTGGAGCCCTGCTGCGGGACCATGGTGGACAGGCCGATGCTGACGGTCAGGCACGAACCTTCGGTCGGGGCATTGTGGGGGATGTTCAGCGCGGCGACGGCCATGCGCAGTTTCTCCGCCACCAGGCGCGCGCCTCCCGGCGAGGTGTTGGGCAGCACCAGAGCGAACTCCTCGCCGCCGTAGCGCGCCGGCAGGTCCGACGGGCGGCTGCTGGCGTCACGGATGGTGTCGGCGACCTTACGCAGGGCTTCGTCGCCTTCGACGTGGCCGAAGCTGTCGTTGTAGGTCTTGAAGAAGTCCACGTCGATCATCAGCAATGACAGCTGGGTCTGGTCACGCATGGCGCGGCGCCATTCCAGCTCCAGGTATTCGTCGAAGTGGCGACGGTTGGACAGCCCAGTCAGGCCATCGGAGTTCATCAACCGTTGCAGCACCAGGTTGGTGTCCAGCAACTGCTGCTGGCTGACCCGCAGCGCACGGTACGCCGCATCGCGCTGCAACAGGGTCATATAGGAACGTGAGTGATAGCGGATGCGCGCCACCAGTTCGATGTTGTCCGGCAGCTTGACCAGGTAATCGTTGGCGCCGGCTGCAAATGCCGCGCTCTTGATCAGCGGGTCTTCCTTGGTGGAAAGCACGATGATCGGGATATTCGCCGTGGCCGGGTGGTTGCGGTACTCGCGCACCAGGGTCAGGCCGTCGAGGCCGGGCATCACCAGGTCCTGCAGGATCACCGTCGGTTTGATGCGGATGGCCTGGGCAATGGCCTGGTGCGGGTCGGCGCAGAAATGGAAGTCGATGTTTTCTTCATGGGCCAGGCCACGCCGCACGGCTTCGCCGATCATGGCCTGGTCGTCGACCAGCAACACCATGGCGGCGTTTTCGTCGGTCTTGATGTCGTCGATCTGTAAATCATTCATCTGCAGTCACCTGAATTACCACCTGCAAGCCAGCACCGCGCAAGGTCTTGCTCATTGTGCAAAGACCTCCAGCAGTCGAGGCGCAATTCTATCCAGTGGGCGAATTTCAACAGCGGCATCGATTGCCGCCGCCGCTTTGGGCATGCCATACACCGCCGAGCTTTGTTGATCCTGGGCGATGGTCAAATAACCTTGTTCACGCAGCAGTTTGAGACCCTGGGCCCCGTCGCGCCCCATGCCGGTCAGCAATACGCCGACGGCATCGCCATTCCAGTGGCTGGCGACGCTCTCGAAAAACACGTCGATCGACGGGCGATAGATCTCGTTTACCGGCTCTGCGGTGTAGGCCAGCGTACCGTTCTTCAATAAACGAATGTGATGGTTGGTCCCGGCCAGCAATACCACCCCGCTCTGGGGCGGCTCACCTTCACGGGCCAGGCGCACCGGCAGGCTGGACGCGCTGCTGAGCCACTCGGCCATGCCGGCGGCGAACACCTGGTCGACGTGCTGCACCAGCACAATGGCGGCGGGAAAGTCGCGGGGCAGGCCTTTGAGCAGGGTTTCCAGGGCCGCCGGGCCGCCGGCCGAAGAGCCGATGGCCACCAGCCGCTGGCGTTTGCCCTCGTGGCGCGGCGGCGCGGTTTCCGCGCGCACACGGCTGCCGCGCTGGCCGATCAACCAACCGATGTTGAGGATCTTGCGCAGCAACGGTGCCGCCGCATCCTGGGGGTTGCCCACGCCCAACGCCGGCGTATCCACCACGTCGAGGGCGCCATGGCCCATGGCTTCGAACACGCGGCTCACATTGGCCTGGCGGTCGACGGTCACGATCAGAATCGCGCACGGGGTCTCGGCCATGATCTGGCGCGTGGCCTCCACACCGTCCATTACCGGCATGATCAGGTCCATAAGGATCAGGTCCGGGGTCAGTTCGGCGCAGCGCTGCACCGCTTCCAGGCCATTGCTGGCCACCCACACCACTTGATGCGCCGGCTCTAGACTCAACGCTCGGCGCAGCGCCTCGATGGCCAGGGGCATGTCATTGACGATGGCGATCTTCATGCCCGCGCGCCTCCGATCAGTTCCATCACGGCATCGAGCAAGGCGTCGTCGTGAAAACTGGCCTTGGCCAGGTAATAGTCGGCCCCGGCGTCGAGCCCGCGTCGGCGGTCTTCTTCGCGGTCCTTATACGACACCACCATCACCGGCAACGATTGCAGGCGACTGTCACGGCGCAAGAGTGTGACCAATTCGATACCGTCCATGCGAGGCATATCAATGTCAGTGATCAGCAGGTCGAAATCCTCGGAACGCAAGGCGTTCCAGCCGTCCATGCCATCGACGGCCACGGCCACTTCGTAGCCGCGATTAAGCAGCAATTTGCGCTGCAATTCACGCACCGTGAGCGAGTCATCCACCACCAGCACGCGTTTGCGCGGAGCTTCGGCGGTCTGCTGGCTGCGCCGGGCGATACGCTCAAGGCGCCCGGTATTGAGTAGTTTGTCCACCGAACGCAGCATGTCTTCGACGTCGACGATCAGCACCACCGAGCCGTCGTCGAGCAATGCACCGGCGGAAATATCCTGGACCTTGCCCAGGCGATCATCCAGCGGCAACACCACCAGGGTGCGCTCGCCGATAAAGCGCTCCACGGCAATCCCATACACCGCGTCACGCTCGCGGATCACCACCACTTTCAGTGTTTCCGAAGGGTTCTGCCCCGCCGGTCGCTGCAACAATTGGCTGGCGGCGACCAGGCCGACATGCCGGCCTTCGTGCCAGAAATGCTGGCGCCCTTCCAGTTGCACGATGTCTTCCGGCGCCAGATCGCACATGCGTTCGATATGCGCCAGCGGGAAGGCATAAGCTTCTTCGCCGACCTCCACTACCAGGCTGCGCACCACCGAAAGGGTCAGCGGCACCTCCAGATGGAAACGGCTGCCCTGCCCCGCCGTCTGCTCCAGCACCACCGCGCCGCGCAGTTGGCGCACCATATGCTGCACCGCATCCAGCCCGACGCCGCGCCCGGACACCTCGGTGACTTTGTCGCGTAGGCTGAAACCCGGCAGGAACAGGAACGTCAGCAACTCCTCTTCGCTCAGGCGCAGCGCGGTCTCCAGCGGTGACAGCTTGCGCTCGACAATGGTGCCGCGCAGGCGTTCGAGGTCCACGCCATTGCCGTCGTCACTCAGCTCCAGCACCAACAGACCAGCCTGGTGCGAGGCGCGCAGGCGGATCAGCCCTTCGGCCGGTTTGCCCGCCAGCACACGTTGCTCGGGCATTTCGATGCCGTGATCGACGGCATTGCGTAACAGATGAGTGAGGGGCGCTTCGAGTTTTTCCAGTACGTCGCGATCGACCTGGGTTTTCTCGCCTTCGATTTCCAGCCGGACTTGCTTGCCCAGGCTGCGGCCCAGGTCGCGCACCATGCGCACCTGCCCAGCCAGCACGTCGGCAAACGGGCGCATGCGACAGGCCAGCGCGGTGTCATAGAGCACCTGGGCGCGCTGCCCGGCCTGCCAGCCGAACTCATCGAGCTCGGCGGTTTTTTCCGCCAGCAGCGCCTGGGCTTCGCTCAGCAGGCGGCGCGCATCGGCCAGGGCCTCCTGGGCTTCGAGGTTCAGGTGTTGGGTCTTGAGTTGGCCATCGAGGGTGTCGAGGGCACGCACGCTCTGGCTCTGAATACGCTTGAGGCGCTGCAGGCTGACCAGGTAGGGCTTGATGCGCTGGGTTTCCACCAAAGACTTGCTCGACAGGTCCAGCAGGCTGTTCAAGCGCTCGGCGGTTACGCGCAGCACGCGCTCGCCGCCTTCGGTCATGCGCTTGCCCTGACGCGGTGGGTCGCTGGTGACGGGCGACGCGGGCTCGGGCTCCGGCGGCAGTTCTTCAAGCACCGGCTCGGGAGCCGGCTCCGGTACTGTTGGCGGCCGGACGCTGGGGCTCGGGTGCGAGGGGTCCAGCAAGCGCTCCATCAACGCCACGTACGCTTCGATATCCGCCGGCCCCACGTCGTTGCCGGGGGTGGCGATGCGCATCAGCAGGTCGGTGCCTTGCAGCAATGCGTCGATATGTTCAGGTTGCAGATACAGACGGCTTTCCTGGGCGCTGACCAGGCAGTCCTCCATGACATGGGCCACGCTGACCCCGGCATCCACCCCCACGATGCGCGCCGCGCCTTTGAGCGAGTGGGCCGCGCGCATGCAGGCTTCGAGTTGGTCGGCCTGGGTCGGGTTGCGCTCCAGGGCCAGCAGGCCCGCGCTCAGCACCTGGGTCTGTGCATCGGCTTCCAGGCTGAACAGTTCCAGCAGCGAGGCATCACGCATCTGGTCGGGGGTCATGTAAGGCTCCGTGTCACGGCAGACAACAACTGTGCCTCGTCCAGCCAGCGCAGGCTGCGGCCTTTCCATTGCAGCACGCCCTGGGTATAGCGCGCGCTGGCCTGGGTGCCGGACACCGACGCCGCGCTCAACGTACGCTCGTCGATGGCGTGGATACCGTCCACTTCATCCACCGGCACCACCACCGGACCATCCTGCGCGGCAATGATCAACATGCGCGGCATGCTGCGTGCGCCGCTGGGGGCACCGTCAGCGGCCTCCAGGCCGAGCAACTCAACCAGCGACAAGCACGCCACCAGCGCACCGCGCACATTGGCCACGCCGAGCAAGGCGCGCGAGCGCTGGTGCGGCAGCGAATGGATCGGTTGCAGCGGCGCCACCTCCACCAGGCAACGGGTGGCGATGCCGAGCCACTCGTCACCGAGGCGGAACATCAGCAGCGAGCGGGTCGCCACGTCCTCGTCGACCGTCTCGGCGACGTGGCCGTGATGCGCGTCCTGTTGCAAGGCATAGCGGTCCAGCAGGCGCGTGGCGGCGGCGGAATATACCGAGCAGTTACGGCAGTGGATATGTTCCACCAGCAGCGGGCAGGATTTGTCGCCATGGACGCCGATGCGGTTCCAGCAATCGTCGATGGCTTGGGTGTCGGCCAGGGTCAGGTCCAGGCCGGTGGTGTCGAGCGCGTCGGGGCTACTCATGGTTTGGACTCACTGTCAGCTCGCTCGCTGCGGGCGGCCCGCGCCTGCAAACGACGCGCCCCCGCACTGTCGCCCTGGGATTCCAGCAGCGCGGCCAACTGCATCAGGGCCTGCGGATGCTGGGGTTCCAGGTACAAGGCTTTTCGATAATACCCCTGGGCCTGCTGGGCACTGCCCTCCACATCACTAAGCAGCCCCAGCCAATAGAACACCTGGGCGGCCGGGGGATGGTCGCTCAAATACTGTTCGCACATGGCGCGGGCCTCGGCACTTTTGCCTTGGTTGGCTAGGGTGGCGATACGGCTGAGCAAGGCGCCCGCTTCGGAGGGTGGCGCCTTGATCGGCACTACCTTGGCACTCACTGTGCTGAACGGCCGTGGTTTAGCCGGCAGCGGCGCCGCACTGCGTTGCGGCTTGGGCATCGGTATGAAGGTCGGCTCGGGCCTGACCGGTTCCGCGTGCCGACTGAAGGCAAAGGACTGCGGCACCCCAATCGAGCGCATGCCGTGCCGCCCCAACAAGCTGCCTTCGGCCGGGCCGATAAACAGCACGCCGTCGACGTGGGTCAGGGCCTTGAGCACTTCGAACACTTGCTGCTGGGTCGGTTGATCGAAGTAGATCAACAGGTTGCGGCAAAACACAAAATCGTAGCTGGCCTCATTGGCCAGCAGCGCCGGGTCAAGCAGGTTGCCCACTTGCAGACGCACCTGTTCGCGCACGCGGTCAGCGATGTGGTAACCGTCGCCGTGTTCGGTGAAGTGGCGTTCGCGAAAGGCCAGGTCACCGCCGCGAAACGAATTCTTGCCATACACGCCGCGCCGGGCGCGCTCCACCGACAGCGGGCTGACATCCATGCCCTGCACCTTGAACTGATGCGGCGCCAACCCGGCATCCAGCAGGGCCATGGCGATCGAGTAAGGTTCTTCCCCGGTGGAACACGGCAGGCTAAGGATACGCAGGGCGCGCATCTGCTTGATCTCGGCCAATCGCGCGCAGGCCAAGCGCGCCAGCGTGGCGAAGGATTCGGGATAACGGAAAAACCAGGTCTCGGGGACAATCACCGCTTCGATCAGCGCTTGTTGCTCGTCGTGGGAGCGTTGCAGGCGCTGCCAGTAATCATCCGGGGTAAGTGCCCCGACAACCTGACTGCGCTGGCGCACGGCCCGCTCGATGATGGCCTCGCCCACCGACGCCACGTCCAGGCCGATGCGTTCCTTAAGGAAGGCAAAGAAGCGCGGATCGTTGCTCATAGGCTCAGCTCGCTGGAAAACAACAGGGCGCGCACGTCATCGGAGAGCAGATCATTAACGCCGATCCACTGCATCAAGCCTTCCGCATCTTCGCGCACAGGTCCCAGGTACGGCGCCTCCCGGTTGTCCAGGCCGTATGCTTGGAACTCTTCAAGGCCGCAACGCAGGGTGTCGGTGGCCTGCTCCAGAATCAGCCCCAGCCGGCGCGCCTCGACCCAGGGCTGCGGCTGGTAATGCACCAGCACCAGCCGAGTGCTGGTGCGGGCCTGGGCCGGCGTGCCGAAGGCCAGGGCACTGAGGTCGATGACCGGCACCAGCGCGCCGCGATGGGCGAAAATGCCGGCCACCCACACGGGGGCGTGGGCAATGGGTTTGAGCGGCAGGCGCGGCAGTACTTCGGCCACTTCGGTGGCCCGTAGGGCATAGCGTTCGCTGCCGATATGAAACACCAGGAACAACGCTTTTTTCGCTGCCGGGACGGCGCCGCGTTTAGCCGCGAGTTCGCTCATCAGACTTTGAAACGCGACACGCCGCTGCGCAGACCCACCGCAACCTGGCTCAGTTCATCGATGGCGAAACTGGCCTGACGCAGGGACTCCACCGTCTGGCTGCTGGCGTCGCCCAGTTGCACCAGCGCGTGGTTAATCTGTTCGGCCCCCGTGGCCTGGGCCTGCATGCCTTCGTTGACCATCAGCACTCGCGGCGCCAGGGCCTGGACCTGATGGATGATCTGCGACAGTTGCTCGCCCACCTGCTGCACTTCGAACATGCCGCGGCGCACTTCTTCGGAGAACTTGTCCATGCCCATCACCCCGGCCGACACCGCCGACTGGATCTCACGCACCATCTGCTCGATGTCGTACGTGGCCACGGCAGTCTGGTCGGCCAGACGCCGCACCTCGGTGGCGACCACGGCGAAGCCGCGCCCGTACTCACCGGCCTTCTCGGCTTCGATAGCGGCATTGAGCGACAGCAGGTTGGTCTGGTCGGCGACCTTGACGATGGTCACCACCACTTGGTTGATGTTGCCGGCCTTCTCATTGAGGATCGCCAGCTTGGCATTGACCAGGTCAGCGGCGCCCATTACCGAGTGCATGGTTTCTTCCATGCGCGCCAGGCCCTGCTGACCGGAACCGGCGGCCACCGATGCCTGGTCGGCGGCGGTGGAAACTTCGGTCATGGTGCGCACCAGGTCCTTGGAGGTGGCCGCGATTTCGCGGGAGGTGGCACCGATTTCGGTGGTGGTCGCCGCCGTTTCGGTGGCGGTGGCCTGTTGCTGCTTGGAGGTGGCGGCGATCTCGGTGACCGAAGTGGTCACCTGCACCGACGAGCGCTGGGCCTGGGACACCAGGGCGGTCAGCTCGGTCATCATGTCGTTGAAGCCGGTTTCGACCGCGTTGAATTCGTCCTTGCGCGACAGGTTCAGACGCTTGCTCAGGTCGCCGGTGCGCATAACCTCAAGAATTTCGACGATACGCTGCATGGGCGACATGATCGCGCGCATCAGCAGCAGACCGCACAGGCCAGCAGCCAGAATCGCCACGGCAAGCGACACGAACAAACTGATCTTGGCGGAGACCACTGCTTCATCGATGGCGGACGTTGCGTTATCGGACACGCCTTTATTTTCGGCGATGATGTCGTTGAGTTTCATGCGACCTTCAATCCAGATCGGCGTCAACTGCTCATCCAGCAACTCGTGGGCGGCCGGCAGATCGTTGGCCTGGATGCGATCGAGTACTTGCGCCAGGACCTTGTTGTAATTGCTGTGCGAGGCCTTGAAGTTATCGAACTCCATACGATCGGCCTGGTTGCCGATCGTTTTCTCGTAATTGGCCATTTGCTGTTCGATGCGCTTTTCGAAACCCTGGTAATCGGTCTTGTCGGCGCTGGTCAGGGTTTTGTCTTCGCGCATACCGATGATATCGAGGGTCTGCAGATAGCTGTCGACCCACGCGCTGCGGATCATTGAGCTCAGATAAACCCCCGGCACAGCGTCATCGCGCACGGCTTCTTGCCCAGCCTCGATTTTCATTAACCGTGAATAAGAGACCACGACCATTAACAGCATGATGGCGATAACGACCGCAAAACTTGCCAGGATCCGTTGGCGCAAGGTCCAATTCTTCACAGTACTTCCTCGAAGGGCCATTCAAATGGAGGGGAGTATAGCTGAGCAGCAGCGCTCATTTATGAATGGGTTTTGGTGGTCAACGGACATGAACGCTAAACGCCTGTGGGAGGGGGCTTGCCCCCGATAACGATACCTCAGTTGTAAAACCTGCAACTGATGCACCGTTATCGGGGGCAAGCCCCCTCCCACATTTTGTTTTAAACCGGTGGTTATTGGTTAAGCCGTACTTGTTTTTCCAGTTCCACCTTCAAGCCCGGCTCCAGTTTGAGCTGGCGCGCCAACTCATCCAGATACGCCTTCTCCATAAAGTTTTCCTCATCTACCAGCATCACGCTGGCGATGTACATCTCGGCGGCCATTTCCGGGGTGTCGGCGGCGCGGGCGACATCCGCCGGGTCCAGGGGCTTGTTCAGTTCGGCATGCAGCCAGTGTTGCAATTGGGGGTCATTGTCGAGTTTGGTGAACTCGCCTTCGATCAGCGCGCGCTCACGCTCGTCTACATGGCCGTCGGCCTTGGCGGCGGCGACCAACGCCTTGAGGATGCCCTGGCTGTGCTGCTCGACCTGGGCCGGTGGCAGACGGTCGATGGTTTGCGGTTCGCCTTGTGGCGCACTGGCCTGTTGCGCCTGCCAGTTGCCATAGGCTTTGTAGGCGATGACGCCCAAGGCGGCCAAACCGCCGTAGGTCAGGGCCTTGCCGCCGAATTTGCGGGCTTTTTTGTTACCCAGCAACAGCCCCATGGCACCCGCCGCCAGGGCTCCCCCGCCGGCGCCACGGAGCAGGCTGCCCAGGCCGCCACCGCCGAGCAGACTGCCCAAGGCGCCCTTGTCTTCCTGTTTGCGCTGGCCGCCGGCCTTATTCTGCAACATGTCCTGGCCGGACTTGAGCAACTGATCGAGCAATCCACGGGTGTTCATAACAGCCTCCAGACACTTGGGTTCATAGGACCAATAGGCTGCCAGCGTAAAACTAAGTGCCAAAAAACCAGGATCTAGAGTGCTTCCAGATGTAACGCCGCTGCCTATCGTATAAATCGATATACACTCAGGTACTTCTATAAAAACAGCCTTCTGGTAATTCCAGCATGATGACCTTGCGTCAAATCCGCCACTTCATTGCCGTGGCCGAGACCGGCTCGATCTCCGCCGCCGCGCAAACCGCGTTCATCTCTCAGTCGACCCTGACCCTGGCGATCCAGCAATTGGAGCAGGAAATCGGCGTCAACCTGTTCAATCGCCACGCCAAAGGCATGACCCTCACCCACCAGGGCCATCAGTTTCTGCGCCAGGCGCACCTGATTCTCGCCACCGTCGACAACGCCAAGCGCAGCCTGCAACAGAGCACCGACCAGGTAGCCGGGCAATTGATCGTCGGTGTGACCAGCCTGGTGGCCGGCTATTACCTGGCCGACCTGCTGACCCGCTTCCAGCGCGCGTACCCCAATGTGGAAATCCGCGTCATGGAAGACGAGCGCCCGTATATCGAACATCTGCTGGTCAGCGGCGAAATCGACGTGGGCGTGCTGATCCTGTCCAACCTCGAAGACCGCCACGCCCTGCAGACCGAAGTCCTGACCCACTCGCCCCACCGCCTGTGGCTGCCGGCGCAGCACCCATTGCTGGAGCACGACAGCATCAACCTGGCCGATGTGGCACGCGAACCGTTGATTCAATTGAACGTCGACGAAATGGGCCACAACGCCCAGCGCCTGTGGGCCGGCGCCGGCCTGCAACCGCGTGTGACCTTGCGCACCGCCTCCACCGAAGCGGTGCGCAGCCTGGTGGCGGCGGGCCTGGGGGTGTCGATTCAGCCGGACATGACCTACCGCCCCTGGTCGCTGGAAGGCGACATTATTGAAGCGCGGCCGATTGCCGACCTCAGCCAAACGCTCGACGTGGGTCTGGCCTGGCGCCGTGGCACCGCGCGGCCGACCTTGGTGGACCCGTTCCTCACCGTGGCGCGCGAACAGCCGCACCCACGCAAGCCATCTATTTAATCGAATGCTGCATTCAGTATTTAGTATTTGTTGACCTCGCGCCCGCCCTCTACTCTCGACTCATCCATAAGAGAAAGCCGGGCGCCTTGTAAGAGAACGCCCATGGCCACACAAGAAAAGAGATCGCGAAAAATGTCCGGTGCGTCCACCCCGCTGCTCACTGCGTTGCTGATCGACGGCGAACTGGTTCAAGGCCAGGGGTTTGTCGAGCCGATCCTCAACCCAGCCACCGGTGAAGTGCTGACTCAAATCGCAGAAGCCAGCACCGAGCAAGTCGAAAGCGCCATCCTTGCCGCCCACCGCGCCTTTGCCGGTTGGTCGCGGACCACGCCGCAGCAACGCGCCAACCTGCTGCTGGGCATCGCCGATGCTATTGAAAAACAAGCCGACTACCTGGCCCGTCTGGAATCGCTGAACTGCGGCAAGCCGTTGCACCTGGCGCGTCAGGATGATTTGAGCGCCACTGTGGATGTGTTCCGCTTCTTCGCTGGCGCCGTGCGTTGCCAGACTGGCCAATTGAGCGGCGAATACCTGCCGGGCTACACCAGCATGGTGCGCCGCGACCCGATCGGCGTGGTGGCCTCCATTGCGCCATGGAACTACCCGTTGATGATGGCCGCGTGGAAGATCGCCCCGGCCCTCGCCGCCGGTAATACCCTGGTGTTCAAACCGTCGGAACACACGCCGCTGTCGATCCTGGCCCTGGCACCCGTGCTCAAAGAGCTGCTGCCACGGGGCGTGATCAACATTTTGTGCGGCGGCGGCGAAGGGGTCGGCAGCCATTTGGTCAGTCATCCCAAGGTACGCATGGTGTCGCTGACCGGCGATATCGTCACCGGCCAGAAGATTCTGCAAGCCGCGTCCAAAACCCTGAAACGCACGCACCTGGAACTGGGCGGCAAGGCACCGGTGATCGTGTGTAACGACGCCGACCTGCAGGCCGTGGTCGAAGGCGTGCGCGCCTATGGCTATTACAACGCCGGGCAGGATTGCACCGCCGCATGCCGTATCTATGCCCAGGCCGGGATTCACGACAAATTGGTCGCCGAGCTGGGCGCGGCCGTCGGCAGCCTGCGCTTTGCCGGCAAACGCGACGCCGATAACGAACTCGGCCCGCTGATCAGCACACGCCAGCGCGACCGCGTCGCCAGCTTTGTCGAACGCGCCCTCGGCCAACCGCATATCGAACGGGTCACCGGCGCCGCCGTGCATTCCGGCGCCGGTTTCTATTACCAGCCCACCCTGCTGGCCGGTTGCAAGCAAAGCGATGAGATCGTGCAGCGCGAAGTGTTCGGCCCGGTGGTCACCGTGACCCGCTTCGACGAACTGGAGCAAGCGGTGGACTGGGCCAACGATTCCGAATACGGCCTGGCCTCTTCGGTGTGGACCCAGAACCTGGACAAAGCCATGCAAGTGGCGGCACGCCTGCAATACGGCTGCACCTGGATCAACAGCCACTTCATGCTGGTCAGCGAAATGCCCCACGGCGGTTTGAAGCGCTCGGGATACGGGAAAGATCTGTCGAGCGACTCGTTACAGGACTACAGCGTGGTGCGCCACATTATGGCGCGTCACGGTCAGCACCTTTAAAACAACAACTAAGCTCATGCGTCACGGCTTCACACACTGCCCCGACCATAATTAAAGAAGAGGGAACCCCCATGTCCGCGCACAAGACCGCACTGCTCAGTGCCTTGACCACCGCGCTGCTGGCCAGCGCCAGCCTGCAAGCCGCCGAACCGCTCAAGGCGGTCGGCGCCGGCGAAGGCCAGTTGGATATCGTCGCCTGGCCCGGCTATATCGAACGTGGCGAAAGCGACAAAGCCTACGATTGGGTCAGCGGTTTCGAGAAGGAAACCGGCTGCAAGGTCAATGTGAAAACCGCCGCCACCTCTGACGAAATGGTCAGCCTGATGGCCAAGGGCGGCTATGACCTGGTCACCGCCTCCGGCGATGCGTCGCTGCGGTTGATCGTCGGCAAGCGTGTGCAGCCGATCAACACCGCGCTGATTCCCAACTGGAAAAACCTCGACCCGCGCCTCAAGGATGCGCCGTGGTACGTGGTCGGCCAGCAAACCTATGGCACCCCGTACCAGTGGGGGCCGAACGTGCTGATGTACAACACCAGCGTGTTCAAGACCGCGCCCACTAGCTGGAGCGTGCTGTTCGACCCGCAGAACCTGCCGGACGGCAAGCCGAACAAGGGCCGCGTGCAGGCCTATGACGGCCCGATCTACATCGCCGACGCGGCGCTGTACCTCAAGGCCACCAAACCGGAGCTGGGAATCCAGAGCCCCTACGAGCTGACCGAAGCGCAATACAAGGCCGTGCTCGACCTGCTGCGCGCCCAGCAACCGCTGATCCACCGTTACTGGCACGACACCACCGTGCAAATGAGCGACTTCAAGAACGAAGGCGTGGTGGCCTCCAGTGCCTGGCCGTACCAAGTCAACGGGCTGGTCAACGAGAAACAGCCGATCGCCTCGACCATCCCCAAGGAAGGCGCCACCGGTTGGGCCGACACCACCATGCTGCACAGCGAGGCCAAGCACCCCAACTGCGCTTACAAGTGGATGGACTGGTCGCTGCAGCCAAAGGTCCAGGGCGATGTCGCCGCCTGGTTCGGCTCGCTGCCGGCGGTGCCGGCCGCGTGTAAAGAGAGCGAATTGCTCGGCGCCGAGGGTTGCAAGACCAATGGCTTCGACCAGTTCGACAAGATCGCCTTCTGGAAAACCCCACAGGCTGAAGGCGGCAAGTTCGTGCCGTACAGCCGCTGGACCCAGGACTACATTGCGATCATGGGCGGCCGTTAAAACCATCAAGACGGCATAGACCTACTGTGGGAGGGGGCTTGCCCCCGATAGCGGTGTGACAGCCAACCCAGCTTTCACTGAACCACTGGCATCGGGGGCAAGCCCCCTCCCACATTGACCGCACTCACAGATGTTTTGTTTTTTCAGAAGTCCAGGCCGGGCCGCTGCGACGACCCGCGCCTTTTTGGAGCACCGCACCATGACGCTTGCAGTCCAATTCACCCACGTTTCCCGTCAGTTCGGCGAAGTGAAAGCCGTTGACCGGGTTTGCATCGATATTGAGGACGGCGAGTTCTTTTCCATGCTCGGCCCTTCCGGCTCGGGCAAGACCACCTGCCTGCGGCTGATCGCCGGCTTCGAACAACCCAGCGCCGGCTCGATCCGCATTCATGGTGAGGAAGCCGCCGGCTTGCCGCCGTATCAGCGCGATGTGAACACCGTGTTCCAGGATTACGCGCTGTTCCCCCATATGAATGTGCGCGACAACGTGGCCTATGGCCTAAAGGTCAAAGGCGTGGGCAAGGCCGAACGGCTCAACCGCGCCGAAGAAGCCCTGGGCATGGTGGCCTTGGGCGGTTACGGCGAACGCAAACCGGTGCAACTCTCCGGCGGCCAGCGCCAACGGGTGGCTCTGGCCCGCGCGCTGGTCAATCGCCCGCGCGTGCTGTTGCTTGACGAGCCCCTGGGCGCCCTCGACCTCAAGCTGCGCGAGCAGATGCAAAGCGAGCTGAAAAAGCTGCAACGCCAGCTCGGCATCACCTTTATCTTCGTGACCCACGACCAAACCGAAGCGCTGTCCATGTCCGACCGCGTGGCGGTGTTCAACAAAGGCCGTATCGAACAGGTCGACACCCCGCGCAACCTCTACATGAAACCGGCCACGGCGTTCGTCGCCGAATTCGTCGGCACCTCCAACGTGATTCGGGGCGAATTGGCCCAGCGCTTGAGCGGCAGCGCCCAACCGTTTTCGATCCGTCCGGAACATGTGCGGTTTGCCGCAGGCCCGCTGGGCGCTGGCGATGTGGAGATCAGCGGCGTGCTGCATGACATCCAGTACCAGGGCAGCGCCACCCGTTTTGAGCTGAAACTGGACAACGGCCAGACCCTGAGCATCAGCCAGGCCAACAACCAGTGGCTGGACACCAGCAGCGCCCATCAGGTCGGCCAGCCCCTCACCGCGCGCTGGGCCCGACAGGCCATGACGCCGTTGACCGATAACGCAGGCGAGGTGTGACATGAGCCTGGCCCTTTCCCAACAACCGCCGATGCGCAGGTTTTCCAACCTGCTGTACCGCAAGCCCAACCTATACCTGGCGATGCTGCTGGTGCCGCCGCTGATCTGGTTCGGCGCTATCTACCTGGGCTCGTTGCTGACCTTGCTATGGCAAGGCTTCTACACCTTCGACGACTTCACCATGGCGGTCACCCCGGACCTGACCCTGGCCAACTTCGCCGCGCTGTTCCAGCCGTCGAATTTCGACATCATCCTGCGCACGCTGAGCATGGCGATCGTGGTGTCGATCGCCAGCGCCATCGTCGCCTTCCCGATTGCCTATTACATGGCGCGCTACACCACTGGCAAAACCAAGGCGTTTTTCTATATCGCCGTGATGATGCCGATGTGGGCCAGTTACATCGTCAAGGCTTACGCCTGGACCTTGCTGCTGGCCAAGGGCGGCGTGGCGCAGTGGTTTGTGCAGCACCTGGGGTTGGAGCCGCTGCTGCACTTTGTGCTGGGCATTCCTGGCGTGGGCGGCAGCACCTTGAGCACCTCGCATCTGGGAAGGTTCATGGTGTTCGTCTATATCTGGCTGCCGTTCATGATCCTGCCGATCCAGGCGTCCCTGGAGCGTTTGCCGCCGTCGCTGCTGCAAGCCTCGGCCGACCTGGGGGCCAAGCCGCGCCAGACCTTTATGCAGGTGATTTTGCCGCTGTCGGTGCCGGGGATCGCCGCCGGATCGATCTTCACGTTCTCGCTGACCCTGGGCGACTTTATCGTGCCGCAACTGGTGGGCCCGCCGGGCTACTTCGTCGGCGGCATGGTGTACGCCCAGCAAGGCGCCATCGGCAATATGCCCATGGCGGCGGCGTTCACCCTGGTGCCGATCGTGCTGATCGCGATTTACCTGTCCATCGTCAAACGCCTGGGGGCCTTCGATGCACTCTGAAAAAGCATCTCTCGGTTTGCGCATAGCCGCCTGGGGCGGCCTGGTGTTCCTGCACTTCCCGATCCTGATCATCTTCCTCTACGCCTTCAACACCGAAGAAGCCGCGTTCAGCTTTCCGCCCCAGGGCTTTACCCTGAAGTGGTTCAGCGTGGCGTTCGCACGGCCCGACGTGCTGGAAGCGATCAAGTTGTCGCTGCAGATCGCTGCCATCGCCACCCTGATCGCCATGGTGCTCGGCACGCTGGCCTCGGCGGCCTTGTATCGACGGGAGTTCTTCGGCAAACAGGGCGTGTCGCTGATGCTGATCCTGCCGATTGCATTGCCGGGGATCATCACCGGTATCGCGTTGCTGGCGACGTTCAAGACCCTGGGCATCGAGCCGGGGATGTTCACCATCATCGTCGGCCACGCCACCTTTTGTGTGGTGATTGTCTACAACAACGTCATCGCGCGCCTGCGCCGCACCTCCCACAGCCTGATCGAGGCGTCGATGGACCTGGGCGCCGACGGCTGGCAGACCTTCCGCTACATCATCATGCCCAACCTGGGCTCGGCGCTGCTGGCCGGCGGCATGCTCGCGTTTGCGCTGTCGTTCGACGAAATCATCGTCACCACCTTCACCGCCGGGCATGAGCGCACCTTGCCGCTGTGGCTGCTCAACCAGTTGAGCCGGCCACGGGATGTGCCGGTGACCAACGTGGTGGCGATGCTGGTGATGCTGGTGACGATGTTCCCGATCCTGGGCGCTTATTACTTGACCCGCGGCGGTGAAAGCGTGGCGGGGAGCGGCGGTAAATAACTTGGCCACTGAAGCAACGCGGTTCAAATGTGGGAGGGGGCTTGCCCCCTCCCACATTTAAATCCGGTTTCTTCAGGGAAATAACACGCGTTTTTTGGAGGACTCAATCATGCAAACCAAACTGTTGATCAACGGCCAACTGGTACAAGGCGAAGGCCCGGCCCAGGCCATCTTCAACCCGGCCCTGGGCCGTGTGCTGGTGGAAATCAACGAAGCCAGCGAAGCCCAGGTCGACGCCGCCGTGCGCGCCGCCGATGCCGCGTTCGAAAGCTGGTCGCAAACCGCGCCCAAGGACCGCTCGCTGTTGCTGCTCAAATTGGCGGACGCCATCGAAGCCCACGGCGAAGAACTGGCCAAGCTGGAGTCGGACAACTGCGGCAAACCCTACAGCGCCGCGCTGAACGACGAGATCCCGGCGATTGCCGACGTGTTCCGCTTCTTTGCCGGTGCCAGTCGCTGCATGAGCGGTTCGGCCGGCGGCGAGTACTTGCCCGGCCATACCTCAATGATCCGCCGCGATCCGGTGGGCGTGATCGCGTCCATCGCACCGTGGAACTACCCGCTGATGATGGTCGCCTGGAAAATCGCCCCGGCCCTGGCCGCCGGTAATACCGTGGTGCTCAAACCGTCGGAACAAACCCCACTGACGGCATTGCGCATGGTGGAACTGGCGTCGGAAATCTTCCCGGCCGGCGTGCTCAACCTGGTGTTTGGCCGCGGCCCGACCGTAGGCAGCCCGCTGGTGCAGCATCCGAAAGTGCGCATGGTGTCGCTGACCGGTTCCATCGCCACCGGCGCGAACATCATCGCCAATACCGCCGACAGCGTGAAGCGCATGCACATGGAGCTGGGCGGCAAGGCACCGGTGATTATCTTCAACGACGCGGACATCGACGCCGCCGTGGAAGGCATCCGCACTTTCGGTTTCTACAACGCCGGCCAGGACTGTACGGCGGCGTGTCGCATCTATGCCCAGGCGGACATCTACGACGCCTTTGTCGAGAAACTCGGCGCGGCGGTCGCCAGCATCAAGTACGGCTTGCAGGATGACCCAAGCACCGAGCTGGGGCCATTGATCACCGCACAACACCGCGACCGCGTGGCCGGGTTTGTCGAACGTGCCGTGGCGCAACCGCATATCCGTCTGATCACCGGCGGCAAGGCCGTAGAAGGCAACGGGTTCTTCTTTGAACCGACCGTGCTGGCCGACGCCCAGCAAGACGACGAAATCGTGCGCCGCGAGGTGTTCGGGCCGGTGGTGTCGGTTACCAAATTCTCGGATGAAGCCCAGGTGCTGGGTTGGGCCAACGATTCGGACTACGGCCTTGCGTCATCCGTGTGGACGGCCGACGTAGGACGCGCCCATCGCCTGGCCGCGCGCTTGCAATACGGCTGCACCTGGGTAAACACCCATTTCATGCTCGTCAGCGAAATGCCCCACGGCGGTCAGAAACTGTCGGGGTATGGCAAAGACATGTCCATGTATGGGCTGGAGGACTACACCACGGTCCGGCATGTGATGTTCAAGCATTGATTCGCCGCCCCCCCTGCAAGCAGGCGCTTGCAGGGGGGCTTATAACAATAATTTTCAGGATCCCCCATGGACATCACCCGCCGCGACTTCCTCAACGGCGTCGCCATCACCGTTGCTGCCGGCATCACGCCGCTGCAGATTCTCCAGGCCGCCCCCGACGGTCGCTATTACCCACCCGCCCTCACCGGCCTGCGCGGCAGTCATGTCGGTTCGTTCGAAGTGGCGCATCAGATGGGCTGGGAAAAGAAGGTCTTCGACACCGATACCTTGCCGATCACCGAGGACTATGACCTGGTGGTGGTCGGCGGTGGCCTGAGCGGTCTGGCGGCGGCGTGGTTCTACCGTGAGAGGCACCCCAAGGCGAAAATCCTGATCCTGGAAAACCACGACGATTTCGGCGGCCATGCCAAACGCAATGAGTTCCAGACCGGCGGCCGCATGATCATCGGCTATGGCGGCAGCGAAGCCTTCCAGTCGCCCACCCACCTGTTCAGCGAGCAAGTGAACGGTTTGTTGAAAAAGCTCGGGGTGAATATCAAGCGCTTCGAAACCGCCTTCGACCGCCCGTTCTACCCCAGCCTGGGGCTGTCGCGCGGGGTATTTTTCGACAAGGAAAACTTCGGCGAAGACAAACTGGTGACCGGCGACCCGACGCCGATGGTGGCCGACGATATCGCCCCGGAACAGCTGCATGGGCGCGCCCTGAAAGACTTTATCAATGACTTCCCACTGCCGCCTGCGGACCGCCAGGCGTTGATTGAATTGCACACTGCGCCCAAGGACTACTTGCCGGGCAAAACGGCCGAGGAAAAGGCCGATTATCTGGCGGCCACCAGCTACCGAGACTTCCTGCTCAAGAACGTGGGGTTGTCGGAAGGTGCGGTGAAATACTTCCAGAGCCGCACCAATGACTTTATGGCCTTGAGCATTGATGCCGTGGCTGCGTCCGACGCTTATAACGTCGGTTTCCCTGGCTTCGCGGGGATGAACCTGACGCCGATCAGTGAAGAAGCTGCGGCAGAAATGGAAGAGCCCTACATCTACCACTTCCCGGACGGCAACGCGTCGCTGGCGCGCCTCTTGGTGCGCAGCCTGATTCCGGGGGTGGCGCCGGGGCACACCATGGACGATATCGTGCTGGCGCCCTTCGACTATGCCAGGCTCGACCAACCCAAGGCGCCGGTGCGCCTGCGCTTGAACAGCACGGCGGTGAGTGTGCGCAATGTCGGCGACGGCGTGCATATCGGCTACAGCCGAGGCGGCCAACTGGCACAAGTACGCGGCAAACGCTGCATCCTGGCCTGCTACAACATGATGATTCCGTACCTGCTCAAGGGCCTGCCCGCGCCCCAGGCCCATGCGTTGAGCCAGAACGTGAAATTCCCCTTGGTGTACACCAAGGTGGTGATTCGTAACTGGCAGGCGTTTGAGAAGTTGGGCGTGCATGAAATCTACGCAGCTACCCAGCCTTACAGCCGCATCAAGCTGGACTACCCGGTGAGCATGGGCGGCTACGACCACCCGCGCGACCCGACGCAGCCCATCGGCTTACACATGGTCTACGTGCCCACCAGCCCCAACAGCGGCATGAACGCCCGCGACCAGGCCCGCGCCGGACGCGGCCGGTTGTATGGGCAGACATTCGAGCAACTGGAAGCGCAATTACGTGACCAACTGCAACGCATGCTCGGCCCGGGCGGGTTCAACCATGAGACGGATATCCTGGCGATCACCGTGAATCGCTGGTCCCACGGCTATGCGTACTTTTCCAACAGCCTGTTCGATGACGCCGACGAAAGTGAAGCGCTGATGAACCTGGCGCGCAAACCGTTGGGGCATGTGAGCATCGCCAACTCGGACGCGGCCTGGAGTGCGTACGCGCATGCGGCGATCGACGAGGCGTACCGAGCCGTGGGCGAAGTGGCCTGAGACACACCTCTGACAGGCAATACAAAACTGTTTGTGGGAGGGGGCTTGCCCCCGATAGCAGTGGGTCAGCACTGAATAGTCGGCTGATGCACCGCTATCGGGAGCAAGCCCCCTCCCACATTGGTTGTTCATAATTCGTGAGTAATGTGGTTGCCCCACAGCCCCGGAAATGTCTTGTCGCACTTGCAATGCTATCACCCCGCCATCAATCATTTTTCCTACACCATCGAACCGCTTAAGCTATCCGGCGTCTGTTTAATGTTCGTTGCGTTTGGCCGAAGGCATGTCCGAACCGTACTTTCTGATCCAGCACGTGCCAGGAACGGCGCGGGATTTGCTCACGACAGGTTGTCTCTATGCATCGTAGGAATTTGCTCAAAGCGTCCATGGCCATTGCGGCTTATACCGGTCTGTCGGCCAGTGGCCTGCTCGCCGCCCAAGCATGGGCCGGGAACCGCGCCGCCGATGGGAAAGCCGTGGCGTTCGACTTCGAATCGCTCAAGGCCCAGGCCAAACAACTGGCCGCAACCGCCTACAAAGACACCAAACAGGTGCTGCCGCCGACCCTGGCGAGCATGACCCCGCAGAATTTCAACGCCATCGGCTACGACCGCAACCATTCGCTGTGGAAAGAGCTGAATGGCCAACTGGACGTGCAGTTCTTCCACGTCGGCATGGGCTTCAAGACGCCGGTGCGCATGCACAGCGTCGACCCTAAGACCCGCGAAGCCCGTGAGGTGCATTTCCGCCCTTCGCTGTTCAACTATGAAAAAACTACGGTCGATACCAAGCAACTGACCGGCGACCTGGGTTTCTCCGGCTTCAAACTGTTCAAGGCGCCGGAGCTGGACCGTCATGATGTGCTGTCGTTTCTCGGCGCCAGCTATTTCCGCGCGGTGGATTCCACTGGCCAGTACGGCCTGTCCGCGCGTGGCCTGGCAATCGACACCTACGCGAAAAAACGCGAAGAGTTCCCGGATTTCACGCAGTTCTGGTTCGAAACCCCGGATAAGAACGCTACCCGCTTCGTGGTCTATGCCCTGCTCGACTCGCCGAGCGCCACTGGTGCCTACCGCTTCGATATCGACTGCCAAGCCAACCAGGTGGTGATGGCCATCGACGCGCATATCAATGCGCGCACGGCCATCGAACAATTGGGCATCGCACCGATGACCAGCATGTTCAGCTGCGGCACCCACGAGCGCCGCATGTGCGACACCATCCACCCGCAGATCCACGACTCGGACCGCCTGGCCATGTGGCGCGGCAATGGCGAGTGGGTCTGCCGCCCGCTGAATAACCCAGCCAAGCTGCAATTCAATGCGTTCGCCGACACCGACCCGAAAGGCTTCGGGCTGGTGCAGACCGACCACGAATTCGCCAGCTATCAGGACACCGTGGACTGGTACAGCAAACGCCCAAGCCTGTGGGTGGAGCCAACCACCGCTTGGGGCGAAGGCTCCATCGACCTGCTGGAAATCCCCACTACCGGCGAAACCCTGGACAACATCGTGGCCTTCTGGACCCCGAAGAAACCCGTGGCCGCCGGCGATTCGCTCAACTACGGCTATAAGTTGTACTGGAGCGCCTTGCCGCCGGTAAGCACGCCGTTGGCGCAAGTGGATGCTACCCGTTCCGGCATGGGCGGTTTTACCGAAGGCTGGGCACCGGGCGAGCATTACCCGCCGGTGTGGGCGCGCCGCTTCGCGGTGGACTTCAAGGGGGGCGGCCTGGACCGCTTGCCGGAGGGCACCGGGATCGAACCGGTGGTGACCTGTTCCCACGGCGAGGTGAAGGACTTCAGCGTGCTGGTACTGGATAACATCAAGGGCTACCGCATTCTGTTCGACTGGTACCCGACCAGCGACAGCGTGGAACCGGTGGAGCTGCGTTTGTTTATCCGCACCCAGGACCGCACCTTGAGCGAAACCTGGTTGTATCAGTACTTCCCGCCGGCACCGGACCAGCGCAAGTACACCTGATGCACCATGGGGGAGCGTTCGCTCCCCCATGATTGAACCGCGATTCAGAATCGCGACACGCTTTTCATCGCTCCAATCAAGTACCGCATCGCCACCTGGTCGTCCTCGGTCAGGGCGCGGTACTGCGCCAACAACGCCTCTTCATCCGAACTCAGCCTTCGACCTCGCAACGCCACCCTGCGGGTCAGAAATGACGCCACCATACCCGCTACACCATAGGACTTGGCCATGGACTGCTTCTCCTGATAACAATCAAATACTCCTGGCGCCCATCACCTGCGTCCCGTGAAGCGCAATGCCTCAGTGGGCAAGCCGCCTGATTTCCTGGGCCAGAAATCAGGCTTACCGTAAGCGTAGAAACATTCTGATGACGCGTGGGATTTTTTTAGAGCATTCACTTAAAAAATTTCTTCGGTAACAAAGACCTACAGGTATTTCCCATACTCAGGGCAATAAAAAACCCACCGGATCAGGGTGGGTTTCTTATTGTCGCGACGGCTAATCCCTCAAGTCGGACTCATGGATCGGCTGATCGCGATGGGTCGCCCGCTGATACTGCGCCGGCCAGATCGCCTTGCGCCCACCCAGGTCGTCGTCGGCATGCAACGGCCAGTACGGATCGCGCAGCAGTTCACGGGCCAGGAAGATGATGTCGGCCTGACAGGTACGCAGGATGTGCTCGGCCTGCGCCGGCTCGGTGATCATGCCGACGGTGCCGGTGGCGATTTCTGACTCTTTGCGCACCCGCTCGGCGAAACGGGTCTGGTAACCCGGGCCGGTGGGGATCTCGGCGTTGGCGGCGGTGCCGCCGGACGAGACGTCGATCAAATCCACCCCGATTGCTTTGAGGCGGCGCGCCAGTTCCACGGTTTCATCCGGGTTCCAGCCGTCTTCCACCCAGTCGGTGGCAGATACGCGCACGAACAGTGGCAGTTCTTGAGGCCAGACGTCGCGCACGGCTTCGGTCACTTGCAACACCAATCGAATGCGATTCTGGAACGAGCCCCCGTACTGGTCCTGACGTTGATTGCTCAGTGGCGACAGAAACTGGTGCAGCAGATAGCCATGGGCCGCGTGGATCTCCACCACCTTGAAACCGGCGGTCAAGGCGCGTTTGGCGGCCGCGACGAAGTCGGCAATCACCTGTTGGATCTGTGCTTCATCCAGCTGTTTGGGTTGTGTGTGCAGCGGGTCGAAGGCAATCGGCGAAGGGCCGACCGGCACCCAGCCGCCGTCTTCGGGCTTGACGCTGCCATGCTTGCCGAGCCACGGGCGGTGGGTGCTGGCCTTGCGCCCGGCATGGGCCAGTTGAATACCGGCCACCGCCCCTTGGGCCGCAATAAAGCGCGTAATGCGTTGCAGCGGCTCGATCTGTTGATCGTTCCACAGCCCCAGGTCCTGAGCGGTGATACGGCCATCGGCGGTCACGGCGGTGGCTTCGGTGAAGATCAGGCCGGCGCCGCCCACGGCACGGCTGCCGAGGTGCACCAGGTGCCAGTCGTTGGCCAGGCCATCGACACTGGAGTACTGGCACATCGGCGATACGGCGATGCGATTGGGCAGGGTCAATTGGCGCAGGGTATAGGATTCGAGCAGCTGACTCATGGCGCACCTCTTCTGGGTTCTGTGGGCACTATTCAAACCGTGCTTAGAGCCTAGTCGACAACGCGCGATTGCACAGGGTTCAGCGCAAAGCGGGAGCCGATTGCCGGCTCCCGTACAGTGTGTGCTTACATTTCGACCTGGGTGCCCAGTTCGATCACCCGGTTTACCGGGAGTTTGAAGAAGCGCAGGTTACCGTTGGCGTTTTTCAACATAAATGCGAACAACCCTTCGCGCCAGCGCGCCATGCCGTTGAGGCGCGAGGCGATCACCGTTTCACGGCTGAGGAAGTAGGTGGTGCGCATCGGGCTGAAATCCAGATCGTCCAGATGGCACAACTTCAGCGCTTCGGGCACGTCCGGCTCGTCGGTGAAACCGAAGTGCAGGATGACCCGGAAGAAGCCTTCACCGTAGGAGTCCACCTCAAACCGCCGCGTGGCTGGCACCCGTGGGATGTCTTCGTACACCACGGTCAGCAGCACCACTTGCTCATGCAGCACCTGGTTGTGCAGCAGGTTGTGCAACAGCGCATGGGGCACAGCGTCGGGCCGCGCGGTGAGAAACACCGCCGTGCCCTGCACCCGGTGGGGCGGCTGTACACGGATACTGCTGATAAAGATCGGCAACGGCAGGCCGCCTTCATCGAGGCGGTCCACCAGCAATTGCTTGCCGCGTTTCCACGTCGTCATCAGTACGAACAGCACGATCCCCGCCAGTACCGGGAAGGCACCGCCCTGGATGATCTTCGGCACGTTGGCGGCGAAGTACAGACCGTCGACCAACAGGCAACAGACCAGCACCGGCACAGCCAGCACCGGCGGCCATTTCCACAGCAGCAGCATGACCGCCGACACCAGGATAGTGGTCATCAGCATGGTGCCGGTTACAGCCACGCCGTAGGCCGAGGCCAAGGCATTGGAGGATTCGAAGCCCAGTACCAGCAGAATCACGCCGACCATCAGCGACCAGTTCACCGCGCCAATGTAGATCTGGCCCTGCTCGGCACTGGAGGTGTGTTGGATGTGCATGCGCGGGATGTAACCAAGCTGGATCGCTTGGCGCGTCAAGGAAAACGCACCGGAAATCACTGCCTGGGACGCAATTACCGTGGCCAGGGTGGACAACACCACCAGCGGGATCAGTGCCCAACTCGGTGCCAGCAAGTAGAACGGGTTGCGCGCGGCTTCGGGGTCGCCCAATAGCATCGCGCCCTGACCGAAGTAGTTAAGCACCAGTGCCGGCAGCACCAGCATGAACCACGCACGGGCAATCGGCTTGCGGCCGAAGTGGCCCATGTCGGCGTACAACGCTTCGGCACCGGTCAACGCCAGCACCACCGCGCCAAGGATCGCCACGCCAATGCCAGGGTGGGCCTCGAAGAAGCGCACGGCCCAGATCGGGTTCAAGGCATGCAGCACCTCAGGGTGCAGGGTAATGCCGTACACACCAAGGCCGCCCAGCACCAGAAACCAGGTCACCATCACTGGCCCGAACAGTTTGCCGATATGGTCGGTGCCGTGCTTCTGGATCAGAAACAACGCCACCAACACCACCAGGGCAATCGGCACTACCCATTTTTCCAGGCCATCGAACGCCAGTTCCAGACCTTCCACGGCCGACAATACGGAAATTGCCGGGGTGATCATGCTATCGCCATAGAACAATGCCGCCCCGCAAAGACCACACACCACCAGGAAACTGCGCAGCTTCCTGCGCTCCCCCGCCGCCCGCCGCGCCAGCGCGGTAAGGGCCATGATGCCGCCTTCGCCCTGGTTGTCGGCACGAAGTACGAACAGCATGTACTTGATCGACACGACCCAGATCAGCGACCAGAAAATCAGCGCCAGAATCCCCAGCACGCCATCGTGGTTGACCTGAACCCCATAACCGCCGTTGAACACCTCTTTGAGGGTATAGAGCGGGCTGGTACCGATATCGCCATACACCACCCCAACCGCCGCCACCAGCATGCCAATCGGCTTGGCGTTTGAATGCTCGGCACCTGTTGCCTGACTGCTTGCCTGACCCATCAACCACTCCTGCCCTTTGACCTGAGGTCTTATATAAACAGCGCGTCTAAGCGAACCCTAGCATGCGCTGTTTTACTTCTCGTAACAGACGTTTTATTGACCCAAGGGTTTTACCCATGCGCAACGGCGCGAAGCATAGCGCAGCGCTCGTCGTATTTCCCTGCATAAAGCTGGTCAAGTGCGTTGCCCATCGCTAGAATTGCGCACTTTTTGATCAGAGGCGCGCCCAGCGCCCGTCCGCTGCCCTGCCCTTCACGGCGGCGGCGTCATTCAATACCGAGGTTAGACATGTCCACCACTCCCGCAACGGCCAACCCCAAGGTCGGCTTTGTATCCCTGGGTTGCCCCAAGGCCCTGGTCGATTCCGAGCGCATCCTGACCCAACTGCGCATGGAAGGTTATGACGTGGTGTCCACTTATCAGGACGCGGACGTGGTGGTGGTCAATACCTGTGGCTTTATCGACTCGGCCAAGGCGGAGTCGCTGGAAGTAATCGGCGAAGCCATCAAGGAAAACGGCAAGGTCATCGTGACCGGCTGCATGGGCGTGGAAGAAGGCAATATTCGCGACGTGCACCCCAGCGTCCTAGCGGTGACCGGTCCGCAGCAATATGAGCAAGTGGTTAACGCCGTGCACGAGGTGGTGCCGCCACGTCAGGATCACAATCCGCTGATCGACCTGGTACCGCCGCAAGGCATCAAGCTGACCCCGCGCCACTACGCCTACCTGAAGATTTCCGAAGGCTGCAACCACAGCTGCAGCTTCTGCATCATTCCGTCGATGCGCGGCAAGCTGGTCAGCCGCCCGGTCGGTGACGTGCTCGACGAGGCCCAGCGCCTGGTCAAATCCGGCGTGAAAGAGCTGCTGGTGATCTCCCAGGACACCAGCGCCTACGGCGTCGATGTGAAATACCGCACCGGTTTCTGGAACGGCGCGCCGGTGAAGACCCGCATGACCGAACTCTGCGAAGCCCTCAGCAGCCTGGGTGTATGGGTGCGCCTGCACTATGTCTACCCGTACCCGCATGTGGACGAGCTGATCCCGCTGATGGCCGCCGGCAAGATCCTGCCGTACCTGGACATCCCGTTCCAGCACGCCAGCCCAAAAGTGCTCAAGGCCATGAAACGCCCGGCCTTCGAAGACAAGACCCTGGCGCGCATCAAAAACTGGCGCCAGATCTGCCCCGAGCTGATCATCCGCTCCACCTTTATTGTCGGCTTCCCCGGCGAAACCGAAGAAGACTTCCAGTACCTGCTGGACTGGCTGACCGAAGCCCAGTTGGACCGCGTTGGCTGCTTCCAGTACTCGCCGGTTGAAGGTGCTCCGGCCAACCTGTTGGACCTGGCCGTGGTGCCGGACGACGTCAAGCAGGACCGTTGGGAACGCTTCATGGCCCATCAGCAGGCCATCAGCTCGGCGCGCCTGCAACTGCGCATCGGCAAGGAAATCGAAGTGTTGATCGACGAAGTCGACGAACAAGGCGCCGTGGGCCGTTGCTTCTTCGATGCGCCGGAGATCGACGGTAACGTATTTATCGACGACGCCAGCGGCTTGAAGCCAGGCGACAAGGTCTGGTGCACCGTGACCGACGCCGACGAATACGACCTGTGGGCCGAAAAGCGCGCCTGATCGTTAAAAAATGGAAAAGCCCTGCTTCTGGACAAGATGCGGGGCTTTTTTCGGTCTATCGTTTGGCCCATCAATGCAGATATCGGCAAGGGGCAGCGGGCATGGGGCAGCATTCGGTCATTCACACACCTAAAAGCAGCGATTACCCGGAGCTGGTGCGCATCTGGGAAGCCTCGGTGCGCGCCACCCACGACTTCCTGCCGGACAGCTACATCATGTTACTCAAGGATCTGGTGCTGACCCGCTACCTGGATGCCGTGATGCTGATCTGCACCAAAGACGCCCGCCAGCGCATTACCGGATTTGCCGGGGTCGCGGCGGGCAAAGTGGAGATGCTGTTCATCGACCCGCAATACCGTGGCCAAGGCCTGGGCCGACAGTTGCTGCGCTACGCGGTGGAGTGCATGAACGCCGATGAGTTGGAAGTCAACGAACAGAACCCCCAGGCCCTGGGTTTTTACCTCAAGCAGGGGTTCGAGGTGATCGGACGCACGGAGCACGACGGCCTGGGCAAGCCTTATCCGTTGCTGCGCATGCGTTTGCGCCAGTTGCCGTCACAGGCGCGTCAGGGCTAAATGAAATGGGGCCGGGATTAACCGGCGCCAGGCAGGTACAATAGCCGCCCCCTTTTGTTACGGCCCTTGTCATGACTGACCCCATACGCCTCTCCAAACGCCTTATCGAACTGGTCGGTTGCTCCCGTCGGGAGGCCGAGCTGTTTATCGAAGGCGGCTGGGTCTCGGTGGACGGTGAAGTGATCGACGAACCGCAGTTCAAGGTCACCACCCAAAAGGTCGAACTCGACCCCGAAGCCAAGGCCACCGCGCCGGAGCCCGTGACCATCCTGCTGCACGCCCCGGCCGGCGTGGATGCCGACACGGCGATGGCGTCGATCAGCGCCGAAACCCTGTCGGACGAACATCGCTTCGGCAAGCGCCCGCTCAAGGGCCACTTCCTGCGCCTGAGCGCCAGCGCCGACCTGCAAGCCAAGGCCAGCGGCCTGCTGGTGTTTACCCAGGATTGGAAGATTCTGCGCAAGTTGACCGCCGATGCCGCCAAGATCGAGCAGGAATACGTGGTTGAGGTGGAAGGCGAGATGGTTGCCCACGGCCTCAATCGCCTGAACCATGGCCTGACCTACAAAGGCAAGGAACTGCCGCCCGTCAAAGCCAGCTGGCAGAACGAAAACCGCCTGCGCTTTGCGCTGAAAAACCCGCAACCCGGGGTGATCGCGTTGTTCTGCGAAGCGGTCGGCCTGAAAGTCGTGGCGATTCGCCGAATCCGCATCGGCGGTGTGTCCATCGGCAAGGTGCCCGTAGGCCAATGGCGTTACCTGTCCGGCAAAGAGAAATTCTAAGCCGCTCCCTTTTTTCGACAGCGCCCCACTGGGCGTTGTCCACCGTTGAAAACCAGGATTGCCCACCATGATTCACAACGACGTATTGCGCAGCGTGCGCTACATGCTCGACATCAGCGACAACAAAATGGTCGAGATCACCAAGCTCGGCGGCATGGACATCACCAAGGATGACCTGCTGACCTACCTCAAAAAGGACGAAGAAGAAGGCTTCGTGTTCTGCCCGGACGAGGTCATGGCGCACTTTCTCGATGGCCTGGTGATCTTCAAGCGCGGCAAGGACGAAAGCCGCCCACCCCAGCCGATCGAAACCCCGGTGACCAACAACATCATCCTCAAAAAGCTGCGCGTAGCCTTCGAACTGAAGGAAGACGACATGCACGCCATTCTCAAGTCGGCCGATTTCCCAGTATCCAAACCGGAACTGAGCGCGCTGTTCCGCAAGTTCGGCCACACCAATTACCGCCCATGCGGCGACCAGCTGCTGCGTAACTTCCTCAAGGGGCTGACGTTGCGGGTGCGTGCGTAAGCCATGAATTACCCGGTCTCGCCCGTGGGCTTCGTGCGTTCCTGCTTCAAGGAGAAGTTCGCCATTCCGCGCCAGCCGCAACTGGCGCCAGCGGCCCGGGGCGTGGTGGAACTGGTGGCGCCGTTCGATCAGGGCGAGGCGGTACAAGGCTTGGAGCAGGTCAGCCATGTGTGGTTGCTGTTTCTGTTCCATCAAGCCCTGGAAGACAAGCCACGCCTGAAGGTGCGCCCGCCGCGCCTGGGTGGCAATGCGTCCATGGGGGTGTTTGCCACCCGCGCAACCCATCGACCCAATGGCATCGGCCAGTCGGTGGTGAAACTGGACAAAGTGGAGCCCGGGCGCTTGTGGATTTCCGGGATCGATTTGCTCGATGGCACCCCCGTGCTCGATATCAAGCCCTATGTGCCCTACGCCGACATCATCGACACGGCCACCAATGACATCGCCAGCGCTGCGCCGCCGTTGATTGCCGTGCAGTGGCTGAAGACCGCGCTGCAGCAAGCACAAGGCCACGCCCAGCGCCTTGGGGAACCATTGGTTGAGCTGATCGATCAGTGTTTGGCCCAGGACCCGCGCCCGGCCTACCAGACACCAGGGCCAGAACGTGAATACGGGGTGCGCTTCTGGGATGTGGATGTGCGCTGGCACTATCCCGAAGCTGGGGTGATTTGCGTATTGGAAGTGGTGCCCGCTAACTGAATAAGGCGCAAACGAAATGTGGGAGGGGGTAAGCCCCCTCCCACATTTTTTTACCGCGGTTACTTCTCGACGAATGCGCGCTCGATCAGATAGTCGCCCGGCTCACGCATGCGCGGCGAAACTTTCAGGCCGAAGCTGTTGAGCACTTCGCTGGTCTCGTCCAGCATGCTTGGGCTGCCGCACAGCATGGCGCGGTCGTCCTCTGGATTGATAGGCGGCAGGCCGATATCGCTGAACAGTTTGCCGCTGCGCATCAGGTCGGTCAGGCGACCTTGATTTTCGAAGGGCTCGCGGGTCACGGTTGGGTAGTAGATCAACTTCTCACGCACGGCCTCGCCGAAGAACTCGTTCTGCGGCAGGTGCTCGGTGATGAACTCGCGGTAGGCGACTTCGTTGACGTAGCGCACGCCGTGGCACAGGATCACTTTTTCGAAACGCTCATAGGTTTCCGGGTCCTGGATCACGCTCATAAATGGCGCCAGGCCAGTGCCTGTGCTGAGCAGGTACAGGTGTTTGCCTGGCTTCAAGTCGTCAAGCACCAGGGTGCCTGTCGGTTTCTTGCTGATGATGATTTCGTCGCCTTCCTTCAGGTGCTGCAATTGGGAGGTCAGCGGACCATCCGGCACCTTGATGCTGAAGAACTCCAGATGCTCTTCCCAGTTCGGGCTGGCAATGGAGTAAGCGCGCATGAGCGGGCGGCCGTTGGGCTGTTGCAGGCCGATCATCACGAACTGACCGTTCTCGAAGCGCAGGCCCGGATCGCGGGTGCACTTGAAGCTGAACAGAGTGTCGTTCCAGTGATGAACACTGAGGACACGCTCGTGGTTCATGTTGCTCATGTACGGGGGACTCCTGGAAATGGGTCTGCACTAAATGTGAAGCGCGCAATTGCAGCGCATTCTAATGGCGGCGACAATATCTGTTAACTGAATTATTAAGATAAGGGTTATCGGTTATATCGATATGCGATTTACTCTCCGTCAACTGCAAGTCTTCGTCGCCGTCGCCCAGCAGGAAAGCGTTTCGCGCGCTGCTGGCCTGCTGGCCTTATCCCAATCCGCCGCCAGCACTTCGATCACGGAGCTGGAGCGTCAATCCAGCTGCCAATTATTCGACCGCGCCGGTAAACGCCTGAGCCTCAACGCTCTCGGCCATCAACTGTTACCCCAGGCGGTGGCGCTGCTGGATCAGGCCAAGGAGATCGAAGACCTGCTCAACGGCAAGTCTGGCTTCGGTTCCCTGGCCGTCGGCGCTACCCTGACCATCGGCAACTACCTGGCGACCTTGCTGATCGGCAGCTTCATGCAGCAACACCCCGAGAGTCAGGTGAAACTGCATGTGCAAAACACTGCACATATCGTGCATCAAGTCGCGCATTACGAAATTGACCTGGGTCTAATCGAAGGCGACTGCAGCCACCCGGATATCGAGGTGCAGACTTGGGTAGAAGACGAACTGGTGGTGTTTTGCGCGCCGCAGCACCCCCTGGCCAAACGCGGCATGGCGAGCATGGACGAGTTGACCCATGAGGCGTGGATTCTGCGTGAACAAGGCTCAGGCACGCGCCTGACGTTTGACCAAGCCATGCGCCATCACCGCAGCGCGCTGAATATCCGCCTCGAACTGGAACACACCGAGGCGATCAAGCGCGCGGTGGAGTCCGGGCTGGGCATTGGCTGCATCTCACGGCTGGCGCTGCGCGATGCGTTTCGTCGTGGCAGCCTGGTGCCAGTGGAAACGCCGGATCTAGACCTTATGCGGCAGTTCTACTTCATCTGGCACAAGCAGAAATACCAGACCTCAGCGATGCGCGAGTTCCTGGAACTCTGTCGCGCGTTCACGGCCGGCGTGCAACGCAGCGACGAAATCGTGCTGCCGACCATTGCCTGAGGCTTAGATCAGGATGACGGCCCACACCAGGGTGATCATGGTCAGGGCCACGAATTGCGCGGCGCTGCCCATGTCCTTGGCGTTTTTCGACAAGGGATGACGGTCCAGAGAGATGCGATCGATCGCCGCTTCCACCGCCGAATTGAGCAGCTCGACGATCAGCGCCAGCAGGCACACAGCGATCAGCAAGGCACGCTCGACGCGGCTGACGCTCAGAAAAAAGCTCAACGGGATCAGGATCACATTGAGCAACACCAACTGCCGGAATGCCGCCTCGCCGGTGAATGCCGCGCGCAGGCCATCCAGGGAATATCCCCCAGCATTGAAGATACGTTTGATACCGGTTTGACCCTTGAAAGGCGACATAGATGTAGGCAACTGAACCAAAGGAGTGGGAAAACTAGATCACGCGAAGTCAAAAAAGCGTGAATCGAAACCGGCTTAATGCTGCGTAATTGACTCAAGCTGTTGCAAAAGCAAGGCCGCCTGGGTGCGCGTACGCACGTTCAGTTTGCGGAAAATCGCTGTGACATGGGCCTTGATGGTCGCTTCCGAGACTTTCAGCTCGTAGGCAATTTGCTTATTCAGCAAACCTTCGCAGACCATGGTCAATACCCGGAACTGCTGGGGTGTCAAACTGGCGAGACCTTCCTGTGCGGCCTTGGCTTCGGCAGAGACATTGATGGTTTCCGAGGCTTGCGGGGGCCACGAGACATCACCGTCCAGAACAGCACGCACCGCAGCTTGAATCTGCTCCATGGAGCTGGATTTGGGAATGAACCCACTGGCGCCAAACTCCTTGGCGCGCACCACCACATCGGCCTCTTCCTGGGCAGAGACCATCACCACCGGAATCTGCGGGTACTGCCCGCGTAGCAGCACCAGCCCGGAGAAACCGTATGCGCCCGGCATGTTCAGGTCGAGCAGCACAAGATCCCAGTCGGTTTTGTCGGTCAGCTGGGTTTCCAGCTCAGCAATGCTGGCCACTTCGACCAGGCGGACATCCGGCCCAAGGCCCAGCGTCACCGCTTGGCGCAGTGCACTGCGAAACAGCGGGTGATCGTCGGCAATCAGGATTTCGTATGTGGCCATTGATTAAATGATCCTGTTTTTATGGGAGCCCCGATGGGTTCAGGGTTCACCAATACACAAGGCGTTGGCCAGGCAGCCATCGCCAGAGGGCGTGCTCGATGTGAAACAACGTCGAAAATCCATGCAGGCGCCTCAAACGGCGCCCAGCATGCCCAGCGTAGCCTGGGGGGTCAAGCACTACGCCCGTGGGTATTTTAGCGGGTTGCCGGTATAAGGTGCCATCATGCAAACGTCGTCTGGCTAAAGCGCCGGTATATAGGGAGCAAGACGTGCGTGAACAGGGTCCGCCGGGTCCAGTGGCAGCTGAAATTTGGCCGCCAAGTAGTGGGTACTGAATACATCAAGGTAGGCGTCCAAGACTTCGCTGGCGGCCCCATCATCAGCCAACTCCAGGCACAGGGCCGCAACTTCGGCGGTGCAGAAGTGATCATCGCGTTTGGAGCGGCGCAGTTTGTAGCGTGACAGTTGCTCAGGCGCCAGGCTCAACACCGGCAGATGCTCCAAGTAAGGGCTCTTGCGGAACATCTTGCGCGCCTCGCTCCAGGTGCCGTCCAGCAGGATGAACAACGGACGCTTGCCCTGCGCCACCGTGACGGTACTGACGACACGCTCCGGCGCCACGAACTCGCCGGGAAACACGATATAGGGCTGCCACTGCGGATCGGCCAACAAGGTGAGCAACCCTGCATCGACCTCGGTACGCGACCACGCGAACGCCGTGGTGTCATCTATCACATCGGCGATCAGCCAGCCGGTATTGCTGGGCTTCATCGGCTCAACATCATGCATCAACAGGCACATGGCGGACCTGGCTGCGACCTTGGGTCGCCAGGCGCACAGGCAATATTCGGGAATGACCCGGCAGCCGGGGCAACGCTCAGCGCGGGAGCCGCGATTGACGAAAGGTTTGATGGCACGCGCCAGGCGCTGAGTGCGTAGGCGGGAGACGGCGTGGCTCATCGCATGCGCCGTAGAAACGGGAAAATCGACACGGGGTCACTCAAGATCGGTTGAAGTGGCCGCAGTTTACCAGCGATACGCCTGGCTGTAGCGGCAAGGCCTCACCTATAATCGCGCGCCACTGAACGCACAGCGCAGTGGCGGGTCTATGCACCTGTAACCGAATCAGGAGAATTTCATGCTGCGTTCCATGCTGCGTCTTGTCGCCCCATCCGTCGCGCTTGCGCTGGTTTTGCCCATGGGCGCCCACGCTGCCTCGCTGCTGGAGGCGCAAATGAACAAGAAGCTGCAAAGCGTTGCCGCCGAGAGCAATAAAGGCCTGCCGCGAGAAATCGACGAAAAAACCCTGGAAGTGGCCTACACCGTTGAAGGTATGCAGCTGATCGACCACCTGAGTGTGCTGCCCGACCGTGCCGAACAGATGCGCGCCAACCCCAAGGCTGTTTACTTCCAATTGGGCCGCAGCGTCTGCACCAACCCCGGCTACCGCGAGTTGATGGCCAAGGGCGCCGTGATGCGCTATGAAATCACCGAGAACAAGAGCAACCGCCCTGTGGCATCGGTGAAGTTCGCAGAAGCGGACTGCCCAGCCCCGACGAAGAAGAAAAAGTAATTTCGGCTTTATCCTCGCGCTGCG
The DNA here is from genome assembly GCF_030209215.1 of Pseudomonas sp. efr-133-TYG-23. Lineage (NCBI taxonomy): Bacteria > Pseudomonadati > Pseudomonadota > Gammaproteobacteria > Pseudomonadales > Pseudomonadaceae > Pseudomonas > Pseudomonas sp. efr-133-TYG-23. The sequence goes on along the minus strand of NZ_JARVSL010000027.1, from coordinate 116,137 downwards.
GTCCCGTGGCGCGTACTCCCCCGTTTGCAATTGTTCCGCGCCAGCCCAAGTCCCTCTGATCAACCAATAAGCGGTTGCCAGCCAAGGCTTCTTCGGCCCATGATCGAGCCATCCCAAACACCCTCGCGTAACGGTTTCCGTGCCGTCATGTAACATTTTCCAGGCACAAGAGGGTTGCCCTGCTGCAACTTGCAGTGCAAAGGTTTTTAAATCACAAGGAATATACAGAGCGCGCTTTGCCGACTGGCAAACAGGTGCAATGCCTAGGGCATGCAGCGACACATGCAGTGTCGTGGCCGCCGGACGATCACACTCGCCGCCGGCCCAACCTCTGTGAAGAAGGAGACGTTGAATGCCTTACCAACCGAATGACAGCTTGATACGACATTTTGAAGAACACGGGCCCGAGCTTACACAGCAAGTCGAAGCTCAGCTCCAGCAGATCGCCCCCAACAGCCCGAATAGCCCCCTGTATCGCGACATGATCCTTACCGTGCTGCGCATGGCGCAAGACGACCGCGACCGTTGGAACGCCAAAATAACCCTACAGGCCATCCGCGAATTGGACCACTCGTTCCGGGTTCTGGAACAGTTCAAGGGGCGACGCAAGGTCACCGTATTCGGCTCGGCACGCACTCCGGTAGAAAGCCCGTTATATGCCTTGGCTCGCGAGGTGGGCGCCGCCTTGGCGCGCTCCGATCTGATGGTGATCACCGGCGGTGGCGGCGGCATCATGGCCGCAGCACATGAGGGTGCTGGCCTGGAGCACAGCCTGGGGTTCAATATCACCTTACCTTTTGAACAGCACGCCAACCCCACCATCGATGGCACTGAAAACCTGCTGTCCTTCCACTTCTTCTTTACCCGCAAATTGTTCTTCGTCAAAGAAGCCGATGCGCTGGTGTTATGCCCAGGCGGTTTCGGCACCCTGGACGAAGCGCTGGAAGTATTGACGCTGATCCAGACCGGCAAGAGCCCGCTGGTGCCGGTGGTGTTGCTGGATGCGCCCGGCGGTGGGTTCTGGCAAGGCGCTTTGGATTTTATCCGCAACCAGTTGGAGGCCAATCGCTACATTCTGCCGACCGATCTCAAGCTGGTTCGGTTGGTGTACAGCGCTGAAGAGGCCGTGGACGAAATCAATCAGTTCTACGCCAACTTCCACTCCACACGCTGGCTCAAACGGGAGTTTGTGATGCGCATGAACCATCCGCTCAGCGAACAGGCCTTGGCGCATCTGCAGACTGAATTCGCCAGCCTGCGTTTGAGTGGCGAGTTCCAGCAACTGGCTTATACCGGGGAGGAACATGATGAGCCGAAATTCAGCCATTTGACGCGATTGGTGTTCAATTTCAACGGGCGAGATCAAGGCCGTTTGCGAGAGTTGGTGGACTACATCAACCTGCCAGAGAACTGGGCCCATGCCCAGGGCACGGCGCAGCAGCGAGTGACACCAGAGCCAGCGTGAATTCAGAAATGCGAAAAGGCCCGCTATTTTCATAGCGGGCCTTTTAGGGTGTATCGGGGGATCGTATTAAACGACCAGGGGTTATGTAGCCGTTCGCCGGAACGAATCTGCGTTACTCAGTCGTCCATCTCTCGACCGCTGAGCAAACGGCTGATCATATCCATTGAAAACCCGCGATAGCTCAGGAATCGACCTTGTTTCGCACGCTCCTTGGCATCAATCGGCAGATGACCAGAGAACTTGCGACGCCAGGTATCCTCCAGTTGCGACTGCCAGTTGATACCGCACTCACGCAAAGCAAGATCGATATCGCTACGCTGCAAACCGCGCTGGCTCAGTTCTTCGCGAATTCGTGCAGGACCATAGCCGGACCGGGCTCGGTAGGAAACAAAACTTTCCAGGTAACGGGATTCGGAAAGCAGGCCCTCCTCCGTCAAACGGTCGAGGGCGGCTTCGATCATCTCGGGCTCTGCGCCGCGCTGGCGCAATTTACGCGTCAGTTCGACTCGACCATGCTCGCGGCGAGCGAGCAGGTCCATTGCAGTGCGCCTAACGGCGACGAGTGTATCCAGTACAACAGTCATCGTTTGCTTCAGATGTCGGTGTCGGCTTCTTCCATCTCGTCAACCGGCTCACGGTTGGCGGCAGCTTTTACGTCTGGCGCGGCAGTCAGCAGCTTGTCGCGAATTTGCTTCTCAAGCGCAGCGGCGATGTCCGGGTTATCCGCCAGGAACTTGGCCGAGTTGGCCTTGCCTTGACCGATCTTGCTGCCATTGTAGGCATACCAGGCCCCGGATTTCTCGACGAAGCCGTGCAACACGCCCAGGTCGATCATCTCGCCGTTCAGGTAGATACCCTTGCCGTAGAGAATCTGGAATTCGGCCTGACGGAAAGGTGGAGCTACCTTGTTCTTCACCACTTTGACACGGGTTTCGCTACCGACAACCTCGTCGCCTTCTTTCACCGCGCCAGTACGGCGGATATCCAGACGGACCGAAGCGTAGAACTTCAACGCGTTACCACCTGTGGTGGTTTCCGGGCTACCGAACATCACACCGATCTTCATACGGATCTGGTTGATGAAGATCACCAGGCAGTTGGCGTTCTTGATGTTACCGGTGATTTTACGCAGCGCCTGGGACATCAGACGGGCTTGCAGGCCCACGTGCATGTCACCCATTTCGCCTTCGATTTCAGCCTTGGGTACCAGGGCCGCCACGGAGTCGACCACGATCACGTCGATGGCATTGGAGCGCACCAGCATGTCGGTGATTTCCAGGGCCTGCTCACCGGTGTCCGGCTGGGAAACCAGCAGGTCGTCAACGTTGACGCCCAGCTTGCCGGCGTATTCTGGATCCAGGGCGTGTTCGGCATCGACGAACGCGCAGGTGGCGCCCATTTTTTGAGCCTGGGCAATCACCGACAGAGTCAGGGTGGTTTTACCGGAAGATTCAGGACCGTAGATTTCAACGATACGGCCTTTGGGCAGGCCGCCAATGCCGAGTGCGATGTCCAGACCCAGAGAGCCAGTGGAAATAGCCGGGATCGCCTGACGGTCGTGATCGCCCATACGCATTACGGCACCCTTGCCGAATTGACGTTCGATCTGACCCAGGGCCGCAGCCAAGGCTTTCTTCTTGTTGTCGTCCATTAAAGTCCTCACGTAATCAATAAGGCCTGACGGCCAACACCTGTATAAGTAGACAGTATTGTTCCACAAAGATCGGAGAACGCCTACCCCTGTTTTTCTATTTCTACTGCAGCTCGTCGCAACAAGCCCTCTAGCGCGGCCTTGACCGTTTGTCGGCGGACCTCGTCACGGTTGCCCTTGAAGTGCTCGCGCTGCGCCGTAACCTCATCCCCCACGCCGAACGCCAGCCAAACGGTACCCACCGGTTTTTCCGGCGAACCACCATCCGGCCCCGCCACGCCGCTGACCGCCACGGCGAATCGCGCCAGGCTTTTCTCCTGGGCGCCGCGCACCATCGCCTCCACAACTTCCTGACTCACGGCCCCTACTTTGGCAAACAGCTCGTCGGGAACATTCAACTGTCGAGTCTTCTGCCGGTTGGAGTAGGTGACATAACCGGCCTCGAACCAGGCCGAACTGCCGGGAATCCGCGTAATAGCCTCGGCAATGCCGCCACCGGTACAGGACTCTGCCGTGGTGACATGTGCATTGAGCACCTGCAGGCGGCGGCCCAGTTCAGCGGCAAGTTGAGTGATCTCGTTCACGGTCGTCTCCTGGAGTGGGCGGGCGTTCGCCTACCCTACAGGAGCCGATCGCGCACGCAAGCCACCGGCTGCATCAAGATGCTAACGGGCGATGGTTCGCACGTAGGCCTGGCACGCTCGTAAGGCAATCAGGGCGTTATCGCCGTCGTCGGTGATGGCGATAATTCGCTGAGCATGCGCCGGGTCAAGTCGGGCTCGCGGGGTTGCATGAACCAGGCCGCTGGCGGTGGTGGGGGCTGGCACTGCACAACCGTTGGCGGGGTCGCGGGTGTCGAGAAGGACTGACAACCGCACATCAGCAGTGGCCAGGCGATCACGCAAAGCAGCCTGATGACGTTGTGCATCGCTTAACTCCTGCGCGTGTTGTTGATCGTTGGCGCTGAGCTTCTGCTCCAGGGCCAGTCGCTTGTCGTGTTCGGCCTGTTGTTGACGCACGGCCAACTGGTGTTGTTGATCAAGCTCCCGGGCATGTATCGCCGCCAACCGTTGGATCTGCGCCTCAAACCGCCAGACCTGCACCTGCCAGGCCAGCCCCGCCGCCATCGCCATCAGCAGGAAATAGCCGAGCAAACGGTAGGACGTTAAGAACCGCATAACACCGCCTTCGCCCGCGCCCACAGCTGCATGCGCTGCTCCAGGCCATTGAGCCCACCATTGATGCGGCGCGTAATCGTGGTGAATTGATCCTTGTCGGCCAACGCGTTCAGACCATTGCTTGCCCAATACCAAGCCGCCGACTCACACGCCCACCGGGGCTGCTCAAGCAGTTCAGGCTGAGCCAACAGGCGATCGTCGCCGAATAGGGCCCGACTGCACGTCATATAGTTTCGACGGCCGGTAACCTGGATGAGCCCCCTGCCCCGATACTTCTGACCGTCACCATCCGCTTCGGGCGTATTGCCCAGGCGCGCAGCCAAGGTGCCGGTGTCGTATTTGCTCAGGTATTGGTGGCTGCCCAATTCGCGCAGGTATTGCAGCTCGCCGGATTCGTGAGCGATCTGAGCGAGAAAGGCAGCGATGCGTTGGGGGGTGTCGATAGCGTACCGTTCCATCGCAGCATTTATGGCGGGCAAAAAAACACCCGCTACGAGGCGGGCTGCTGGCATGATGTGGACAAGCTGGGCAAGCGTAATCAGCATGGTTTCTACTCTGTAAGAAGGTCTAGATCGACAACCCGCCCGCCACAATCGAACTGCGATACCCCGTCGTCGGGTCACCCACATGGGTCACTTGGGTGATCGACCAGCGCCCTTGCATATAGGACGGCCAGCTCTGATCCAGCAGCAGCAACCCTTCAGCGGCGAGCAGCGGGTTGCCTGGACAATCGATCTGTAATTTCAAATCTTCACGGCCCACGCGCCGCAGTTCGCCTTCGGCCACAGCGCGGGCTTCGGCTTCGTTCTGGCAGCGTTGGCGCAAGGTTTTGAACGGCGCAATGCCGACTTGCACGACGTGCTGTTTGCCCCCAGCCGCATCCCACCAGGTCACACGGCACCCCATGTACTTAGAGCGCGATTGCTCGTCGAGCCTGGCTGTGATGAACGCTTGGTCACCGGGTCGGTTGTCCTGGGTCACGGATAACGTCACCTCCGGCAGAGGTTGCCCGGAAAGCGAGTGGACCTTGCCGGCTTCCGCCAACACATACAGTTCGTTGATCGGTTTTGTGACGGCGCTATAGCGATTGGCCAGGCGCGTGATAAACGCCATGTCGCTTTCGTTGGATTGATCGATATGGGGAATCGGAATGCCTTCCAGCGCCGGTGCCACCCGGGGTGAATAGCCATGCCGGCTGACTAACTGACGAAACAGCGCGCCCAGGGTGGTGGGGCCGTAACTGGCGGAGCGGCGCTGCCGGTAATGGCTGGGGTCCGCAGCACTGAAAGGTGCGGCGGTGGCGACGATCATCAGGCGCATCGGAAACAGCACCGGTGTTCGCTGTGTGATGACGAATTCGCCCTTCTCCACCAGGCCCGACTCCTGATAGCCGACCCGTAGACCAATCTTGCCGCTCAAGCTCGGCAACCCTTCCAGGCCCTCGGTATTGAGCGTGAGTTCCAGCCGGTCGGTCTGGATACCGGCGGCATCGGTATGGCTCCAGTGCATCAACCGTTGGTTAAGCAATGCCGCATTGGCACCGTAGAACTCAACGACCGGGGTGAATCCCTGTGTCATATGGCCTCCTCAATCCCAGGCCGAAATCGACCGCAATGCCGCTGGCCGGGCGTGCAACTCCGGCACCACCACCCACACGCCCGCCGGCAATACCGGCCCGTGCTCGGCCAGTTCGGGGTTCAGGCGCCAGAGGGTTTCTTCAGCAGCGTCGTCACAGCGCCCCAACTCGCGGTACAGCAGCAGGTTGACCGAATCCCCGGCAATACTTCGCACTCTACGCATTGACGAACTCCTCCAATTCAAGGCTCCAAGACATGACCATGGCGGTGCCGTCGTCGATCACATGGCTTTGGTTTTCCACCACGGCGTTGATGCGCCACAGCCCCCAGTTCCGGCCGATCCCGTCGACCAGCGGCAGCGGTGCCCGCGCATTCTGCAAGGCGCGCAATTCGTCCAGGCGCTGCATACCTACGGCGTACATCGCCGTGCCGCCGAACGTGAGTTTCTCCAGAGCCTGACCGCTCTGACGGGACTGCGGCTTGCTGGCAATGATTTCCAGGTTGCTCCAGCCCCCGTAACTGCTGTGGGTGAGCGTGGCGTAGGCAAAACCTCGTGAGAGGCCAAAGATAAAATCGCCCAATACCATCTGTTGTCGCATCAATCACCTCCGGGGTCGGCCAATGCCGCGTTGCGTCGAATGCCGAGGGAGTCGGTCACCATGGGCATGCATTGGAATTGCAGGGCCTGGAGCACTTGGTTGACCACTTGCTGGGCATCGGCGGGGTTGACGCCAGTGATCTGGATGCTCGGCGAGATCGTGACCTGGACGTTGTCGGTGCGAGCACTGTTGAGTTCCTTGCTCAGGGCATTCGGCGCGGGCAGGCGATCACTTGAACTGAACAGTTTGTCACCGAGCCAACTGCCCGCTTCGCTGCCCAGCAAGCCACCGATTGCACCACCGACGGCGGTACCGATACCGGGAAAAACCAGCGTGCCAAGTGCAGCCCCGGCCGATGCGCCAGCCCAGGCGCCACCGGCGGTGCTCAGGCCACTGCCAACGGCTTTGGCATCGCCTTGGCGCACGCCTTGCACGACGGCCATCGCGCTGTCGACGTACTTCAGCGGGCCCAGCCTGCGCACGACGGATGACTCCAGTCGGATCGCGGCGCCAGCCAGGCTCGAAGGGGCCGCTGCGCGTGGAGCAATCGTCGAGGCATTGAACCCCAGGCGCGGACCTTCGAATACCTTGCTTACCTTCTCGAAGAGGCTGCGCACCGTGGCGACGAAACTCAAAGAGGTTCGGGGGGGACTGCGCCTTGACTTCATGAACGTAGGCTTGCCTGGCCCTCTCTTCCCAGATGACTTGTTGGGCCCATAACGCTTAGGCCCCCGCAGCGCCTCGCTGACACCCGAGCAGCAAGCGTCACCGCCCTTGCCGGCCCCCTGAAATACCGCACCGATGCCGGGGATTTTGCCCAGGGTCGCTTCAAGCACTTTGTCTGAAACCTTGGTTCTGAACGAATCCGTCAAACCTTCAACTGCCCACTTGAGCAATTGAGTGGCGGAGGTTTCGGCAGGTTTTGTTTCTTCCGGCGTTTTCTTCGTCTCACTGGTCGCGGGGCTCAGGGCCGGGGCGGTCACGGCAGCGCCGGTGATGAACAACGTCGTGTTGAGCGTCTCCAGCGTCTCGCGCAACCGTACCTGCTCCAGGGTCAACGCATTCAGGTCCACGCTGACGGTAACCAGCGCCGAGCTGAGCGTCGATTGCGGTGATGGAGCCTCGCGTTCAGGCGCGGCCAAGCTTGCAGAGAACGGTGCGAGCACACTGCCCAGATCCGCGTCACCGAGCATCCAGCGGTTGTCTTGCACCGCGAGCCGGGTCGCATATTGAGTCTCTTGCATCTCGCTTTACTCCTGTTTAACCCCAAGGCGAGTGATCGCAATGTCGTAGCGGCGCAGTGCTTTTGCGGCGTCCCAGTCGAGAATTTCCGCTTCGTTTACCGAGTAAACCAGCGGCACCACATCGAGGATCACCTCGATGTCGCGTTCCGAAAGAAGTCCGCCGGTTGATTTAAAAAATCGTCGATGCGCTCCTGCAATTCCGTCCAGTCCGGCACGGTCAACCCCGCGAGATCCGGGATCATCAAGCCGGTGCAATGGGCAGTGATGAACTCGGCGCGTTCTTTGTTGGTGGCGAGTTTTTTCATCACTTTGGTGGCGCGCAGGGCGGGCATTTCCAGGGGCAGTTCATTCAGGGTTCGGCCGGCTGCATCCAGGGGCAATAGCAGTTGGATGGGCTGATCGTGGGACGACTGCTGAGGTTCGTTGAGAAAGAATGAAGTAGGTCGCGTCGACATCTCGTGTACGTACTGAGCGATAGACACGTAGTCCGGGCGCTTGAGCTGGTCGAGTTCTTTTTCCGACAGGCCGGTGGCGAGTTTCGCCAGTTCAAAGAACTGATCGTCCTCGTCGTCACCGGCCCGGGCCAGCGCGTCTTTTTGCGCGGCGTAGTACAGCGGTTTGAGTTGCACCTGCTCGATCATCGCGCCGGTGTCGGCGGTGATTGCAGACAGCAACCTATGCAGCGGTGGCATCCAGGCCATGGGGCAATTCCTTGTTCAAGCAAGGGGCGAGCGCACCCGCCCCCAGGGGTTTAAGGCATCAGCACAGCGCGGCGCGCATCGCCCAGGATATCGACGCCGTTGAGCACGAATTTCTGGGTGCGCACGTCGATGTCGATCACCGGGATGCCGTTTTCCAGACGATTGTAGGTGCGGCAGGACAACTCCAGCGTGGTGAGCGCCTTCTCGCCCATCTTCAGCTTCGCTTCATCCAGGGATTTGAGCTTGCCGCCGACGGTGTGGTAGGTGAAATACGTCTTGCCGTCCTGGTCCTGACCGGCTTCACGTACGTTGAGCAGGATGTCGTCACCCATGCGCACGCCCAGCGCCAGCATGATTTCAGGACCGGCACCCTGGAGGACCAGCGTGGCATTGAGCACCTTGCCGCTCTTGGCCATTTCCTCGGCGATAAAGCGCCCACCGGACATGGGTTCCATCTCGAACTCGATCTTCGGCGGAGTGAACTCTTCCACCGTCGCGGACAACGGCAGGCCTTGGAGGGTGGCCGCAATGGCCTGTCTGACTCGGTTGGTAAACATTAGAGAACGTCCTCCAGGAACTGCTCGATGATTTCATCACGGGCGTTGAGTTGATAAATCATGTGTTCGTTGGGCGCGTAGCGGCCATAGTCGATGACGATGAACCAGGTGCCGTTTTTGTACTTTTCGACACTGTTCAACTCCGGGTGCAGGTACACGCTGGCGCCGGGAATGGTTTCGTCGGCGACCAGGGTTTGCAGCCAGTCGTTGATGCGCTTGACCTCCTGATCCATGAAGGACTTGGTGAGGTTCTTGGCCATGGCTTTCTGGCCGGCCTTGACCAGTTTGCGGCTGATGGCATCTTCCAGGCCGACATAGCTGATGAATTTGCCGGTGATGGAACGGTTACCCAGCAACGAAAAGCCGCCGAGGATGGTGCGCGCGTAGTAGCTCACGCCATAACGGTTGAGCAGGTCGCCTTCGGTGGAGGTGTCGAGGATGTTGTACTCGACCACGCGGGAAACGTCCTCGGCGAACGTCACCTGATTACCCGGGCTCTCCCACTGCTTGACCTTGGCCAGCGCGGCGATCGCCAGAGACGACGGCGACAGAAACACGTTTTTCTTCGCCGCCTTGGAGTACACCGACGGCATGTTGTGCACCAGCAGGCAGCGGTCGAAACCCAGGTCGGCGCCGCCCAGTTCGCCGCTATAGGCCACTTGGTCGGCGACGCTGGCATCTTTGCCATCGAGCACGACACGCGCCTTGATGCGCTTGCCGAACGAGGCAAACTCGCCGGCCACGGCCTTGGTGCCAGTGAAGCCGGGGGCGCCGATGATGGTCAGGTCTTCAGGCACGCTGGCGAGCGCGGCCAGGCCCAGTTTGCGGCCGGTGACCGGGTCGTTACCACCGATCACATTGTTGAGCGTATCGGCCGCAGTGGCGCCCTCTTCGACGATCACCACGTAGACCGGCACCTTCACCACTTTGAGAATCTGGTAGACGGCGTGGAACAACGTGCCCGACTCGGCACCGGTGGTGTCCAGCAGCGCCTGGGTGGTGAAGCTATTGATGCGAAACGGCGCATTTTTTGGAATCGACGCATGGGCGTTCGGCGCGGTGCCGACCAGACCGATGACGTTATCACCCAGGCCACCCATGGCCTCGGGTGATTCGGTGGCATTGACGGTGATACCGTTGTGCTCGAAGTTCAGAACCTCAGCCATGGTTATTCAGCCTTCTTCGGGGTGGAGTTAAGGACGCTGGTCAGTTCCAGACGGCCAGCGGTGCGCAGGGCGGATGCTTCGACGTCCAGCAGTTCCAGCTCCTGGCCAACGGTGGACCAATGGCCGCCTCCGGTAGGGAATGGGATGAGGACGGTGTAGGTTTGGCGGGTAGGCATAGGTGGGTTTCTCCGGTTGAGAACGCCAAAGCCCCTTGAGGAGGGGCTTTGGGAAGGCGAAAAAAAACCGCTTTCGCGGTGAGGTTATTTGAGAAAGGAGGGTTTAGAGGGCCACTCGACCGCGTCCGGGTCGCTGCCTTGGTCCGGGATATCTCGCAGGCCCTGGCGATAGGCTAAAAACGCAGCCTTGTTTGACTCCTCCATTTGATAATCTGGCATAGCCGCATAATCGCTGGCAGCCAGATCCTGGTCGCGAGCACTACGAATTACCTGCCACTTGATTAGCGGATGAAGTTCAGCAGGTACAAAAATCGGTTTCATAATTTCTCCTTAATTCAACGCCAACATAGTTCCCCAGTCACCTGGACTAGTAACAACACCCGTGCATGCACCTGCCAGCATCACCTCGACAACCCCGGAGGCGGAGTTACGCATTGGGTGCAGATGATAATAAGCACCGAAGAGCTCGGTGGGTGCTACAACTGCAGAGCACCAGCGCCATTTGCCTTTTTCTGCCCCTGTGCTCCAAGCACCAGCAATTGCCCCCTCTACAACGCGGACAAAAGCCCCCAATGTAATGTAAGAGTTAAGCGGCACCGCGCCAGTCCCATTTGCAAGCGCCGTATCTACGGTATAGGGGAAAGCCAGCCAGGGACTCACATCGGCGGTTGCCCATTTCAACTGCCACACGTTGACGATAGTTCGCCAGTACTCACTGGCCCTGATATCAAATCCAGGAAACTGTTCACGCACGTCCGCCTGTACCTGCAACATGAAGTCCACATCCGCCTGCGGGCGTCCCGTGGCTTGAGAGGTAGTAGTTATCGAACGAAGTTTGTTGCAAGTAACTTCACCATGAATACCCCAGTTATCAATCAATTTCCCGTCGGCGCTGGGGTACAAATTGAAATTTTTAGTCACCGCTAGCCTTGGCAAGCGATTTTTAAGATCCAACAATTGCGCTTCATAGGCACGTCGTGCCTCAGCAATCGCTTTATCAATCTCTCCGACCTTTCCGGTGATAACTTGGGTAAGGTTATTCGCTGCACTGACCACGGCGGCCAGTTGTTGTTCTGTACTCAAGATATGATCTCCTTATCTTTTACAATGACCGGACAGCTTCTCAATTTAGAAAGCCGACAAAACTAGATGCCACCCCCAACACTTTCGAGTTTCATTACTCGAAACATGAGCCCTACCCCTCTGGCCATGTTGTCTACACTGGCTGCGGACAACGCTGCCAACTCATCGATCAACAACACATTCAGATTTTCACTCCCCACTAAAATCACCACGCTATCCCCCGGCAACGGCGAAACATCCAGCGTGAACTTCTGCAGCACCCGAGCCGCCGCCGCTTTATACGTCAGCAACTTTCCTGCGACGGAATACACCGCCAACAGCGTCCCACTGGCGAGATAAAAGCCAAACTCGCCAATTTCATATTCCCCGTCGCCGTCAAACAGCGCGGCCATCCTGAGTTGGTGGTTGCCCAGGTCTTCGTAATCCACGATGGCGACCCGTTGGCGTTCGTCGCGCAAGGCCACTTCGCTGCCGTCCGGGTTGTAGCGGCCGGTGCCGGCGCCAATGTGGGTGATTTCACCTTTCAAACCCTGGTTCTTTGCCTGCAGCACTTCATCCAATCCCTTGGCGGTGAAGCGCACCAGGCGCGTAATGTCATCTGTCATGGCTGCGCCCTGAGGTCGTAGTCGTTAATGGTGTAGTGCAGGGCTGCGCCGGTTTGGGTAAGCCGGGCGCCCAGCACTGTTTCGGGTAGAGCGCCCCGCAGGGAAAACTCACTGTCACTCAACGGCGGGTCGAGCGCGCTGCTGATCGAAAGGCCGCCCAAGGTCTCGTGGACAATGGTGATGGTGGCCTGATCACGCTCGCTCTTGGCCGCGTTGATACGCCGAATCAGCCGGTTGTGGTCACCGCTGGACCAACTGCGCCCCACAATTGCCTGCACGTCAAAGGTGTACGGCACGCCCAGCGGCCGCTGCTGATACCAGGCGCTGATATTGGGCGTAAAACCCAAAGACTCCACCGCATGGATCAACGCCTTGGGCGTGCCCGCTTGACGCTGGATCTGCCAGGAAAGCCCCACGGTCAGGCGTTTTTCCGATTCGCTGGCTTGGGTATTCCATTCGCTGACACCCCGGTCGGCGGCCAGGTACGGCAGAAATTGGACGGGGGTTTGCAGCGGGTTCATCAGCGCGGGAAACGGCGGTACGACGCGGTCCAGCAGGGTGCCGAAGCCCAGGTCCAGGGCTTTCTCCAGTGCTGAGCTATTGGCCGGCAACAGGCTCGCTTTGCTTTCACTCATAGCGTGCGCACCTCCACCTCGACACCGGTGCAATAAGGGGCCTGGAAGGCTGTGGTGATGATCGGTTCCAGAGGTTCGAGAATCTGCAACTGCGCCGCGCCCGCACTGTGAATGGCGTAGTCGATCCAACTGGGGTCGACGCGTCCTTCGAGGCGATGGCAGGAGTCGGCGTAGGTTTGCAGCAGGCGTTGAGCCGCCACTTGGGTCAACCCGGAATCCGGCCCGGCGTTGATCTTGGCCACGACGCGGATTTTGTACGGCAGGATCTGCGCACTCTGCACGCTGACCAGATCGGTTTCCGGCCTTACATCCGGCCGTGCGAAATGTCGTCGCACGCCGTCAAGCAATTCGGCGGATGCGCTGCCGTCGCCCTCCCTTGACAGTACCGTGACCATGACTTCGCCTGGAGCGGTGCGCCGCGCATTGCCATCCTTGACTTGGGCCGCGTAGCCGTCCGGGTCGAAGGTGTAGCTGACGGTAACCACGCCGGGAGTGGCGCTCTGCACCTTGACCGACGGCCGTTCACCCAGGGTGAAGACCTCGCGTCGATACTGCATCCGCGAGCCTGCCGCCGGTGCATGGGGTGCCAGGTAGTAGCGCAGACGGGCATCGTCGTCGCTTTCCAGAATGGGTGGTATCGGCGGGAATGCGGCCGGGTCGCCAGGGTCGAGCACTTGGCGCTCCAGCCCCATGTCGGCAAGGCGTGCATCCAAGTTGCTGCCGGTTGCCCACCACGCCAGCATCTGCTTGATACGGGCGTTGTACTTGCGTTCATGGGTTTGCAGGCGCACGCAAAACGCTTCCAGGGCCAGGGTCAATAATTCGCTTTCATTGTCCAGACTGGCCTTGAGTTTGGGCGCGCTTTGCGGCGCACGGGTGGCCACGTAATCGGTGACGAACGCCTTGAATTCCGCCAACAATGGCTCGAACGCCTCCACGGCGATAAGCGCCGGCTCCGCCAGTTGGTTCTGGCCGGGGATCAACATGCTCATGTCACGACCTCGAAGGTTTGTTGACGGTTTTTCCAGGTGCCGGCAAAACGCAGCAACAAACCAGCGCCTTGCCGCGTAGCGACGATGACCTCGGGTTGAAAATCGGCGATGCCATTCTGGGTGTTGTAGAACGCCTGCGCGGCATGGCTCTGGGCGAGGATCAGCAGGTCGTCGCCCAGGTTCTGACCAAGCAGTTGCGGGATCATCGAGCCGTACAGCGGGCGCTTCTGGCGAGTGCCTATGGGAGTGGTCAGCGCTCGGGTGGCGCGCTGTACGAACTGCAGCCAGTCATCCACGGCTGCCCCGGTGTTTCTATCGATTCCGAGCATGGCAAATCCTTATGCGCTGCTGATCACACGGCCCTGGTGATCCACCACCGGGCCACTTAAATGCACCCCGCCGGCATCCAGCCGCAGGCCGGTAGCCCCCAATTGCAGGGCGATGCTGTCGGCCGTCAGCACCAGGCTGGCGCCACCGATCTGGGCGACGACCTGCTCCCGTGAGCCCGTGACGGTGGTGGGCCCGTTGCGCCAATTGAACAGGTGAGTGGCATCGTCGTAATCGCTTTGCGTCCCGTCCTGATAAAGGCGACGCGTCAACGTCGCCACACGGGAGACAGGCGGAAACTGACTACTGTTGAGGCCGAACAGGGCCACGGACTGCGTCCCCCCTTCCCCACCGGCATAGTTGAGCAGCAGGCATTGCTCGCCCACAGATGGGATGCGGGTTTCCGTCTGCGCACCGGCGCTGGGGTTGAAAAAATGAATGGCCGGGGTGAGCAAATCGCCATGCCGAACCTTGCATGTGTGGCTGGCGGCATCGACTTCCTCACATACGCCAATCCGACAAAAACTGTCGGCGCGGCGGTACAAGTCTTCGAGCTGGGCCTCCATTTGCGCCAGCCGCTCGATGATCGGCCCCAGTTGCATGCGTAGTAACGCGTCGAACATGGTCTACTCCTGCAGAGGTCGATATTGATCGGGATCGTCGATATTCGAGACTTCCCAGGTGCAGGCAAACAGCGGTTTACCCGCAGGATCTTCGAGCAGCGGCGGCCCCAGATAGAGCGTTTGGCTGAAGGCCACCGTCCAGGTGTCGTAGTCCGTTTCGCTGGAGCCCAGAACGGAGGGTGCTGCCACAATGGCCATGGGCAGGTCGCATTGCTCGGCCGGCAGCCCCCAGCGGTTGTCCAGGGCCAGATCCATCAGTTGGCTGGCCAAGTCGCAGGCGTCAAAGGGCGCCGCGCCGCTGGCAACCGTGACTTTGAGAGACACCGACAAGGCATGCGCCTTACGCCCGTCCAGGGCGCGTATTCCGGGGCCGTTACGCTCCACGCCGATCAAAATGCCGCTGGCACCCGTGGCGCCGTTGAAATCCTGGTGATTGCCCACCCGCAGGTGCGGGAACGCCAGCTTGAGCATTTCTGCGATCGCGATGGGCAGTTGGGAAGGTTTTTCGATAAGTGTCATAGGGTCGCGTCCTTGCAGCAATTACTGCTGATCGGGCCGCGAAGTCGGTGTCTGGTTGACCCCGATACGCTTGGCCGCCCAGCGTTCATAAAGACCGATGGCTACGTCGGCCCCCGCCATGGCGGTGAGGCAGCCGATGGCACCGGCTGTCCAGATCGACATGCCGGCGGCGTAACACAGCATCAGGGCCGAAACCCCGCACACCATGCACGCGCCAGACCTCAAGGCCAGGCGCCGGATCAACGACCAACCGCGGGCGCCCTCCTTGTCGGCGCGCCACATTTCGCCGGATACCCCGCCGATCAAGGCCAGTGCAATCACCAGCCAGATAGGCATTTCCGCTAACGCTTGCTGCTCGTTTGTCATGTCACGCCTCCTGGCTGAGCAATGCCGGCTGAATGCCGGTTTTCCGGGTAAATCCATTTATAGGTAGGCATTCCAAAAAGCCCGGTTGCCCGGGCTTTTCAGTAATGCTGTCCTCGAACCTTCGGCGCTACTGGCGCGGTACGGTTCTTTCCTCAATGTTTTTCCGACCACGATCCCTGTCTGCCGGATAACTGCTTCTGGTGCTTTACGCTGCACACCCGGGTCAGTTGCCAACCCTCTGAACCGTTAAGGCCGGTTCATCGCTGCCTGTTTCTTGTAAAGCGGTGTCACTAAAGAGCGTCGGCATCCTTGCCGGTATTGCCTGGCATCCCTGCCATCGCTGTGATGGCGTCCTTGCCGATGTTGCGTGCCTTCCTTGTCATCCTCGGCAGCATCCTTGCCGCCTCCACCAGGCCTTGTTGGCTGGCTTGAGATGAAGAATATGCATGTATGCATATACAGTCAATGCGTAAATGCATTTATTTTCACTCCGGATATGCCCTTGTGCATTTTTGGCTTGGGGATTCAAGGGGTTACTGGCTTTTTGCAGGCGAAAAAAAACCCGCTGCTTGGCGGGTTTTGTCCTACTGAATTGGGTTAACGCGCGTACATGCCCCACCAGAACACATGGCCGAGGATACTGATCTGCTCGTCCTGGATTTCCTGGAAACTGTAGTCCTCGTCCGGATGCTCGTCGCGGTTGAAGCTGCGCAGACGAATCCCGGATGGCAGGCGATAGAGCTGTTTGACCCGCAATTGGCCATTGTGATTAATGGCATACAGATCGCCATCGACGATATCGCCGATGCCGCTCTTGCCCGCATTGACCCCAACGGTGGCGCCATCGCGCAGCACTGGCAACATGCTGTTGCCGCGCACCGTCACACACTTGGCCTGGTCGAATTGCACACCATTGTGTCGCAAGCTGCGCTTTCCAAAACGCAGGCTGGCTTTCTCGCTTTCCTCGATGACGAATCTTCCTGATCCAGCAGCCAATTCAACCTCGCGCAGAAAGGGGATCGACACCTCATCGTCATTGATAGGGGTGTCGTCGTCCCACAGGCTTATGTCCTTGAGTTCCGAATGCATCGGGTCGCGCCCGTCGTCCCGCGCAGCGCCTACGGCCACGCGCCCTCGCAGTTGGTCGGTGCTCACGCCAAAGTATTCGGCAATGCGGGAGATATGCTTGTCAGACGGATCGACAATCTTGCCGCTGAGGATCCGAGACAGCGTGGACTGAGGCACACCGGTACGCCGGTGAAGCTCCGTGGGGGAGATCCGGTCGCGGTCCAGCAATTCTCTTAATACGATAGAAACGTTGCGTTTTTGCATAACGGCGATAGTGCCGGGTGTTTTGCAGCTTGGCAAATGCTAATTTGCATATTTTATGCACAAGTCGCGCTGTATCAGGGGCAGCGTCTCTGCGCTTTGTAGACCGGTTTGCAACCTGCGAAGCGCCGACTTCACATGTTAACCTTGCGGCCATTGCAATAAGCAGGGCCGAGCGCCCCACCTTTGCCCCACTCCTTTCAACGAATTTGCTAACTATCTGATGAGTAAGAACACGTCCGATCTGTCCTCCCACACCCCGATGATGCAGCAGTACTGGCGCTTGAAAAACCAGCACGCTGATCAGTTGATGTTCTACCGCATGGGCGATTTCTACGAGATCTTCTATGAAGACGCGAAGAAGGCTGCCAAGCTGCTGGACATCACGCTGACCGCGCGCGGGCAGTCGGCGGGGCAGTCAATTCCGATGTGTGGGATTCCTTACCACTCCCTCGAAGGCTATCTGGCCAAGCTGGTAAAGCTGGGTGAGTCGGTGGTGATCTGCGAGCAGATCGGCGATCCGGCCACCAGCAAAGGCCCGGTGGAACGTCAGGTGGTGCGCATCATTACGCCGGGTACGGTGAGTGATGAAGCACTGTTGGATGAGCGTCGCGATAACTTGATCGCGGCGGTGCTGGGGGATGAGCGCTTGTTCGGCCTGGCCGTGCTGGATATCACCAGCGGCAATTTCACAGTTCTGGAGATCAAGGGCTGGGAGAACCTGCTGGCAGAGCTGGAGCGCATCAATCCCGTGGAGTTGCTGATCCCGGACGATTGGCCCAAGGATTTGCCGGCGGAAAAACGGCGTGGGACCAAACGTCGCGCGCCGTGGGATTTCGAGCGTGACTCGGCGCTCAAGAGCCTGTGCCAGCAATTCTCCGTGCAAGACCTTAAAGGCTTCGGTTGCGAAACCCTGACCCTGGCCATCGGCGCCGCCGGTTGCCTGCTCAGCTATGCCAAGGAAACCCAGCGCACCGCCCTGCCGCACTTGCGCAGCCTGCGCCACGAACGCTTGGACGATACAGTGGTGCTCGATGGCGCCAGCCGTCGCAACCTGGAGCTGGACACCAACCTGGCCGGCGGGCGCGACAACACCTTGCAATCGGTGGTCGACCGTTGCCAGACCGCCATGGGCAGCCGCCTGCTGACCCGCTGGCTGAACCGTCCGCTGCGGGATCTGAAGGTGCTGCAAGCGCGCCAATCCTCCATCACCTGCCTGCTGGATGGTTACCGCTTTGAAAAGCTGCAGCCGCAGCTCAAGGAAATTGGCGATATCGAGCGCATTCTGGCGCGGATCGGCCTGCGAAATGCGCGCCCGCGCGACCTGGCGCGCCTGCGCGATGCGCTCGGCGCCCTGCCGCAGCTGCAAGCGGCCATGAGCGAGCTGGACGCACCGCACCTGCAACAATTGGCCGTGACCACCAGCACCTACCCGGAACTGGCGGCGCTGCTGGAAAAAGCCATCATCGATAACCCGCCGGCCATCATCCGTGACGGTGGCGTACTGAAGACCGGTTACGACAGCGAACTGGACGAGCTGCAAGCCCTGAGCGAAAACGCTGGGCAATTCCTTATCGATCTGGAAGCCCGCGAAAAAGCCCGCACTGGCCTGGCCAATCTGAAGGTCGGCTACAACCGCGTGCATGGCTACTTTATCGAGCTGCCCAGCAAACAGGCCGAACAGGCACCGATCGACTATCAGCGCCGCCAGACGCTCAAAGGTGCCGAACGCTTTATCACCCCGGAGCTTAAGGAGTTCGAAGACAAGGCACTGTCAGCCAAAAGCCGTGCCTTGGCGCGGGAAAAGATGCTGTATGAGGCGCTGCTCGAAGACCTGATCGGCCAACTGGCGCCGCTGCAAGACACGGCTGCCGCGTTGTCGGAACTGGACGTGTTGAGCAACCTGGCCGAACGCGCCCTCAACCTTGACCTCAACTGTCCGCGGTTCGTCAGCGAGCCATGCATGCGCATCGTGCAGGGGCGTCACCCGGTGGTGGAGCAGGTGCTGACCACGCCGTTCGTCGCCAACGATCTGTCGCTGGATGACGATACCCGCATGCTGGTGATCACCGGTCCGAATATGGGCGGTAAATCCACCTACATGCGCCAGACAGCGTTGATCGTGTTGTTGGCGCATATCGGCAGTTTTGTGCCGGCGGCCAGTTGCGAGCTGTCCCTGGTAGACCGGATTTTCACCCGGATCGGCTCCAGCGATGACCTGGCCGGTGGGCGTTCGACCTTTATGGTGGAAATGAGCGAGACCGCCAATATCCTGCATAACGCCACCGAACGCAGCCTGGTGCTGATGGACGAAGTCGGTCGCGGCACCAGCACCTTCGACGGGCTGTCCCTGGCTTGGGCCGCCGCCGAGCGCTTGGCACATTTACGCGCCTACACGCTGTTCGCCACCCACTATTTCGAGCTGACCGTACTGCCGGAAAGCGAGCCGCTGGTGGCCAACGTGCACTTGAACGCGACCGAGCACAACGAGCGTATCGTGTTTCTGCACCATGTATTGCCGGGGCCGGCCAGTCAGAGCTACGGCCTGGCTGTTGCGCAACTGGCCGGTGTGCCGAACGACGTGATCAGCCGCGCCCGCGAACACCTCAGTCGCCTGGAAACCACTGCGTTACCCCACGAAACTGCGGTTGCCAGTCCCGCCAAGACTCAGCGACAAAGTGCCGCGCCACATCAGAGCGATCTCTTCGCCAGCCTGCCCCACCCCGTGCTGGATGAACTGGCCAAGCTGGAGTTGGACGATCTGACGCCGCGTAAAGCACTCGAAATGTTATATGCACTGAAGACTCGGATATAACGCACAGGCCTGCAAACTGGTAGACTCTCGCGCGGTTTGGGATGCTGCTGGCTTTTAGCCTGGCCTGCAGACTATCGCTCCCGAACCTCGCGAGCCCTGCCATTAAGGGTTTCGCTGCCGCCGCCTGAGGAGAAAATTAGAAATGACCTTCGTCGTCACCGACAACTGCATCAAGTGCAAGTACACCGACTGCGTAGAAGTCTGTCCGGTGGACTGCTTTTACGAAGGCCCGAACTTCCTGGTCATCCACCCGGACGAGTGCATTGATTGCGCCCTGTGTGAACCAGAATGCCCGGCCAACGCGATCTTCTCTGAGGATGAGGTGCCTGCCGGCATGGAGAACTTCATCGCGTTGAATGCTGAATTGGCCGATATCTGGCCCAATATCACCGAGAAGAAAGACGCGCTGCCTGACGCCGAAGAGTGGGATGGCAAGACCGGCAAAATCGCCGACCTCGAACGCTGATAACTCACCGTTCCTCAAAAGGCCCCTTGCGGGCCTTTTTGCATTTCCTGGACCTGCTTTTACTTTTCTACAGGCGAAAAAAGGGGCGGTATGACCCGCCCACATTTTTTCCTTAGTCCCTTTATTCCTTTTCATCATCCTGATGAATCGCATCCCGCGATATTCCTTTAACCATCGTTCCTTGATGGCCGTGTCAATCCGTGGACACAGGGCTGATGTTAGAGAGTTCCAAGGGAAGTTCAACGGGATGCTACATCCACTCCAGCACGCCGACGTAACAGAACACCCCTAAATAATTGTTATGTTTCAATAAGATAGAAAAGTCTTTCGCATTTTTTAGCCACCCAGGGCGAGGAAAAAAACCATTCGCTTACGAAAAAGTAAGCGAATGCTTACATGAGACATTGCGCAAAAGCGTAATCGCCCCCTCCTCGCGTCAATCCTCGCTGACAGTGATCGTCGGCATGGATGGCATGGCCGCTTCCTGCAGCACGATCCGCGCGCCCACGTGGCGGGCCAGTTCCTGATAAATCATGGCGATTTGGCTATCAGGCTCAGCCATTACCGTAGGCTTGCCGCCATCAGCCTGTTCGCGGATCAGCATCGACAACGGCAGCGAGGCCAATAGCTCGACGCCATACTGGGTGGCCAGCTTCTCGCCGCCGCCTTCACCAAACAAATGCTCGGCATGACCGCAATTGGAGCAGATATGCACCGCCATGTTTTCCACGACGCCCAGCACCGGAATGTTGACCTTACGGAACATCTCCACGCCTTTTTTCGCGTCCAGCAGCGCCAGATCCTGAGGTGTGGTAACGATCACTGAACCCGCCACCGGCACCTTCTGCGCCAGGGTCAGCTGGATATCACCGGTGCCGGGCGGCATATCGATGACCAGGTAGTCCAGGTCGCCCCAGGCTGTCTGGGTGACCAGTTGCAACAACGCGCCGGAAACCATCGGCCCTCGCCAGACCATTGGCGTGTTGTCATCGGTCAAGAACGCCATGGACATTACTTCCACGCCCAGGGACTCGATAGGCACGAACCACTTCTGATCCTTGACCTTCGGCCGCGTGCCTTCGGCGATACCGAACATCACGCCTTGGCTCGGGCCGTAGATATCGGCGTCGAGGATGCCCACACGTGCGCCTTCGCGGGCCAGGGCCAGGGCCAGGTTGGCCGCCGTAGTAGACTTGCCCACCCCGCCCTTGCCGGACGCCACTGCAACCACATTCTTGACGTTGGCCAAGCCCGGGATCTGCGCCTGCGCCTTGTGCGCGGCGATGACACATTGAATATCGACCTTGGCCGAACGTACGCCGTCCAAACCTTCTATGGCCATCTGCAGCATCTGCGCCCAGCCGTTCTTGAACAGGCCGGCGGCGTAGCCCAGCTCCAACTGGACCGAGACTTGATCGCCCTGGACCTCAATGGCTCGCACACAGCCGGCGCTCACCGGGTCCTGGTTCAAATAGGGGTCGGTGTACTGGCGAAGAACGGCTTCCACCGCTGCGCGATTCACGGCGCTCATGGGCTACTCCCGAAAAAGACTGACTGAAACAGGCGGCTATCCTAACCGTTCCGGCCACGTAACGGCATGCTTTCGACAGTTTGCAGGATGCTGAAACAACGCCACGGGGTGAAATAAATTTGCCGGCGCTTTATAGTGGCCGACCTCCGTTTCATCAAGTAGCCGAGCCCCATGTCCGAGCCACGCAAGATCCTCGTCACCAGCGCCCTGCCCTATGCCAATGGTTCCATCCATCTTGGCCATATGCTTGAGTACATCCAGACCGATATGTGGGTGCGCTTCCAGAAGCATCGCGGCAATCAATGCATTTATGTCTGCGCGGACGACGCCCACGGTTCGGCCATCATGCTGCGCGCCGAAAAGGAAGGCATCACGCCGGAACAACTGATCGCCAATGTGCAGGCTGAACACAGCGCCGACTTTGCCGATTTCCTGGTGGACTTTGACAACTTCCATTCGACCCACGCCGAAGAAAACCGCGAGCTATCGAGCCAGATCTACCTGCGATTGAAAGAAGCCGGCCACATTGCCACTCGCTCGATCACCCAGTATTTCGACCCGGAAAAGAAAATGTTCCTGGCCGACCGCTTCATCAAGGGCACTTGCCCGAAGTGTGGCACTGAAGACCAGTACGGCGACAACTGCGAAAAATGCGGTGCCACCTACGCCCCCACCGACCTGAAGGATCCCAAGTCGGCGATTTCCGGCGCCACCCCGGTGCTCAAGGACTCCCAGCACTTCTTCTTCAAGCTCCCGGATTTCCAGCAGATGCTGCAAACCTGGACCCGCAGCGGCACTTTGCAGGACGCGGTGGCCAACAAGATCGCAGAATGGCTGGATGCCGGGCTGCAGCAGTGGGACATCTCCCGCGATGCGCCGTACTTCGGCTTCGAGATTCCAGGCGAGCCAGGCAAGTACTTCTATGTGTGGCTGGACGCGCCGATCGGCTACATGGCCAGCTTCAAGAACCTCTGCGACCGCACGCCGGAGCTGGACTTCGACGCGTTCTGGAGCAAGGAGTCCACGGCCGAGCTGTATCACTTCATCGGCAAGGACATCGTCAACTTCCACGCCCTGTTCTGGCCAGCAATGCTTGAAGGCTCAGGCTACCGCAAGCCGACCGGCATCAATGTGCACGGCTACCTGACCGTCAATGGTCAGAAGATGTCCAAGTCCCGTGGCACCTTCATCAAGGCGCGCACCTACCTGGACCACCTGTCGCCGGAATACCTGCGCTACTACTACGCCTCCAAACTTGGCCGTGGCGTCGACGACCTGGACTTGAACCTGGAAGACTTCGTGCAGAAGGTCAACTCTGACCTCGTGGGCAAAGTCGTCAACATCGCCAGCCGTTGCGCCGGTTTTATCCACAAGGGCAATGCTGGCGTGATGGTGGCCGAGAATGCCGCACCGGAACTGACCGACGCCTTCCTGGCCGCCGCGCCGAGCATCGCCGATGCTTATGAAGCCCGCGACTTCGCCCGCGCCATGCGTGAGATCATGGGCCTGGCCGACCGCGCCAACGCCTGGATCGCAGATAAAGCCCCATGGGCGCTGAACAAACAGGAAGGCAAAGAAGCTGAGGTGCAGGCGATCTGCGCCACGGGCGTCAACCTGTTCCGCCAGTTGGTGATCTTCCTCAAACCGGTGCTGCCACTGCTGGCCGCCGATGCCGAGGCGTTCTTGAATGTCGCCCCCCTGACCTGGAACGACCACGCCACCTTGCTCGCCAACCACCCGTTGAACGCGTTCAAGCCGCTGATGACGCGCATCGACCCTGTGAAAGTACAAGCCATGACTGACGCTTCGAAAGAAGACCTGGCCGCCAGCCAGACCGACACCGGCGACGCCGCACCGGCCGGCAATGGCGAACTGGCTAAGGATCCGCTGTCCCCGGAAATCGATTTCGACGCCTTCGCCGCCATCGATCTGCGCGTTGCCCTCATCGTCAAGGCCGAGGCGGTGGAAGGTGCCGACAAACTGTTGCGCCTGACGCTGGATATCGGCGATGAGCGGCGCAATGTGTTCTCCGGGATCAAGAGCGCCTATCCGGAACCGTCCAAACTCGATGGTCGCCTGACCATGATGATCGCCAACCTCAAGCCGCGGAAAATGAAGTTCGGTATTTCCGAAGGCATGGTGATGGCGGCGGGGCCTGGCGGTGAAGAAATCTACCTGCTCAGCCCTGACAGTGGCGCCAAGCCGGGTCAGCGCATCAAGTAAATCTGCACAACAAGCCCTGTCGTTTCGGCGACGGGGCTTTGCAGCTAGCCTCCCTTCTTGCCTGCCGGATAATCAGGCTCTGTTTGTTTAATCAACCGGCATGACAACGATCTCAGCATGAACCTCATTCAACGTATCGACGCGCTGCTGCCGCAGACCCAATGCGGCAAATGCGGGCACCCAGGCTGCAAACCTTACGCCGAAGGAATTGCTAAGGGTGAAGCTATCAACAAGTGCCCGCCCGGTGGTCAGGAGACCATTGCTGGGCTCGCGCAATTGCTGAACGTGCCGATGCTGGAACTGGACACCACCCGAGGAGACGGGCCCGCCCAAATCGCCTTCATCCGCGAGGCCGAGTGCATCGGCTGCACCAAATGTATCCAGGCCTGCCCGGTGGATGCCATTGTCGGCGCCGCCAAACTGATGCACACGGTGATCATCGACGAGTGCACCGGCTGTGACCTTTGCGTGGCGCCCTGTCCGGTTGATTGCATCGAGATGCGTGCGCCGCTCAGCGTCGTTGCGCTTGTGGGTGGTTTGGCGAGCGATGATGAAGAACGCCTTGAGCGCGAGGTCAAACGCAGTCGCGCCCGTCGCCGCTTCGAACAACGTAACGCGCGCCTGCAGCGCGAAGAAGCACACAAACTCGCCGAACGCCTGGCCCGCTCCAAGCGCTCGGCACCTGTAGAAGTAACGACGATAGACGCAGCACAAGCAGCACGCGATGCGGCAGTGAAGAAGGCCAAGGTCAATGTAACCATGAGCCGTGCCCAACTGCACAAATCCTTGAAAGCCTTTGGGCATCCGCCGACGTTTGAGCAACAATCGCAACTGATTGTCCTCCAGCAGCAGTTCGAGGCGGCGGAGCAGGCCCTGGCAGCGCTGGAGTTCAGTGGCGCTCCGGTAGCCAAACAACCCAACCGCAATTCTGCTGACCTTAAACGCGCGAAGATTCAGCTGGCGATGCGCCGCGCCGAGTTGAAGAAGGCCCAGGACCAACAGGCCGACGCGCAGCAACTGGCGGATGCACAGCACAGACTCGATGAAGCTCAACGCCAGGTGGATTGCCATGGTGACTGAGCTGTAACAGGCACGTAACCTGGCCTTGCTGGCCTTTTCGGCGCGGCCATGACACACATTGATGCCCGTCAGGCTTATGCTGCTTGGACTATCGCTCGCAGAGCCTCACACAGGGCTCTCCACTTCGACATCCCGCTGACCGTCTGCAAGGAACATTTCGCCTCATGAATGCCGCAAAACGCCTGGAAATTTTTCGCAGGCTTCACGAAGACAATCCTGAACCCAAGACCGAGCTGGCTTACTCGTCACCGTTCGAGCTGCTGATTGCGGTGATCCTGTCAGCCCAATCCACGGACGTGGGTGTCAATAAGGCCACGGCCAAGTTATTTCCCGTGGCCAATACACCTGAAGCAATCTATGCCCTGGGCGTTGAAGGGCTGTCGGAGTACATCAAGACCATCGGCCTTTACAACAGCAAAGCCAAGAATGTGATCGAGACCTGTCGCTTGCTGATAGAGCGGCACGGCAGCGAAGTGCCGCAAACCCGTGAAGCACTAGAAGCCCTGCCAGGCGTGGGTCGCAAGACCGCCAACGTGGTGCTCAACACCGCCTTTCGACAACTCACCATGGCCGTGGATACGCATATTTTCCGAGTCAGCAACCGCACCGGTATTGCTCGCGGGAAAAACGTGGTGGAGGTAGAAAAGCAACTGATGAAGTTCGTGCCCAAGCCCTACCTGCTCGATTCCCACCACTGGCTTATCCTGCATGGACGCTACGTCTGCCAAGCCCGAAAGCCCCGTTGCGGAAGCTGTCGGATCGAAGATTTGTGTGAATACAAAGACAAGACATCCGACGATTGAGGAATCATTGATTTTCTTCATCTTACGATTGAAAAAATCTTTTTTACCCGCCCGCGGATTATCGTTATAAGGAGCGCCAACGGCAGTCTTAGCCTGGAGTTAACCTTATGAGCGCTGGCAAAGAACAATTGGAAATCGAAGACGACCTTGTGGAGTCGGATGACGATGGAACTGATGCACCTGTTGCAGAAGTGGCCAAGACCAACCTGAGCAAACGCCGCACCATCGACAATCTTCTGGAAGAGCGACGCTTGCAAAAGCAATTGGCCGATTACGATTTCGACCTCTGACCAAGCGGTCGATCACCGGAAGCCTCCCTGACGGAGGCTTTTTTCTGCCGGTTACCCTGACTATATAGGGCGTTATGCCCTCCCCTACACCAGACCGTTGCGCTGAGCCAGTTCGATCAGGTCCACCAGGGAGCGGGCATTGAGCTTGAGCAGCAAGCGTGTCTTGTAGGTGCTGACCGTCTTGTTGCTAAGAAACATACCGTCAGCGATCTCCTTGTTGGTCTTGCCACGGGCCAATTGCTGCAACACCATCATCTCACGCCCCGACAGACGCTCGACCATATCGGCCTCGCTGGCATTCCCCATGGTGGAGCGCACCGAATTCAGCGCCTGGTTGGGGAAGTAGCTGTAGCCGGACAGAACCGCCTTGATGGCGCTGAGCAGCTCGGTCAGATCCTGCTGTTTACACACATAGCCGGCGGCTCCCGCCTGCATGCAGCGCATTGAAAAATGCCCAGGGGCTTGAGACGTGAGCACCAGCACCTTGAACGGCGTGGGCTGTTTGGTTGAGGACAGCCTGCAAATAACTTCCAGCCCGTCAAGCTTGGGAATTCCAATATCCAGTATGACAATATCCGGCATATGTTCCCGTGCAAGTTGCAACGCATCGACACCGTTATCAGTCTCGGCAACAACTTCATAACCATGACGCTCCATTAGCATACGCACAGCAAGACGAATGACAGGATGATCATCCACGATCAGCACTTTATTCATAAGAAAGTCCAATTTCGCTGTTCGAATTATTCAGAGCAAGCACAATAGCCTAGTCGTTTCCTAGTTGGCATAGCGTCCCCCCCCAAGCAACAGCAAGCAGAGACCCAACCCACAGCCATAAGGGAATTGCCCTACAAAAAAACACCAAGTCGGATGTATCTAGTTTTATGCAGCCTTTCAGACCTTTCCGGGGGCTTACATAACTTGAATAAAATCTACGGATGACTCTGCACACACGGTAACCCAGCCCCACATGACTTTCAGGAAATGCCCCTTGCCAGAGCAAAGTAGGCGCTGACGCAGATGGAAAAAAATCGTTTGTTTCAGTTCCAATAAACATATTTGCTTACACCCTGAATTCCTACAGAACTTTCCCTAATCACACTCACATAACCTCTGTATGAGTGAATTTTCTGTAAGACCAGTTCCCGATTAATTATAAAATTCTTCGCACTCCTACAAATCGCTCACCACCATCTGTGCAAAAAAAAATGTTCAGTACAATTTTTTGCGAATAGAACTTACAGATTTTAAACGTGATAAACGTTCCGTATTTCTAAAACATCCAGGCGAAAAAAAGCCCCTTAAACAAGGGGCTTTTTTCAAGCGTATCCGCGAATCAGAACAACGAGCGACCTTTGTTGGCAGCAATGCGCATACGCAATGCGTTCAACTTGATAAAGCCAGCAGCGTCTGCCTGGTTGTAAGCGCCGCCATCTTCTTCGAAGGTGGCAATGTTGGCATCGAACAGCGACTCATCCGACTTGCGACCAGTGACGATCACATTGCCCTTGTACAGCTTCAAGCGCACAACACCGTTCACGTGAGCTTGGGAAGCGTCGATCATCTGTTGCAGCATCAGACGCTCCGGGCTCCACCAGTAACCGGTGTAGATCAGGCTGGCGTACTTGGGCATCAGCTCGTCTTTGAGGTGCGCCACTTCGCGGTCCAGGGTGATGGACTCGATAGCGCGGTGCGCGCGCAGCATGATGGTGCCGCCCGGAGTTTCGTAGCAACCGCGGGACTTCATGCCCACGTAGCGGTTCTCGACGATATCGAGACGGCCGATACCGTGCTCGCCGCCGATGCGGTTCAAAGTGGCCAGTACGGTGGCCGGGGTCATCTC
Organism: Pseudomonas sp. efr-133-TYG-23; assembly: GCF_030209215.1. NCBI lineage: Bacteria > Pseudomonadati > Pseudomonadota > Gammaproteobacteria > Pseudomonadales > Pseudomonadaceae > Pseudomonas > Pseudomonas sp. efr-133-TYG-23. The sequence continues at coordinate 88,293 of NZ_JARVSL010000027.1, read as the reverse complement.
GACGCCGTCCAGCGCCACGATATCGCCGTTACGGTAGGTCAGTTCCAGATACTGCGGGGTATCCGGCGCCTTTTCAGGGGAGACGGTCCAACGCCACATGTCTTCCTCGTGCTCGGTCCAGGTGTCTTCCAACACGCCGCCTTCATAGGAGATGTGCAGCAGGTTGGCATCCATGGAATACGGGGATTTCTTCTTGCCGTGGCGCTCAATCGGGATTGCGTGCTTTTCGGCGTAATCCATCAGCTTTTCACGGGACAGCAGGTCCCATTCGCGCCAAGGTGCAATCACCTTGACACCAGGCTTGAGCGCATAGGCGCCCAGTTCGAAACGCACCTGGTCATTGCCCTTGCCGGTGGCGCCATGGGAAATGGCGTCGGCGCCGGTTTCGTTGGCGATTTCGATCAAGCGCTTGGCGATCAGCGGGCGTGCGATGGAGGTACCCAACAAGTACTCGCCTTCGTAGACGGTGTTGGCGCGAAACATCGGGAAAACGAAATCGCGGACGAACTCTTCGCGCAGGTCGTCAATGTAGATCTCTTTCACGCCCATGGCTTGCGCCTTGGCACGTGCAGGTTCGACCTCTTCGCCCTGACCCAGGTCAGCGGTGAAGGTCACCACTTCACAGTTATAAGTATCCTGCAGCCACTTGAGGATCACCGAAGTGTCCAGGCCGCCGGAATACGCGAGAACGACCTTGTTTACGTCGGCCATGCCATCACTCCACGGGGTTGTACGGAAAGGCGTCGATTCTACCGATCAAAACCGTGGATTTACAGAGGCGCGACAGCAAATGAAGATAAAGCGACAGATTATGTCAATCTGGCGACCGATGGTCGCACCTTATGAGGTGTGCGCCGGATTGCTGGGTGCCGCGGCTTGGGGCGCCGGTTTCTCGGGGGCCGCCACTCTTTCCAACTGGATATTCACGCGACGGTTACGGGCGCGATTGGCGGCATTGGTGTTGGGCGCCAGAGGGTAGCTTTCACCGTAGAACCGCAAGGTGATCTGGGATTCCGGGATGCCATTGGCCTTGAAGTAATCCATGACCGCCAGGGCGCGCCGACGCGAGATATCGCGATTACTCAGGCGATTGCCGCTGTTGTCCGAATGGCCATTCAACTCGATATGGTTGACGGTCGGATCGGCCTTCATGAATGCGAGAATCACCGACAGCTTTTGCTTGGCCGCCGCATCCAGTTCGATACCGCCGCCGGGGAAGCCCACCACGGTCTGCTTGACCTGATCGAAGTTCATTGGCAGCAATTTAGTCGTACACAACTGATAGTCGCTGTAGGCCTTATTGAATTTCACCGGCAGTAAACGGATCTCCGAATACCCACCCTCGCGCCCGTAATGCCGCACAGTAGGCGAACGCCCTTCGAGCAAGCCGATGAACAAACGCCCGGCCTGGGCCTGAGAACTATTGAACAGGACGTCGCCGCTCCCGGCGCGCACCGCTCCCAGGTTTATGTCACCGCGACCCGGCTGCCAGGGAGCGGCAGCCGCCAGTAAGGTGGCCGATCCAGCACCCAGCGAACCGTTGAAGGCTTTCAGGCGAAATGTTGCCTGCTCGCCGGCCCGGCGCACGAACTCACCTGAGCCGAAATCAGTGATCGGCTGGGTTAGACGGCACTCGAACTGGTCGCCTTCTACCTTCCACTCAATATTCTCCAGACGTGTCTGGAACGTGAGTGCCATCGCAGGCAGGCTGGCGAACACACTGAGCAGGGCTAGATAATGCTGGCGCACGGGAGGCTCCACTGGTTTCTACAACACTTCAAAGCGTCATACATCGTTAAGGCATACCCAGAGCTATCGGTCGTATCGCGCAAAACTTGATAGCGAGTGCCTGCGCGAGTCTTTTCCGGTAGCATTCCCAACAGATTGACCCGCCTGGAATCCCCAATGTCCGACCGCCTGACCCTGCTGCGTCCCGACGACTGGCACATTCATCTTCGCGATGGTGCTGCGTTGCCCCACACCGTGGCCGATGTTGCGCGCACGTTTGGCCGCGCCATCATCATGCCTAACCTGGTACCTCCGGTACGTAATGCCGCCGAAGCCGACGCCTATCGCCAGCGTATCCTCGCCGCACGGCCGGCCGGCAGCCGCTTCGAACCGCTGATGGTGCTTTACCTGACCGACCGCACCCAGCCGGAAGAAATTCGCCAGGCCAAGGCCAGCGGTTTCGTGCACGCCGCCAAGCTGTACCCCGCTGGCGCCACCACCAACTCCGACTCCGGTGTGACCAGCATCGACAAGATCCTGCCGGCCATCGAAGCCATGGCGGAAGTCGGCATGCCGCTGCTGATCCACGGTGAGGTCACCCGTGGCGACGTCGATGTGTTCGATCGCGAGAAGATCTTCATCGATGAGCATATGCGCCGGGTGGTGGAGTTGTTTCCGACGCTCAAGGTGGTGTTCGAACACATCACTACGGCCGATGCCGTGCAGTTCGTCACCGAGGCCCCGGCCAACGTCGGCGCGACTATCACTGCGCATCATCTGCTGTACAACCGCAACCACATGCTGGTGGGTGGGATTCGTCCACACTTCTATTGCCTGCCGATCCTCAAGCGCAATACTCACCAAGTGGCGCTTTTGGATGCCGCTACCAGCGGCAATCCGAAGTTTTTCCTCGGCACTGACTCGGCCCCCCATGCCCAGCACGCCAAGGAAGCGGCGTGCGGCTGTGCCGGTTGCTACACCGCGTACGCCGCTATCGAGTTGTATGCCGAAGCATTTGAACAGCGTAACGCGCTGGACAAGCTCGAAGGCTTCGCCAGCCTCAATGGCCCACGCTTCTACGGCCTGCCGGCCAACACAGATCGCATCACCCTGGTTCGTGAAGACTGGACCGCCCCTGCCAGCCTGCCGTTCGGCGAGCTGACTGTCATCCCGCTGCGCGCCGGTGAAACACTGCGCTGGCGCCTGCTGGAGGAAAGCAAGTGAGTGAAGACCATTACGATGACGAACACGAGCACAGTGGTGGCGGTTCCCGCCACCCGATGGCCGAGCGTTTTCGCGGCTATCTGCCGGTTGTCATCGACGTAGAAACCGGTGGGTTCAATTGCGCCACCGACGCGTTGCTGGAAATCGCCGCCACCACCATTGGTATGGATGAACAGGGTTTCGTGTTCCCGGAGCATACCCACTTCTTCCGCGTCGAACCGTTCGAAGGCGCCAATATCGAAGCCGCCGCATTGGAATTCACCGGGATCAAGCTTGATCACCCGCTGCGCATGGCGGTGAGCGAAGAAGCGGCGCTGACCGATATCTTCCGTGGCGTGCGCAAGGCGTTGAAGGCCAACGGCTGCAAACGCGCGATCCTGGTTGGCCACAACAGCAGCTTCGACCTGGGCTTCCTGAACGCCGCCGTGGCGCGTCTGGACATGAAGCGCAACCCGTTTCACCCGTTCTCCAGCTTCGACACTGCCACTCTCGCCGGCCTGGCCTACGGCCAGACGGTGTTGGCCAAAGCCTGCCAGGCCGCCGGCATCGACTTTGACGGTCGTGAAGCCCACTCGGCGCGTTATGACACCGAAAAGACCGCCGAGCTGTTTTGCGGCATCGTCAATCGCTGGAAGCAGATGGGCGGCTGGGAAGACTTCAACGACTGAGATGGAATCCCACGCATAAAAAAACCGGCCTTCTCAGGCCGGTTTTTTTTACCGTAAACGTGGCTTACAGCTTGCCAGCGTTCTCGGTCAGGTAAGCGGCCACGCCTTCTGGCGAGGCGTTCATGCCTTTGTCGCCTTTTTTCCAGTTGGCAGGGCACACTTCGCCGTGCTCTTCGTGGAATTGCAGCGCGTCGACCAGGCGGATCAGCTCTTCCATGTTACGACCCAGTGGCAGGTCGTTGATGATTTGCGAGCGAACAACGCCCTTGTCATCGATCAGGAAAGCGCCACGGAAAGCCACGCCGCCTTCGGATTCAACGTCGTAAGCCTTGGCGATCTCGTGCTTCATGTCGGCAGCCATGGTGTATTTGACTTTGCCGATGCCACCATCGTTGATGGCGGTGTTGCGCCAGGCGTTGTGGGTGAAATGGGAGTCGATGGACACGGCAACCACTTCAACATTACGCGCCTTGAAATCGTCCATGCGGTGGTCCAGAGCGATCAGCTCCGAAGGGCAGACGAAGGTGAAGTCCAGCGGGTAGAAGAACACCAGGCCGTATTTGCCTTTGATGGCTTCAGACAGTTTGAAGCTGTCAACGATTTCGCCATTGCCGAGAACGGCAGGTACGTCGAAATCCGGGGCTTGTTTACCGACGAGTACGCTCATGGGGTATCTCCTGATGTGGGATGAAGATTGAAGTAAAAGGACCGATCCAGAGTCTGCCGTGTTCAAGCGACGAGCCTGTGACGCAGTCACGCTTCGTGAAGACCGACCATCATACACGGAAAAAACCGTTCGTCAGCGCGAGGGCGCCAGCGCGAAAAGTCCATGAATCTACTTTGACAATCATTCTCGTTAACATTAAGATCCATCGCACTTAAGCCCTAAACCCGCGACGGTTCTCCCTTATGTATGTGTGCCTCTGTACTGGCGTCACCGACGGACAAATCCGCGAAGCAATCTACGAAGGTTGCTGCAGCTACAAGGAAGTGCGTGAAACCACCGGCGTTGCCAGCCAGTGCGGTAAATGCGCTTGTCTTGCCAAGCAAGTGGTACGGGAAACCCTGACGCAGCTGCAGACCGCGCAGGCTTCGCTCCCCTATTCAGCAGAATTTACTCACGCCTGATCGGGCATGTTTTAAAGAACCGAACTTAGTGTTCGGTTTTTTTATGCCCGTAATTCAACTAGTTAGCGTCAAGACGCGGAACACAAACATTCTTATTCCGATTAATTTTCATTTATTATTCAATAACTTAGGTTTGACACTACAGAGTTCGCCGCTCAAACTCCGCCCTATACACAGCTATTACAGGGCAGGACCCCAGTCATGAAAGGCGACATCTCAGTCATCCAGCAACTCAACAAAATCCTTGCCAATGAACTGGTCGCGATCAATCAGTACTTCCTGCATGCGCGCATGTACGACGATTGGGGCCTGGAAAAGCTCGGCAAACGTGAATACAAAGAATCCATCAAGGCCATGAAGGACGCGGATGCGCTGATCAAACGCATCCTGTTCCTGGAAGGCCTGCCAAACGTGCAGGACCTGGGCAAGCTGAACATCGGCGAGCACACCCAGGAAATGCTCGGCAGCGACCTGGGCTTTGAACGCAAGAGCCACAGCGACCTCAAGGCCGCCATCGCTCATTGCGAAACAAGCGCAGATTTCGGCAGCCGTGAACTGCTGGAAGATATCCTCGAAGATCAGGAAGAACATATCGACTGGCTGGAAACTCAACTGGGCCTGATCGACAAAGTCAGCCTGGAGAACTATCTGCAATCGCAGATGGGTGAGTAACCCTTCGCTGGCAGATACAAAAAAGCCCCGCTCTCTTTCGAGAAGCGGGGCTTTTTAATGCGGTCGAATCAAGCGTCTGTCTTGGCCGCCGCGTTTGCCGCTGCGTCTTTGATCAGCGCTTGCAACGAACCATCAGCCGCCATCTCAACGATGATGTCGCTACCGCCGACCAATTCACCGGCCACCCACAGTTGTGGGAAGGTTGGCCAGTTGGCGTACTTAGGCAGGTTGGCACGAATTTCTGGGTTTTGCAGGATATCGACGTAAGCGAACTTCTCGCCGCACGCCATGACGGCCTGGGACGCCTTCGCGGAGAAACCGCATTGAGGAGCGTTCGGAGCACCCTTCATGTAAAGCAGAATAGTGTTGTTGGCAATCTGCTCTTTGATCGTTTCGATGATATCCATGGAACACCTCTGCAGGAACTTTGCGACTCACAGGTCGGCACGGTGGCGCATTGTAACGCAAAATTCCCGCAGGGTGCTCGGGCTCCTTACGCCGCGGCGACTTGCACGGGCACGCCATTCAAGGCCGCATTGCCGGATAACTCATCCAACTGCCGCTCGTCGGTCAGGTCATTGGCGCTGGCGCCTGGCTGTTCGCTGGCAATGCTCATCCGCACGCCGGGGCGACCATGCCCCCAGCCATGGGGCAGGCTGACCACGCCGGGCATCATGTCCTGAGTGGCGACCACCTCCACCTCGATCATGCCGATACGTGAGCTGACCCGTACCCGCTGGCCATCGCTTAGCTGGCGCTGAGCCAGATCGTCGGGGTGCATGTGCAACTGATGGCGCGGCTTGCCTTTCACCAGGCGGTGATAGTTGTGCATCCAGGAATTATTACTGCGCACATGCCGACGGCCGATCAACAACAGCTCATCAGCCATCGGTGCTGGCTGAGCCGCGAAGCGCGCCAGGTCGGCGAGGATCACCGCTGGAGCCGCCTGCACCTTGCCGTCCGCGGTCTTCAAGCGCTCGGCAAGGTTGGGCCGCAGCGGGCCCAGGTCCACGCCATGGGGATGATCGGCCAGCATCGCCAGTGACAACTTGTGGCTGGACGCATCGCCATAAGCCCCGGCACGCAGCCCGTAGTCGATCATCTGCGCCGGCGGCATGGTCGGCTTCAGGGCCGCGCCGGTCTTCGCCGCGAATGCCTGAGCCAGGCCCACGAAGATTTCCCAGTCATGCAACGCACCTTCGGGTTTGGGCAGGATCGCGCGATTGAACCGAGTGACATTGCGCACCGCGAACATATTGAAGGTGGTGTCGTAGTGATCGTTCTCCAGCGCCGATGTGGACGGCAGGATCAGGTCGGCGTAACGCGTGGTCTCGTTGATATACAGATCGACGCTGACCATGAACTCCAGACCATCCAGCGCCTGCTCCAATTGGCGACCGTTCGGCGTAGACAGCACCGGATTGCCAGCCACCGTCACCAAGGCGCGGATCTGGCCATCCCCTTCGGTCAGCATCTCCTCGGCCAGTGCCGATACCGGCAACTCGCCACCGTATTCCGGGCGCCCGGACACCCGGCTCTGCCAGCGGTTGAAATGGCCGCCTCCGGTCGATGCCACCAAGTCCACCGCCGGCGACGTGCACAAGGCGCCGCCCACCCTGTCCAGGTTGCCCGTCACCAGGTTGATCAACTGCACCAGCCAATGGCACAAGGTACCGAACGCTTGGGTCGATACACCCATGCGCCCGTAACAGACAGCCTTGTCCGCTGCGGCGAAATCCCGCGCCAACTGGCGAATCTGCGCGGCCGGCACGGCACACTGGCGGCTCATCGCCTCGGCGGTGAAGCCGCTGACCGCACGGCGAACCTCGTCCAGCCCCTCAACCGGCAAATGGCTGACGCGAGTCAGGTTTTCGATGAACAAGGTGTTGAGCACACCAAACAACAGGGCTGCATCGCCACCAGGCCGTACGAACAGGTGCTGATCGGCAATTGCTGCGGTTTCGCTGCGCCGGGGGTCGACCACCACCACTTTGCCGCCACGGGCCTGGATCGCCTTGAGGCGCTTTTCCACATCCGGCACGGTCATGATGCTGCCGTTGGACGCCAGTGGATTGCCGCCCAGGATCAGCATGAAGTCGGTGTGATCGATATCCGGAATCGGCAGCAGCAGGCCATGGCCGTACATCAGGTGACTGGTGAGGTGATGGGGCAATTGGTCCACGGACGTCGCGGAAAACCGGTTGCGCGTTTTGAGCTGGCCGAGGAAGTAGTTGCTGTGGGTCATCAGCCCATAGTTATGCACGCTGGGGTTGCCCTGATACACCGCCACCGCATTCTGCCCGTGCCGTGTCTGAATATCCGCGAGCCGCTCGGCCACCAGGGCGAATGCTTCCTCCCATGGGATCGGCTGCCATTCGCTGCCCACCCGCAGCATGGGTTGATGCAGGCGGTCGGGATCGTTTTGAATATCCTGCAGCGCCACAGCTTTAGGGCAGATATGACCACGACTGAAAGTATCCTGCGGGTCGCCCTTGATCGAGGTGATCGCCAGGCGGCCGTCGTCGTTACGGGTGGTTTCCAGGGTCAGACCACAGATGGCTTCACATAGATGGCAGGCACGGTGGTGGAGAGTCTTGGTCATGGCCAGTCTCTTTATGGGGGCTTTGGGCTGACTATGGGCCGCGACCTCAATGGGCGCCAGCATCGTTCGTCCTGTGAATCGCCGGGCATCAGGCCGGGCCATGGCTAAGCATGAGCAAATGTTGCAGAACCCCACCCATACCGGCTGAAACCGACGCAGCCTGGCCCGAGCCCGCCTCCTCGCGTTGCAAAAGGTTGCGAGGCCAGTGTACAAATGGGCCGCTGCTGTCAGGAAATTGTCTTCAAACGCGCCTCGGCGCCCTGCTTGAAAACCCCTAAAAACGTAGCCCTATTGGTAAGACGCGACATTTAATGTCAATATCGCGCCTTCCCCTATTTCGTCGCCCCCGTGCGGCTTTCGCCGCAGGTCTCGCCCGTTGTCACAATAAACAAGGCTTTGAGTATCTGCGGTCTGTTGCAAAAGGTAGTTAATGATGAGCGCAAGGCACTTTCTCTCCCTGATGGATTGCACGCCCGAAGAGCTGGTCAGCGTGCTCCGTCGAGGCATTGAGCTTAAAGACCTGCGTAACCGCGGCGTTCTGTTCGAGCCTTTGAAAAACCGCGTACTCGGGATGATTTTCGAGAAATCATCTACGCGCACCCGTCTGTCCTTCGAAGCCGGCATGATTCAGCTGGGCGGCCAGGCCATCTTCCTGTCGCCGCGGGACACTCAACTGGGCCGTGGCGAGCCGATCAGCGATTGCGCCATCGTCATGTCGCGCATGCTCGACGCGGTGATGATCCGAACCTTCGCCCACAGCACCCTGACCGAATTCGCCGCCAACTCGCGCGTGCCGGTGATCAACGGCCTGTCCGATGACCTGCACCCCTGCCAGCTGTTGGCCGATATGCAAACCTTCCTTGAGCACCGCGGCTCGATCCAGGGCAAGACCGTGGCCTGGATCGGCGACGGCAACAATATGTGCAACAGCTATATAGAAGCGGCGATTCAATTCGACTTCCACTTGCGCATCGCCTGCCCGGAAGGCTACGAGCCTAACCCTGAGTTCCTGGCCAAGGCCGATGGCCGCGTGCAACTGCTGCGCGATCCAAAAGACGCCGTGGTTGGCGCGCACCTAGTGAGCACTGACGTGTGGACCTCCATGGGTCAGGAAGACGAAACCGCCAAGCGCCTGGCCTTGTTCGCGCCCTACCAGGTCAACCGCGACCTGCTCGACCTGGCCGCGCCGGACGTGCTGTTCATGCACTGCCTGCCTGCGCACCGTGGCGAAGAAATCAGCCTCGACCTACTCGACGACCCGCGCTCGGTCGCCTGGGATCAGGCCGAAAATCGCTTGCACGCACAGAAGGCCCTGCTCGAATTTCTGGTCGAGCCGGCGTACCACCACGCATGAGCCATTCATTACTGCTGAACCTGCGCAACCTGGCGTGCGGCTATCAGGACCAACGCGTGGTGCAGAACCTCAATCTGCACCTCAATGCCGGTGACATCGGCTGTCTGCTGGGCTCCTCCGGCTGCGGCAAAACCACAACCCTGCGCGCCATCGCTGGGTTCGAGCCGGTGTATGAAGGCGAGATCAGTCTGGCAGGCGAAGTCATCTCCAGCGCCGGTTTCACCCTGGCGCCTGAGAAACGTCGCATCGGTATGGTGTTCCAGGACTACGCGCTGTTTCCCCATCTAAGTGTGGCCGACAACATCGCCTTTGGCATTCGCAAGCACCCGCAAAAAGAGCGTGTGGTGGCCGAGCTATTGGAACTGGTCAACCTGAAAAACCTGGGCAAGCGCTTTCCCCATGAGCTGTCCGGCGGCCAACAACAACGTGTGGCACTGGCCCGCGCCCTTGCGCCGGAACCGCAATTGCTGCTGCTGGACGAACCATTCTCTAACCTGGATGGCGAATTGCGCCGCAAGCTCAGCCATGAGGTGCGCGATATTCTCAAGGCGCGCGGTACCAGTGCGATCCTGGTCACCCATGACCAGGAAGAAGCCTTCGCGGTGAGCGATCAGGTGGGCGTGTTCAAAGAAGGCCGGCTGGAGCAGTGGGACACGCCCTACAACCTCTATCACGAACCGCAGACGCCTTACGTGGCCAGCTTTATCGGCCAGGGCTACTTCATTCGTGGGCAGTTGAGCTCACCGGAGTCGGTCAGTACCGAGCTGGGCGATCTGCGCGGCAACCGTGCCTATACCTGGCCTACGGGCGGTGCGGTGGATGTATTGCTGCGCCCGGACGATATCGTCTATGCGCCCGACAGCGCGTTGAAGGCAAGGATTGTCGGTAAGACCTTCCTCGGCGCGTCCACCCTGTACCGCCTGCAACTGCCGACCGGCGCACAGCTGGAGTCGATTTTTCCCAGCCATGCCGACCACCAGGTGGGCGCGGAGGTTGGCATTCGTGTCGCCGCTGAACACTTGGTACTGTTCCAAGCGTCAGGCAGCGTTGCGGCGCAAATTCCCCAGCTCGAATCCGGCGTACGGCGCTACAGCACTGCCAGCTGAGTTACGAAACGTGTGGGAGTGAGCCGCCTCCCACACGGCATCTTCAGCAATCTGGATTATGCCCGGCCAATTTCGGCAAATTTGGCTTGGGTATGCTCCGCCAGCACTGCCGCCGGCAACTCCACTTCCAACCCTCTCCTGCCTGCGCTGACAAAAATCGTCGCGAAGGGCTGTGCCGTCACATCAATAAACGTGCGCAAGCGCTTCTTCTGCCCCAGCGGGCTGATGCCGCCCAGCAAATAACCGGTTGAACGCTGCGCGGCCGCCGGATCGGCCATTTCGACTTTCTTGACCCCCGCCGCATGAGCCAGGGCCTTCAAATCCAGACTTCCGACGACCGGTACTACGGCCACCAGTAATTCGCCCTTCTCGCTGCTGGCCAGCAAGGTCTTGAACACCTGCGCCGGGTCGAGGCCCAATTTCTCTGCGGCCTCCAGCCCATAGGAGGCGGCCTTGGGGTCGTGTTCATAACTATGAATACGATGTTCGGCGCGAACTTTCTTCAACAGATCCAGTGCAGGGGTCATGGATACTCCAAGCGTGGCAAACAGATGGCCAATTCTAGGCCAACCCAGCACGAAACGCTCTAGTGCGCCCACTGCCGTGACACGCGCCGGGCGTCGGCGACGTGATCATTCATCAGACCCATAGTTGGAAAGTGACTGACAGTTCACTTTCGACCTTTGACAGCGGTCATTCTTGTCTATATTTTTTCGTTTCCGAATACAGTGGGAAATAATCCTACGCATTCGAGCAGTAAGCCGTGACGGAGATGGGGATCCCCGCCGCGGTGAAAATCGCGCCAGGCCCGTTGAGGCCCAGCGCCAGACAAGAAAAACAATTGAGGTTTTCCATGACAACTGCTCTTCAACAGCCTTCACTTTCAAGCCAATGCATGGCCGAGTTTCTGGGCACTGCGCTCCTGATCTTCTTCGGTACCGGCTGTGTCGCTGCGCTCAAGGTCGCGGGTGCCAGTTTTGGCTTGTGGGAAATCAGCATCATCTGGGGGGTCGGCGTGAGCATGGCGATCTACCTGAGCGCCGGGATTTCCGGGGCCCACTTGAACCCGGCGGTGAGTATCGCGCTGTGCCTGTTCGCCGACTTCGACAAGCGCAAACTGCCTTTCTATATCCTTGCCCAGATCGCCGGCGCCTTTTGCTCGGCCGCCTTGGTCTACACCCTCTATAGCAATCTGTTTTTCGATTACGAACAAACCCACCATCTGGTGCGCGGCACTCAAGCCAGCCTCGAACTGGCGTCGGTGTTCTCCACTTACCCCCATGCGTTGCTGAGCACCGCCCAAGCGTTCTTGGTGGAAATGGTCATTACCGCGATCCTGATGGGCGTGATCATGGCCCTGACCGATGACAACAACGGCCTGCCACGCGGCCCACTGGCGCCGCTGTTGATCGGCCTGCTGATTGCCGTGATCGGCAGTTCCATGGGCCCGCTGACGGGGTTTGCGATGAACCCCGCGCGGGATCTGGGGCCGAAGCTGATGACCTTTTTCGCCGGCTGGGGTGAAATGGCCCTTACCGGCGGCCGCGATATTCCTTATTTCCTGGTGCCGATTTTCGCGCCGATCGTGGGTGCGTGCCTTGGTGCTGCGGCGTATCGCGGCCTGATCGCCCGTCATCTGCCGAGCGCCGCACCTGCTGTAATTGAAACACCTGACACGGCTGTCAACGGCAATACCCGTATTTCCTGAAAGCGCCAGCCTGGCGCCCCTGCCCTTCGCGGCCCAGGCTGATTTCTGACTTCCTATTTCGTTTAAGGCAATCGACATGACCGACCTTCAGAATAAGAACTACATCATTGCCCTCGACCAGGGCACCACCAGTTCGCGGGCGATCATCTTCGATCGTGACGCCAACGTGGTCTGCACCGCCCAACGTGAGTTCGCCCAGCATTACCCGCAAGCGGGCTGGGTCGAACACGACCCGATGGAGATCTTCGCCACCCAGAGCGCGGTGATGGTCGAAGCGCTGGCCCAGGCCGGCCTGCACCATGACCAGGTTGCCGCCATCGGCATCACCAACCAGCGCGAAACCACCGTGGTGTGGGACAAAGTCACCGGCCGCCCGATCTACAACGCCATTGTTTGGCAGTGCCGCCGTAGCACCGAAATCTGCCAGCAGCTCAAGCGCGACGGTCACGAACAATACATCAGCGACACCACTGGCCTGGTCACCGACCCGTACTTCTCGGGCACCAAACTCAAGTGGATCCTCGACAACGTCGAAGGCAGCCGCGAGCGTGCGCGCAGCGGCGAGCTGCTGTTCGGTACCGTCGACAGCTGGCTGATCTGGAAATTTACCGGCGGCAAAACCCACGTCACCGACTACACCAACGCCTCGCGCACCATGCTCTTCAACATCCACACCCTGGAGTGGGATGCGAAGATGCTGGAGATCCTCGACATTCCGCGCGAGATGCTGCCGGAAGTGAAGTCCTCGTCGGAAATCTACGGCCGCACCAAAAGCGGTATCGCCATCGGCGGCATCGCCGGTGACCAGCAGGCCGCACTGTTCGGCCAAATGTGCGTGGAAGCCGGCCAAGCCAAGAACACCTACGGCACCGGCTGCTTCCTGCTGATGAACACCGGCGACAAAGCCGTGAAATCCAAGCACGGCATGCTCACCACCATCGCCTGCGGCCCGCGCGGCGAAGTGGCCTACGCCCTGGAAGGCGCAGTATTCAACGGTGGTTCCACCGTGCAGTGGCTGCGTGACGAGCTGAAGATCATCAACGATGCCCATGACACCGAATACTTTGCCGGCAAGGTCAAGGACAGCAACGGCGTGTATCTGGTCCCGGCTTTCACCGGTCTGGGCGCACCGTACTGGGACCCCTACGCCCGTGGCGCGCTGTTCGGCCTGACCCGTGGCGTACGCGTGGATCACATTATTCGTGCAGCCCTGGAGTCGATTGCCTACCAGACCCGCGACGTGCTGGACGCCATGCAGCAGGATTCCGGCGAACGCCTCAAAGCCCTGCGCGTGGACGGTGGTGCGGTGGCCAACAACTTCCTGATGCAGTTCCAGGCCGACATTCTCGGTACTCAAGTGGAGCGCCCGCAAATGCGTGAAACCACAGCGCTGGGCGCGGCGTACCTGGCCGGCTTGGCCTGCGGTTTCTGGGGCAGCCTGGACGAATTGCGCGGCAAGGCGGTGATCGAGCGCGAATTCGAACCTCAGTTGGACGAAAAGGAAAAAGAAAAACTCTACGCCGGCTGGCAAAAAGCAGTCAGCCGCACCCGTGACTGGGAGCCCCACGAAGGCGCCGAATAAGCCAACCTCGGGTTGTAACTGGTAGGGAGCAGATTCCTGCGTCATCATGGGCCACTTTTGTATGGCAGCCCAAAGGACGCCCCATGAATCTGCCTCCCCGCCAGCAACAAATTCTCGAACTGGTCCGCGAACGCGGCTACGTCAGTATCGAGGAAATGGCGCAGTTGTTCGTTGTCACCCCGCAAACCATCCGCCGCGATATCAACCAGTTGGCGGACGCTAATCTGCTGCGTCGCTACCATGGCGGCGCGGCCTATGACTCCAGCGTCGAAAACACCGCGTACGCCATGCGTGCCGACCAGATGCGCGACGAAAAACAACGCATCGGCGAAGCCATCGCCGCCCAGATCCCCGATCACGCCTCGCTGTTCATCAATATCGGTACCACCACCGAATCCATCGCCCGTGCGCTGCTGAACCACAGCCACCTGAAAATCATCACCAACAACCTCAACGTCGCCGCCATGCTTAGCGCCAAGGACGACTTCGACGTGCTACTCACCGGCGGCAATGTGCGACGCGACGGCGGCGTGGTGGGCCAGGCCAGCGTCGACTTTATCAATCAGTTCAAAGTCGACTTCGCACTGGTGGGTATCAGCGGCATCGACGAGGACGGCAGCCTGCTGGATTTCGATTACCAGGAAGTGCGCGTGTCCCAGGCGATCATCGCCAATGCCCGGCAAGTAATTCTGGCGGCGGACTCCAGCAAATTCGGGCGCAATGCCATGATTCGGTTGGGGCCGATCAGCCTGGTGGATTGCCTGGTGACTGACCAAGAGCCGGTGCCGGCGCTGGTGCAGTTGCTGAATCAGCATAAGGTTCGGCTGGAAGTCGTTTAAGGCCTTTACTGATGCTATCGGGGGCCAGCCCCTTCCACACTTTGATGTGTACAACCATTCAAATGTGGGAGGGGGCTTGCCCCCGATAGCTATCAATACTCGCTGAATCAGCTCGAGCCTTAGACGGGCCAATGTTCACAATTTTTCCTTTTCCTGCCCTTCGATGAGTTTTTTCAATCGAAGTCGGGTGGCTGTGCCCGCGTTTATCGGCTACCATTTTCGCAAATGAACATTAATGTTCGAATTCCAATACGAAAAAATCGCGAGGCCAGCCGATGAACCCTTCTACCTTGCCTGCTCCACCGCTTGCCGAAGTCTATGACGTTGCCGTTATCGGCGGCGGGATCAATGGCGTCGGCATTGCAGCAGATGCAGCCGGTCGTGGGCTGTCGGTATTCCTTTGTGAAAAGGATGACCTGGCCAGCCACACCTCTTCCGCCAGCAGCAAGCTGATCCACGGTGGTCTGCGTTATCTCGAACATTACGAATTCCGTCTGGTGCGCGAAGCCCTGGCCGAACGGGAAGTGTTGCTGGCCAAGGCGCCGCACATCGTCAAGCAAATGCGTTTTGTCCTGCCGCACCGCCCGCACCTGCGCCCGGCGTGGATGATTCGTGCTGGGCTGTTCCTCTATGACAACCTGGGCAAGCGCGAAAAACTCGCGGGTTCCAAGAGCCTCAAGTTTGGCCCGGACAGCCCACTGAAAAGCGAAATCACCAAAGGGTTCGAGTATTCCGACTGCTGGGTCGACGACGCCCGCCTGGTGGTGCTCAACGCCATGGCCGCCCGTGAAAAAGGCGCCCATATCCACACCCAGACCCGGTGCGTCAGCGCCCATCGCAGCAAGGGCCTGTGGGAAATGAACATGGAACGTGCCGACGGCAGCCTGTTTTCGATCCGCGCCCGTGCGTTGGTGAATGCCGCCGGCCCATGGGTGGCCAAATTCATCAAAGATGACCTGAAACTGGATTCGCCCTACGGCATTCGTCTGATCCAGGGCAGCCACCTGATCGTGCCGAAACTGTATGAAGGCGCCCACGCGCACATCCTGCAGAACGAAGACCAGCGCATCGTCTTCACGATTCCGTACCTGAATCATCTGACCATCATCGGTACCACCGACCGCGAATATACCGGCGACCCGGCGAAAGTGGCGATCACCGAGGGCGAAACCGACTACATGCTCAAGGTGGTCAATGCCCACTTCAAGAAGCAACTGGGCCGCGATGACATCGTGCACACCTACTCCGGCGTACGCCCGTTGTGCAACGACGAGTCGGACAACCCATCGGCGATCACCCGCGACTACACCCTGGCACTGTCCGGGAGTGCGGGCGAGGCACCGATCCTGTCGGTGTTCGGTGGCAAGTTGACCACCTATCGCAAGCTCGCCGAATCGGCCATGGCCCAACTGGCGCCGTACTTCACGCAGATGCGTCCTAGCTGGACCGCCACGGCCAGCCTGCCGGGTGGTGAGGACATGAGCACGCCCGAAGCGCTGGCCGAGGCGATTCGCGCCAAGTTCGATTGGGTTCCGAGCGAGATCGCACGCCGCTGGTCCACTACCTACGGCAGCCGCACTTGGCGCCTGCTGGAAGGCGTGCAAACCCTGGCCGACCTGGGCGAGCATCTGGGCGGTGGCCTGTACACCCGCGAGGTCGACTATCTGTGCGCCGAAGAATGGGCCACCCAGGCCCAGGACATCCTGTGGCGCCGCACCAAGCTGGGCCTGTTTACCACTGAGCAGGAGCAGGACAACGTCCAGCGCTACCTGTCCAAGGTCGAGCAGAACCGCAGTAAGTTCCAAGCGGCCTGACCTGCCGCCGAATGGCCTTGAGCCTGGGAGTGAAAACCTGAAAGCGCCGCGTTTATTTTGAATAAACGCGGCGCTTTTGCGTTTGCCGCCTATACACAGATCGGCCAACCAACGGCATTCGGTTTTCCGAACACAACACCCCACGCTATTCGGTTTGCCGGATCAAAAGGCCGGCGAAATCCCGTAACACAAACTTAATAACCTTTTAAATCAAATAGTTAACCTTTTATTTCAAGCCTGGCACGACTCATGCTCTACACTCTTGGACGATTGCCGAGACGCCTCAGGAGCCGTCACGGACATTCGCTGTACAAGAGAGCCGTTTAGCCGGCTTCATAAAAAAAACAAATGTCGAGGAAGTATTGATGCGCATCGTTCCCCATATTTTGGGCGCAGCTATCGCTGCTGCTCTGATCAGCACTCCAGTCTTTGCCGCCGAACTCACCGGCACACTGAAGAAAATCAACGACTCCGGCACCATCACCCTCGGGCACCGCGACAGCTCCATTCCGTTTTCCTACATCGCGGATGGCTCGGGCAAACCTGTGGGCTACTCCCACGACATTCAGCTGGCCATCGTTGAAGCCCTGAAAAAAGACCTGAACAAGCCCGATCTGCAGACCCGGTACAACCTGGTGACCTCGCAGACCCGTATTCCGCTGGTTCAGAACGGCACCGTCGACATCGAGTGCGGTTCCACCACCAACAACGCCGAACGCGCCCAGCAAGTCGCTTTCACCACCAACATCTTCGAAATCGGCACCCGTCTGCTGGTCAAGAAAGACAAAGATGGCAAGCCAAGCTATGCCGACTTCGCCGACCTGAAAGGCAAGAACGTCGTGACCACCGCCGGCACCACGTCCGAGCGCATCATCAAGTCGATGAACGCCGACAAGCAGATGGGCATGAACATCATCTCCGCCAAAGACCATGGCGAATCCTTCCAGATGCTCGAAAGCGGCCGCGCCGTAGCGTTCATGATGGACGACGCCCTGCTGGCCGGTGAAGAAGCCAAGGCCAAGAAGCCGGATGACTGGGTAATCACCGGTACTCCGCAATCTTTCGAAGCCTACGCCTGCATGGTCCGCAAAGACGACCCAGCATTCAAAAAAGCCGTGGATGACGCCATCATCGGTCTGTACAAGTCCGGCGAGATCAACAAGATCTACGGCAAGTGGTTCGAAAGCCCGGTTCCACCTAAAGGCCTGAACCTCAACTTCCCGATGAGCGACAAGGTCAAGGAACTGATCCAGAATCCGACCGATAAGCCGGCTCCGGAAGTAAAGATCTAAAAGCTGACTAACCTTATCTCCTGAGGGAGCCAACCCTCCCTCAGGCGTCTGTTACTACCTGCTGGTTTTAACTTGGAACACTCGACCTGGCGGTTTTCGAGCCGATCGCGTGTGCCTGGCGTTCAACGTCAGGCGGGAATGGATTTTCCCCAAGCGGGTGCGTGTACATCGATCGATTTCGGGGGAGACCCTAATGAATTACAACTGGGACTGGGGCGTGTTCTTCAAGTCCACCGGCGTGGGCAGCGAGACTTATCTCGACTGGTACATCGCCGGCTTGGGCTGGACCATCGCCATCGCCGTCGTGGCATGGATCATCGCCTTGCTGCTGGGCTCCATTCTGGGGGTCATGCGCACCGTGCCGAACCGGCTGGTATCCGGCATTGCGACCTGTTACGTGGAGCTGTTCCGTAACGTGCCGTTGCTGGTGCAGCTGTTTATCTGGTACTTCCTGGTGCCCGACCTGCTGCCGCAGAACCTGCAGGACTGGTACAAGCAGGACTTGAACCCGACCACCTCGGCCTACCTGAGCGTTGTCGTGTGCCTGGGCCTGTTCACCGCGGCCCGTGTCTGCGAACAAGTGCGTACCGGTATCCAGGCGCTGCCACGCGGCCAGGAAGCTGCCGCCCGCGCCATGGGCTTCAAGCTGCCGCAGATCTACTGGAACGTACTGCTGCCCCAGGCCTACCGCATCATCATTCCGCCGCTCACCTCGGAATTCCTCAACGTCTTCAAGAACTCCTCCGTGGCGTCCTTGATCGGCCTGATGGAACTGCTGGCGCAAACCAAACAGACCGCCGAGTTCTCGGCCAACCTGTTCGAAGCCTTCACCCTGGCCACGCTGATCTACTTCACCCTGAACATGAGCCTGATGCTGCTGATGCGCCTGGTCGAGAAGAAAGTCGCAGTGCCCGGCCTGATCTCCGTGGGGGGTAAATAATGGAACTCGATTTCAGCGGTATCATCCCCGCCATGCCTGGGCTGTGGAACGGCATGATCATGACCTTGAAGCTGATGGTCATGGGCGTGATCGGCGGTATCGCCCTGGGCACGATTCTCGCGCTGATGCGCCTGTCGTCCAGCAAACTGCTGTCGCGTCTGGCTGGCGCCTATGTGAACTACTTCCGCTCGATCCCCCTGCTGCTGGTGATCACCTGGTTCTACCTGGCGGTGCCGTTCGTGCTGCGCTGGATCACCGGCGAAGACACCCCGATCGGTGCGTTCACTTCCTGCGTCGTGGCTTTCATGATGTTCGAAGCCGCGTACTTCTGTGAAATCGTGCGGGCCGGCGTGCAGTCGATCCCCAAGGGCCAGATGGCGGCAGCACAGGCCATGGGCATGACCTATGGCCAGACCATGCGCCTGATCATCCTGCCCCAGGCGTTCCGCAAGATGACCCCGTTGCTGCTGCAACAGTCGATCATCCTGTTCCAGGATACGTCGCTGGTCTACACCGTGGGCCTGGTGGACTTCCTCAACTCCGCCCGCTCCAACGGCGATATCATCGGACGCTCCAATGAGTTCCTGATCTTCGCCGGTGTCGTCTACTTCATCATCAGCTTTTCCGCCTCGCTGCTGGTCAAGCGTCTGCAAAAAAGGTTTGCCGTATGATCTCTATCAAGAACATCAACAAGTGGTATGGCGACTTCCAGGTGCTGACCGATTGCAGCACCGAGGTTAAAAAAGGCGAAGTGATCGTGGTGTGCGGGCCCTCCGGCTCGGGCAAATCCACCCTGATCAAGTGCGTGAACGCGCTGGAACCGTTCCAGAAAGGCGACATCGTGGTCGACGGCACTTCCATCGCCGACCCGAAGACCAACCTGCCGAAACTGCGCTCGCGCGTGGGCATGGTGTTCCAGCACTTCGAGCTGTTCCCACACCTGACCATCACCGAAAACCTGACCATCGCGCAGATCAAGGTGCTCGGCCGCAGTAAGGAAGAAGCCACCAAGAAAGGCCTGCAATTGCTTGAGCGCGTCGGCCTGTCGGCACACGCCCACAAGCATCCTGGCCAGCTCTCCGGTGGTCAGCAGCAACGTGTGGCGATTGCCCGCGCCCTGGCCATGGACCCGATCGTCATGCTGTTCGACGAACCGACCTCGGCCCTGGACCCGGAAATGGTCAACGAAGTGTTGGATGTAATGGTGCAACTGGCTCAGGAAGGTATGACCATGATGTGCGTGACCCACGAAATGGGCTTCGCCCGTAAAGTGGCCGACCGCGTGATCTTCATGGATGCCGGCAAGATCATCGAAGACTGCCCGAAAGAAGAATTCTTCGGCGACATCAGCGCCCGCTCCGAGCGCGCGCAGCAGTTCCTCGAGAAAATCCTGCAGCACTAAGCAATTAAACCCGAGCCAGTGTGGGAGGGGGCTTGCCCCCGATAGCTGAGTGTCAGTCGGTACATCTGTACTGAGCCACCGTCATCGGGGGCAAGCCTCCCTCCTACATGGCAAGCTCTGGTTGACCCAAGGCATCTGTGATGAAATGCGACCCCAACCAATTTCGCGCCGCACCGCCATCACTTGCCGTGAAACCTCGCCTGATTCGCCAGTTGTTCCTGCCGCCGTTGATCATCGCCCTGATGATCGGCCTGGGTTACATCGGTTTCTGGATCAGTGAGTACTATGGCATCCGCACCCTCAGCGACAACGGCGAACGCCAGTTGGAGCTGCATGCCCGTACCGTCGAGAGCGAGATCAGCAAATACACCTACCTGCCCAGCCTGCTGGAGCTGGAAACCAGCGTCTCCACGTTGCTGGCCGACCCGAATCAAGAAACCCGCAAAGCCGTCAACGATTACCTCGAAGGCCTGAACCGACGCAGCCGCAGCCGAGCCATCTACGTGATGGACACCACTGGCCGCGTACTCGCCACCAGTAACTGGCGCGATGCCGACAGTTACCAGGGGGAAGACCTGTCCTTCCGCGCGTATTTCCAGAACGCCGTGCGCGGCCAGCCCGGCCGTTTCTACGGCATCGGCAGCACCAACGGCGAGCCTGGCTACTACCTGGCCCATGGCCTGGAGGAGCACGGCAAAATCATCGGCGTCGCCGTGGTCAAAGTGCGCCTCGAAGCCCTGGAAGAGCGCTGGCAGCGTGCGCGCCTCGAAGCGTTCGTGAGCGACGAGAACGGCATCATCATTCTCTCCAGCGACCCGGCCCGCCGCCTCAAGGCCGTGCGTCCACTGAGCGACGAGGTCAAAGAACGCCTCGCCCACAGCCTGCAATACTACTGGGCCACCTTGAACGAGCTGGAGCCCCTGGCACGCGAGCGTTTGAAGGAAGGCACGGAAAAACTGACCTTCCCGGCCAACAGTGAAGTGGTCAACGACGAGCACGAGGTCAGCTACCTGGCGCAATCGCGCCCGCTCAATGACACACCCTGGAGCTTCACCCTCCTCACCCCACTCAACGACCTGCGTCGCGCAGCGATCAATCAGGGCATCCTGGTGGCGGTCGCCTTCGGCCTGGTGGCATTCCTGCTGATTGCCTGGAACGAGCGACGCAAGGTCATCGCCACCCGCCTCGCCGCGCGGGAAGCCTTGCAGGAAGCCAACAGCCAACTGGAGCGGCGGATCGCCGAACGCACCGCCGACCTGCGCGCCAGCAACGAACGGCTCAAGGGCCAGATCCGCGAACGGCGCCAGGCCGAAGAAACCCTGCGCCGCGCCCAGGATGAACTGGTGCAGGCCGGCAAACTGGCGGCCATCGGCCAGATGTCCACCAGCATCGCCCATGAATTGAACCAGCCGTTGGCGGCGCTGCGAACCTTGTCCGGCAATACCGTGCGCTTCCTCGAACGCGGCGCGCTGGACACCGCCAGCACCAACCTCAAGACCATCAACGAACTGATCGACCGCATGGGCCGCATCACCGCCAGCCTGCGCTCGTTCGCCCGGCGTGGCGACGACCAGGGCCAGGCCAGCCTGGTCAAGGCCGTGGACGCCGCGCTCCAGGTGCTGAGCGCGCGTCTGGACAACCTGCCACTGACCTTGCACCGTGACTTTACCGACACCCAATTGCAGATCGATCAGACGCGCCTGGAGCAGATCCTGGTCAACCTGATCGGCAACGCCCTGGATGCCATGCAGGCCCAACCGGCGCCCGAACTGTGGCTGGAGGGCAGCAGCGCCGAGGGCAAATACCGCTTGCAGGTGCGCGACAATGGCCACGGCATCGACCCCGAGGCGCGCAAACATTTGTTCGAACCGTTCTTTACCACCAAACCCGGCGAACAAGGCCTGGGCCTGGGCCTGACCCTGTCGGCCAGCCTGGCGGCGGCCACCGGCGGCAACCTCGCCGTGGAACACCCGCCCAGCGGTGGTACGGCCTTTGTCCTGAGCCTGCCATTGGCGGGCGCTCACCCCACTGAGTCGACATGAATACAGACCCCAACGACCTCACCGTCCTGATCGTCGAAGACGACCCCCATGTGCTGCTCGGTTGCCAGCAGGCCCTGGCGCTGGAAGACATCACCAGCGTGGGGGTGGCCAGCGCCGAGGAAGCCTTGAAGCGCGTCGGCGAGAACTTCGCCGGCATTGTCATCAGCGATATCCGCCTGCCGGGCATCGACGGCCTGGAGCTGCTCACCCGCCTCAAAGCCCTGGATAAAAGCCTGCCGGTGGTGCTGATCACCGGGCACGGCGATATTTCCATGGCCGTCGGGGCGATGCGCAACGGCGCCTATGACTTCATGGAAAAACCCTTCTCCCCCGAACGCTTGGTGGACGTCGCCCGGCGCGCCCTGGAGCAGCGCGGGCTGGCGCGGGAAGTCTGGGCGCTGCGCCGTCAACTGGCCGAACGCGACTCTCTGGAAGGCCGCATCATCGGGCGTTCGCCGGCCATGCAGAACCTGCGCGAATTGATCGCCAATGTCGCCGACACCTCAGCCAATGTGTTGATCGAAGGTGAAACCGGCACCGGCAAGGAACTGGTCGCCCGCTGCCTGCATGATTTCAGCCGGCGCCATGCCCACCAGTTCGTCGCCCTGAACTGCGGCGGCTTGCCGGAAAACCTGTTTGAAAGCGAGATTTTCGGCCACGAAGCCAACGCCTTCACTGGCGCCGGCAAGCGGCGTATCGGCAAGATCGAACACGCCCATGAAGGCACGCTGTTCCTCGACGAAGTGGAAAGCATGCCCATCAACCTGCAGATCAAACTGCTGCGGGTGTTGCAGGAACGCACCCTGGAACGCCTCGGCTCCAACCAGAGCGTGGCGGTGGATTGCCGAGTGATTGCCGCGACCAAGTCCGACCTGGACGAGCTGAGCCGCGCCAGTCAGTTCCGCAGCGACCTGTATTACCGCCTCAACGTGGTCACCCTGGAGTTGCCGCCACTGCGCGAGCGCCGCGAAGACATCCTGCAATTGTTCGAACATTTCCTGCAGCAGTCGTCGCTGCGCTTCGACCGCACCGCGCCGGAGCTGGACAACCAGACCCTATCGAGCCTGATGAGCCACGACTGGCCCGGCAACGTCCGCGAACTGCGCAACGTCGCCGAACGCTTCGCACTCGGCCTGCCCGCATTCAAGAAAAGCGGCGCCAGCAGCGGCGGCCAGGGGTTGGCCTTTACCGAGGCGGTGGAAGCCTTTGAGCGCAATTTGCTGATGGACGCCCTGCAACGCAGCGGCGGCAACCTGACCCAAGCCAGCCAGGAGCTGGGAATGGCCAAGACCACGCTGTTCGACAAAGTCAAAAAATATGGGTTGAGTCACTGATGGATCTGTTTCTGAAGGCCGCCCTGGGCGCGGCGGTGGTGCTGATACTCGCCGCGCTGGCCAAGACCAAGAACTACTACATCGCCGGGCTGGTGCCGCTGTTCCCGACCTTTGCGCTGATCGCCCACTACATCGTCGGCAAAGGCCGCTCGGTGGAAGACTTGAAAACCACCATCCTGTTCGGCATGTGGTCGATCATTCCGTACTTCGTGTACCTGGCTGCGTTGTATGTGATGGTGGACCGAATGCGCCTGGAGGCCTCTTTAGCCGTGGCGGCGCTGGCTTGGCTGATGGCCGCCACAATCCTAGTGAGTATCTGGGTACGCATCCATGCCTGACCGGACCCGGTCAAAAACTGTGGGAGGGGGCTTGCCCCCGATAGCTGTGTGACAGGCAGCTCATCTGTAACTGGGCCACTGCAATCGGGGGCAAGCCCCCTCCCACCTTTGAAAGTCATTGACTGGGCTGGATCAACTGAATCCCTAACTGACTGGCATTAGGGCAAGCCCCCTCCCACAGTTTTATCCCGGTTGAGTCAGCGGACTATTTTGTCGACCTGGATGCCCAGCTTCTTCAGGCGATACCAGAAGCTGCGCTCGGAAATCCCGATCTTCGCCGCCGCCGCGGCCTGTACGCCGTTGCTCTCCTGTAACGCCGCCAGGATGTAGGCTTTCTCGACCTCGGCCAGCGCCGCATCCAAGTCCTGGGGAATGCCGGGGCCGTCGCTGAGAATCGTCGCCACGCCGCCCTCGCTGGGCTTGGAAGCAAACAGATAGCCTGGCAAATCGATGTCTTCGATCACAGGCGTGGCTGCCACGATGGTCGCGCGCTCCACGCAGTTTTGCAGTTCGCGGATATTGCCCGGCCAGTGATAGGCCGCCATGGCCTGCAAGGCCTCTGGGCTGAAACCGGTGATGCGTTTGCCGGCGGTGGCGCTCAGGGTCTGGGCGAAATGCCGGGCCAGGGGCGCGATGTCTTCCACCCGCTCGCGCAGGGCCGGCAGCGGGATCGGGAACACATTGAGGCGGTAATACAGGTCTTCGCGAAACTCTTTATTGGCCACTGCGTCCAGCAGGTTTTTATTGGTGGCGGCGATCACTCGCACGTCCACCTTGCGCTCGCGCGGGTCGCCCACCGGCTCGATCACCCGCTCCTGCAAGGCGCGCAGGATCTTGGCCTGCAAGGCCAGGGGCATATCGCCTACTTCATCGAGAAACAACGTGCCCTTGTCGGCCTGTTGGAAACGCCCGACCCGGTCCGACACCGCGCCGGTGAACGCGCCCTTGCGATGGCCAAACATCTCGCTTTCCAACAAGCCTTCGGGAATCGCCGCGCAGTTGACCGCCACGAAGGGTTTGTCGGCGCGGCTGCCGTGCTTGTGGATGGCGCGCGCGACCATTTCCTTGCCGGTACCACTCTCGCCAGTCAGCAGGATGGTGGCGCTGCTGTCGCGCACCGAATCTACCGCCTGGAGCACCTTGCGAAACGCCGGGCTGTCGCCCACCAGGCTGTCGAACTGCGCGTGCTCATCCAACTCGGCGCGCAGGCGTGCGTTGTCGCGCAGGATGTCGCGAAACTGCAGGGCTTTGGCCACGGTGATATCGAGTTCGTCGATATCGAACGGCTTGGCGATGTAGTCATAGGCGCCGTTACGCATCGACTGCACAGCGTTTTTCACTGTGCTGTAGGCAGTCATCACGATCACCGGCACCTGAGGGTAGCGCGTTTTGATTTCCGCCAGCAGCGCCGCACCGTCCATGCCCGGCATGCGCCAGTCACTGATCACCAGGTCGATGTCTTCCTGCTCCAACACCTTGAGCGCGTGCAGGCCGTTGCCGGCGGTGAACACCTGAATGCCGTTCTGGCCCAGGGCCGAGGCGAGCAAATCACACAGCTTGGGCTCATCGTCGACTACTAATACGTTATGCGTCATGACTGTCCTCGTCGTCTTCGCCCCGCGCCGGAATGTACAGGCTGAAGGTGGCGCCGGCCTCTTTCTCACTGGCGCATTCGATGCTGCCGTCGTGACTTTCCATGATCGAATAGACCTTGGCCAGCCCCAGCCCAGTGCCCGAAGCCTTGGTGGTGACAAACGGCGTGAAGATACGCTCGATCATCTCGGCGGGAATACCTTGGCCGCTGTCGGCAATGCTGATGACGGTGTTGTCGCCCACGCTGCGAATGCCCAAGGTCAAACGCCCGCCGTCGGGCATGGCGTCGATAGCGTTGATGATCAGGTTGAGGCACGCCTGTTTGAGTTGGCGGGCATCGGCATACAGAGTCGCCCCCGGGGCCTGGTCGTCGATCTGCGCATCGATGTTATGGGTGGCCAGTTCCGGCGCGCAGAAGCCGAGGATTTCTTCCACCAGTGCACGCGCCGGTTGCACCACGCGCAGTGGCGGGTTGGGCTTGGCAAAGTCGAGGAACTCGGTGATCAGGTCATTGATGCGGCTGACTTCACTGATCACGTATTCGAGGTGGCGCTTGTCGGCGTCCGGCAGGTCGGCGCGGCGGTGCAGCAACTGGGTGGCGGTCTTGATGATGCCCAACGGGTTGCGGATCTCGTGGGCCAGGCCCATGGCGACTTCGCCCAGGGCATGCAGGCGGTCGCGGCGCCGCAATTGGGCTTCGAGCTGGTGCAATTCGCCCAAGCGCTCGGTCATGTGGTTGAAGGTGCTGCTCAACTGGGCCAATTCGTCGCCGCCGCTGACCTCGACGCGGTGCGCATAATCGCCTGAGATCACCGCGCTGACGCCCTGGGACAGATCCCGCAGCGGCTTGGTCAGGCGTCGCGACACCAGCAACCCGGCCGCCAGGGACAATGCCGAGCTGAGCACAAAGATCAGCACGAACAAGTTGCTCTGGTTGACCAGCCCCACCAGGCTGGTGTGGCGCAGCAACCCGCTGAAAATCACGCCTTGCAACTCGCCGGCGTCGTTGAAGATTGGCCAGTACAGGCCGCTGTAGTTGTGGGTGAACTGCTCGCTGGGTTGGCGCGTGCTGCGCATCGCGGTTTCGACGTCCTTGGGGATGCGCGAGGGGTGATCCTCGAAGCGTTGGGTCGAAAAAATTTCCGAGAAGCCGTCCGGGTTGGCCAGGTACAGGCGCAGATCGAGGGAATGCACATCGGCCACGCTGGTGAGGAAGCTGCTGTCCAGGTAGGTGCCGACCAACAGCACATAGTCGACGCCCTCCTGGGTGGTCTCGAAGGTGGAGACCACGATGCCGGTGGACACACCGCCCACCTGCACGGTCTGCAATACGGTGTTCCGGGCCAGGCTGATCTGTTTGACGATGTCGTCGGCGGCGGTGCTGAACACCGGTTTGTTGTCACTCACGCGGATCAGCGCGACCACATCGATGTCGGTGGCATCGGCTATGTCCGCGGTCAGACGATCATGCTTGGCGGCTTGCCTGCTCTCTGGCGCACTGGTGTAGCGCAAGAACAGTTTGGCCATGCGCGCGTTGTCGTGAAGGATATCGCCGATCTCGTCCTTGACGATCTTGGTCGACTCCTGCAGCCAGATGCGCACGTTGCTGTCGAAAATTTCCGACAGCGTGGTGGCGGCCAATTCCGCCGCAATCATGGTGGGGATCACGCTAACCAACCAGAACGCCAGCACCAGCTTGCGCTGGACACTCCAGCGCGAAATGGCAAACGGACGGGCTTTCTGGCGGGTCTTGGTGATCATCGGGTTTCGCTTATTGCGGCAGCCATGGCAGGGTCGGAACGATCCGGTCGAATAAACAGTTTTACCAGCGCGAGCAGGCCGTTGACCAGGCGGTTGCGGTGTCGGAAGAACACCTGGTTGCCCTGGAACTCGCAGCCCAGGCGCAGCTTACTGGCATACCCGGCCTGCCCGCACTCGTACGCTGCAATTTTGTGTTGAATACAGTAGTCGACATTGGTCAGCCAACTGCGAAAGTACAGGTTGTGGTCGCGGGTGAAGGCGACGTCATGCCCGAAGAACTTGTCCACCAGCCGATGTTCGTCCCTGAGCATAAGGTTGAACGCCACCAGTTGCTCGTCCACCCAGTACAGCACACACACCGCGCGCCCTTCGAGGCGTTCGAGCACGCCGGTGAAATAGCCGGCGGGCAAGCGTTCGAACTGCAATTCGGCGCGGGTAAGCGTGGCTTCGTACAGCCTCATGACCTCGGGCAGCACATCATCGATATTGTCCCGCCACTCGACCCGCGGCCCCGGCGCGCGCAGCTTGCGGCGCAGGTCCTTGCGCGTGGATTTGCCCAGCGAGCCGAGGTAGGCGTCCACCGAGCCATAGGGCAGCGGCAGCACGCCGGTGGGCAGGCTCGGCATGCTCTGGAAACCGGCGGCGCGGCAACTTTCGCGCCAGTGCGGGTCATGGCTGGGGGCATCCTTGACCGCCAGCAGGCCGATGCCGAGTTCATCGGCGTCCTGTCGCGCGGCGTGCAACAGGTGCTTGAGCAACAGCGGTCGGCGCGCGGCCGGCACGTCACTGGCAAACCCGACGTCGCAGCGCTCGGCCACCGGCGAGCCCACTGCATACAACCCCAACTGCAAAGCCCCGGGCCACACGCGTTGCAAGCGCGTGGTCAAGCGCTTGCCGACACCGGACACAGTGGTGTCGAGGCGGTAATGGGTGATAAAGGCCGGCGCCACGGCCACCAGCGTTCCATTGTCGTACACGGCCAGGTAGCGCCATTGAAAATCCTCGATGGCGGCGTTTTCCACGGCGACGTAATAATCCCAGTCCTCCAGCGCACCGGGAAAACAATCGTTCCAGGCACTGCGCTGGAGCGCCCGGATGGTTGCAAAGGCTTGGGTGGTGATCACGTGTTCCCCTTTTTTGGCTGAGGATCTAGTTGGGTCAGGTCGCGCGGTGAGCAGGCTTGACCTGCTCACCACCAAGAGCTTGCTTGGCGCACAGCCCGCTCAGCACAACAGTCGCATTAACCACAACACGCCAACACATCATCGTTCGCCCGTTCGCGGATAAAAGCGGCGCTCAGTTCGATCACCCGCCGGTATTGCAGGTCGACGGTGATCATGTGGTAGCAGTCGTCCAGCAGGATCTTGGTCACCGGCCCGCCGAGGTGGCGTTCGACGTAGTCGGCGTTCCAGCGGCTGGTGATATCGTCTTCGATCGAATGCAGCACCAGCGCCGGGACGTTGATCGACGGCATGCGTTTCTTCACCACGGCGTTCATCCAGTGCAACTCGCGCACCGTCACCCCTTCCATGGTCAATAACCCCGCCTCGCTGCTTTCACCCTCCTTCATCTGCCGCTCGACGATTGCCCGTAACCGTTGGTTCTTGATGCCGTAGGGCGGCTTTTCAGTAAAACGGAACAGGCGCACGCCGAACGGAATGCGGATCAGCAACGGCGTGATGAACGCCATTTTGCTGATGCTCCAGCCGTCGTACTTAAGGGTGGTGGAATACATCAGCAGCCCGGCGACCTGGCCCGGATGCTCCGAAGCCAGGTACATCGACATCACCGCGCCCATGGACAAGCCACCGACGAACACTTGCCCATGCCGCTGGCGCACCTGCACGAAGGTCTTGCGCACGCCTTCGTACCAGTCGCGCCAGCCGGTGGCCTGCAAGTCGCTGTTGCCGCCGCAGTGCCCGGCCAGGGTCGGCACGTACACCGTGCACGTACCGTCCTTGGCCAGGCCCTTGGCGACCTGGCGCAATTCGTTCGGGGTGCCGGTCAGGCCGTGGATCAACAGGACCCCGACCGGACCGTTGCCGAGCACGAAACCGGCATCACCTTCACCGAGGTCGAACCCGTGACTGTTCACCGGTTGGTCGCCCGTACCAGCAGTTGTTCCAGCAGCTTGAGGCCCAGTTCGATTTCCGGGTAGCTGATCTCCAGGGACGGCGCCAGGGTGATCACGTTTTTGTAGTAACCGCCCACGTCGAGGATCAGGCCGAGTTTCTGCCCGTCGACCACCATATCGCCCTTCATGCCTTCCTCGACCATGTAGTCCAGGGTTGCCTTGTCCGGGGTGAAACCGTCCGGGCCGCAGATTTCGCAGCGCAGGGCCAGGCCCAGGCCGTCCACGTCACCGATGATCGGGAAACGCTTCTGCAAATCCTGCAAACCTTCAAGGAAGAACTTGCCCTTGGCCATCACCATCGCGCCGTAGTCGACTTCGTTGGTCATCTTGAACATTTCCAGGCCCACCGCCGTGCCCAGCGGGTTGGAGGCGAAGGTGGAGTGGGTCGAGCCTGGCGGGAAGATCTTCGGGTTGATCAACTCTTCGCGAGCCCAGATACCACCCAGGGGGTTGAGGCCGTTGGTCAGCGCCTTGCCGAACACGATCACATCGGGCTGCACGTCGAAGTGCTCGATCGACCACAGCTTGCCGGTGCGGTAGAAGCCCATCTGGATTTCATCGGAAACCAGCAGAATGCCGTGCTGATCCAGCACTTGCTTGAGTTCGCGATAGAAGTTCATCGGCGGGATCACGTAACCGCCGGTGCCCTGGATCGGCTCGACGTAGAACGCAGCGTATTCGCTCTGGCCGACTTTCGGGTCCCACACGCCGTTGTATTCGGTCTCGAACAGCCGCGCGAATTGCTGCACGCAGTGGCTGCCATATTCTTCCTTGGTCATGCCCTTGGGCCCACGGAAGTGGTACGGAAACGGGATGAACTGCGCGCGCTCGCCAAAGTGGCCGTAGCGGCGACGGTAGCGGTAGCTGGAAGTGATCGACGAAGCACCGAGGGTGCGCCCGTGGTAACCGCCTTCGAAGGCGAACATCAAACTCTTGCCGTTGGTAGCGTTACGCACCACCTTCAGGGAGTCTTCAATCGATTGCGAACCG
The DNA here is from genome assembly GCF_030209215.1 of Pseudomonas sp. efr-133-TYG-23. Taxonomy (NCBI): domain Bacteria; kingdom Pseudomonadati; phylum Pseudomonadota; class Gammaproteobacteria; order Pseudomonadales; family Pseudomonadaceae; genus Pseudomonas; species Pseudomonas sp. efr-133-TYG-23. The sequence goes on along the minus strand of NZ_JARVSL010000027.1, from coordinate 58,042 downwards.
CCGACGTTGAAGTGCACGCGACCGTCGCGACCGAACTTGTTCTTGGCGTCCACCGCGATCATTTCCGACAGCTCGATCTTGCCCTTGTGCAGGTACTGGCTGGCGATCTGCGGCAGGGTATCGATCTGCTGTTTCAGCGCGTTGTTCAGGCGTGGGTTGGCATAACCGAAGTTGACCGCCGAGTACCACATTTGCAGGTCGAGGTAGGCCTGGTCTTCGGTGTCCCACACGTAGGAGCCTTCGCAGCGGCTGAAAATGCGCGGCGGCTCGATGTAGTGGACGGTGTCCCCGTAGGAGCAGTACTTGGCTTCTTTATCCAGAAGCACCTGGTCTTCGGCGGTAGCGATGCGGATATCAGACATGATGGAAGAGTTCCTGAGAGTCGGTAGCAAAGGAGGTGGCGTTGGCGGCAAGGCTCTGCGGGAGCCGCGCCAGCAATGCGGTCACTTCGGCGAAGGTGTCGAAGCGCGCGTGGGGGATGGCGTTGGCGGTGCAGTACTCGGCGAGGCTGCCCTTGGCGAACACGAAGTCGGCGGTGGACGCCACGCACATGTCGGACTTGCCGTCGCCGATCACCAGCACCCGCTTGTTGCCTGGCGTGGATTTGCACTTGCAGTTACCGGATGCAGCGCGGCAGGCATCGCTGGAATACGGAAAGTCGATGCGCCAGCTGTTCTGGTCGACCTGGCGCAGGCGGTTGGCGAGGATCGGCAGCAAGGTCACGTAGTTGCGCGACAAAATCCGCGCGATGCCTTGCTCAATGCCGTCGCTGACCACTTCCAGGCTCGCCCCCAGGCCGAGGACGTGATCGACGAAGTCCGGAAAGTCCGGGTCGATCTCGACGCTGTCGAAGTACGCCAGCAGCTCGCTGGGCGTGGCTTTGATCAGCGCCAGTTGGCGGCTCAGGCATTCGCGTGAACCGATATGCCCGTCCAGCCATTGCTGCTCGATGGTTTCCCACTCGGGGCCGGCGAAGCGTTGGAGGACGTTGTCGATGACATCGGTGGGCGTGATGGTCCCGTCGAAGTCACACACGATATGCCAGTCAATCATCTGCGTTTACCTTGAAGAGGGCGCGCTGCATGCGCTTGCACCAGGGGTAGAGCAGAGACTGTGCCAACTGGCCATCACCCCGTGGGGCCGGGGCTTTGCTCGGGGTACGTAGGTGATAAGTGTCGTGGAAGCTACAATTTTTGTAGCTTGCTACAAACAAGATGAGTGCTTGCACGGCCGCCATGCTTTGCGCGTTCATGCGCGGGTATTCAATCAAGGAACAGTGACCATGTTGAGGATCACCCGCGCGGCATTCGCCGGTTTACTTGGCCTGTGGAGTGTCTCCAATGCCGCGTTGGCCGACGGCATCAGCGGTGAAGTCGGCGCCGGCCTGAGCTACCAGCCCCACGACCCGACCGGCAGCCGCTACGAAACCCGGCCCGTACCCTATGTGGACCTGGACTGGGGCAATGTCAGCCTGAGCACCGACGACGGCCTGACCTGGAGCGTGTTGAACACCCACGGTTTCAGCGCAGGGCCGTATATCAATTACCTGCAAGGACGTACTTCCAACGGCTCGCTACAGGGCCTGCGCAATGTGTCGGACATGGCTGAGATTGGTGGTTTCGTGCAGTACGCACCGGCTGATTTCTGGCGGGTCTACGCCCAGCTGGGCCAGGCCGTCGGCGGCGGCCACGCCCAGAGCGGCACGTTGGGCAAACTGGGTGGCGAACTGGGCTACCCGCTGGGCGGCGGAATCATCGGCAGCAGCGGCCTGGTGGCGCATTTCGCCGACGCACGGCAGACCAACACGTTTTTCGGCGTGGACGACCACGAGGCCGCCGCCACCGGGTATCGCCCGTACAGCGCCAGCGGCGGCTTCCAGAATGTGACGCTGACCCAGAGTTTCGAATTCCCCCTGACGCCCCACTGGTCCCTGTTGACCAGCGCCAGCTGGGTGCACTTGGTGGGTTCGGCGGCGAACAGCAGCATCGTCAAGCAGACTGGCGATGTGAACCAGGGGCAGGTGCAGACGGCGATCAGCTACAAGTTCAACTGATTCATCGTGGGAGGGGCTTGCCCCTCCCCCCATGAACATCGGGGGGGCCAAGCCCCTCTACCATCAGTTCTCTTCGCCTTCGGCCAGCAAGGCGATACCGCCAATGATCACTGCAACCCCCACCCAGTGCAGCAGGCTGATATGTTCCCCCAGCCCCAGCCACGACCCCAACAGCACCACCACGAACACCAGCGAACTCAGGGGAAAGGCCAGGGACAAACTGCTGCGCCGCAGGATCAGCATCCACACGAAAAACGCGCCGATGTAGCAGGCAATCGCCGCCAGAATGCCAGGGTTATGCGCGACTTCCACCAGCCACTGCCAATTGAAATCCATCTGCCCCAGCTGATCGCCGGCGATCTTGGTAAACAGCTGGCCGGCGCTCTCGGTGCAGATCAGCAGGGCCCACAGCACCACCGTACCCAAGCGTTCGTGCAGCCAACCGGCATTGACGTTCTGCGTACTCATGCCTGCCCTCCTCCAATCGCCACCAGCATCACCCCTAACGTGATCACCAAGGTTCCCAGCCAGCGCCGGCGGCTGACGGTTTCCCCCAGCACCAGTTTGCCGACCAGCACCACCCCGCAATACGCCAGCGCCGCCGCCGGAAACAGCAAGCTCAGCGGCGCGCGGGATAAGGCTTCGAGCCAGACGAAAAACTCGATCACATAGGCACCGATTCCCGCCCACAACAACGGCGCATTGAACACCTGCCCCCAGAACGCATTCAAGCGAAAGCCGCCCTCCAGCTCCGGCAAACGGTCCAGGCCCATCTTGAAACACAGCTGGCCGATCACATCGAGCACGATGGAAAACGCCACCAGCACCACTACGGTCAGGGTCACGGGAACAACTCCTCAAACAGTTCGATCAGGGCTTGATTGGTCGCGGCATTGCGCTGCAAGTCCTCAGGGCTCCAGCGCTCGGCGGGGGGTTGATCGGATTTGGCCTCCCAGCGCTTGAACGCGTTGCTGAACGCTGGCGTGGCAAACTCGCCGCACACGTCGATGCCGATAATGCGTTTGCGCGCGGCCAAGGCGCGCAGGGCCTGGAGCAAGTGCGTCAGGCGCATGCCGCCCTGGTCCCAGTTGGTGGCCGCGTCTTCGCTGGCCAGCACGTCTTTATCAACGGTGATCCACACCGCTTCGGTGGGCAGGCTGCTGATCATCTCCTCAAGAAATGCGGTCCAATCCAGCTCTGCCAGGTTGCGCCAATACAGCTGGTCTTCACGCTGCTGATGCCCAGCGCCATCGCCGATCCGCCCCCACACTTTCGACGGCGCATGCTGCCAGGGAAACAGCTGTAACTGCCCGCGCCTGAGGGCCCCCAGGTTACCGCCGCGCAGTTGCGGGTTATGCAGGTCGTCACTGCATGGGCCCAGGGTGACGATGCGTTTGATCGCCGGCATTTTCAGCGCACGGTTGACCCACGAGCCGCAGTGACGCTTGGGCGCAAAGCGCACCCAGTCGGGGTGATTGTCAAAGTGGATCAGGCTGACCGGCTCTTTCAAATCGGCCAGGAACGCCGGGGTGAGGTGGTGATAATCGCCGGAGCCGATAAACAGGATTTCCGGTCGCGCGTCGGTGGGCCGAGGTCGCTGGGCCAGACGTTCGACGAAGCGCTTCCAGGTGTTTGCGGTGGACCACAGCCGCAGTTTGGGGCCCAGGTCCAGCAAGTCGATACGCGTGGCCTGGCCGCTGGCCAACCGCCGGGCAATCGGCGCCTGTGCAGTGAGGCTGTGGTCAAGATCGAGAATATTCAAGGCAGTGTTCCCCTAAGGCTTTAGGGGGTCAATGCAAGGCGCGGGCCAGCACTTACTCCACGCACACTGCCATACCCTGTGGGAGAGGGCTTGCCCTCGATAGGTGGTTGGAGCGCTACAAGCGCTGACTGACACTCAGCCATCGAATCGTCGCAGCGCCCCTCCCACCTTTGGAGAGGGGGCTCTAGTTTTTGGCTTCGTTGATGATCTGGCGAATCGCGCCCACAAAGGCTTCGGCCGGTTGGCCACCGCTCACGGCGTATTGGTCGTTGAACACGATGGTGGGCACCGAACTCACGCCCCGGGAAATCCACAGTTGCTCTTGCTCGCGTACGTCGGCGGCGTATTCGTCGCTGGCGAGGATCTGGGCCGCGCGCTGGATATCCAGGCCGACGCTTTCGGCGATGATCGCCAGGGTGGCGTGGTCGGAGGGGTTCTGCTGGTCGGTGAAGTAGGCCTTGAACAAGGCTTCCTTAAGGTTGTACTGCAAGCCTTCAAGGCCGGCCCAATGCAGCAGGCGATGCGCATCGAAAGTGTTGTAGATGCGGCTCTGGCCGTCGGTGCGAAAGGCAAAGCCCAACGCCGCGCCCAGATCACGGATGCGCGCGCGGTTGGCCTGGGACTCTTCGGCGCTGGAGCCGTATTTCTCGGTGATGTGTTCGACGATGTTCTGCCCTTCGGCGGGCATGTTCGGGTTGAGTTCGAACGGCTGGAAGTGGATCTCGGCCTGTACCTCGGCGCCCAGTTGGTCCAGGGCATCGGTCAGGCCGCGCAGGCCGATGATGCACCAGGGGCAAGACACGTCGCTGACGAAATCGATTTTCAGGGGAGTACTCATGCTAGGCAACCTCGCAGGCCATATGCGCCATAAAGGTTGCACCATACACCAATGTCACAACACCTTCGAAGGCGCCGCGGGCTCGATGCGTGCCCAGTGCGCGGCATCCTCGCGATGGGCTTGCAGGTACGGCAACACCGCCGTCAGCAGCGGCGCCTTGAACGCTTCCTGAAACCGGTGGGCCATGCCTGGGATCAGCTTCAACTGGCTACCCTGGATATGCGCCGCCAGGTGCACGCCGTGCATCACCGGCAGCAACGGGTCGGCGGTGCCGTGGACCACCAGCGTCGGCACGCGCAGTTGGTTGAGCAAGGGCACGCGGCTGGGTTCGGCGAGGATCGCCATGATCTGGCGCTTCACGCCTTCGGGGTTGAACGCGCGATCATAGGACAGCGCCGCCTGGTGCAGCAGAGCCTGGCGATCGTCCTTGATATTTGGGCTGCCCAGTGCCGCCAGCAGATCGGCCTGTTGCTCCAGAGCGACTTCGCGATTGGGCGCGCTGCGCCGCGACAACAACTGCACAAGCGCCGCGTTCGGCGCCGGCAGCCCTTCGGCGCCGGAGCTGGTCATGATCAGGGTGAGGCTCTCGACCCGCTGCGGCGCCATGGCCGCCAGATGCTGGGCGATCATGCCGCCCATGCTGGCGCCGAGTACGTGAAATTGCTGGATCTGCAGCGCGTCCATCAGGCCCAAGGCGTCGTCGGCCATATCGGTCAGGGTGTAGGGCGCCGCCACCGGCAGGCCGAGCTTGTAGCGCAGCACTTCAAAAGTCAGGTTGGCGCTGGCCGGCGCCTGGCGCCAAGTGGACAGGCCGACATCACGGTTGTCGTAGCGGATCACCCGAAAGCCTTGCTGACACAGGGCGACTACCACTTCATCCGGCCAATGGATCAGTTGACCGCCCAGGCCCATCACCAACAACAAGGCCGGGTCCGAAGCCCGGCCGATGCTTTGATAGGCAAGGCTCACCTGATCCAGATCGACCGTTTGGGTCGGGACATTGATATCGCAACGGGAGGCCGCAAAAGACGGCAGGCCGAACAGCAAGGCGGCCAATAAAAACAACACACGCATGAAAAACACCAAAACGCAGAACCCCAGTAGAGCGCGAGTCTGATGAAGTTTGTTCAAGCGCGCTGCCACAGTTCCATGACAGTTTGATGAAGAGTGCCCGGCGGTCATAGTCGACATGCTTTGCAACATGAGCCAAACTCACGCCATCGCACTTCAACACAAATTACCCTCATGGAGAGCCCGTGCTCGAAATCCGTCACTTAAAGACCCTGCACGCCCTGCGCGAAGCCGACAGCCTGGTGGAAGCCGCCGAGCGCCTGCATCTGACGCAATCGGCGCTGTCCCACCAGTTCAAGGAGCTGGAGGAACGCCTGGGCATGCCGCTGTTCGTGCGCAAGACCAAACCGCTGCGCTTCACCAGCGCCGGCCTACGCCTGCTGCAATTGGCTGATGCCACCCTGCCCTTGCTGCGCGGCGCCGAGCGCGATATCGCGCGCCTGGCCGGGGGCACCGCCGGGCGCTTGCACATGGCGATCGAATGCCACAGTTGCTTCCAATGGCTGATGCCGACCATCGACCAGTTCCGCGACGCCTGGCCGGAAGTCGAGCTGGATTTGGCCTCCGGTTTTGCCTTCGCCCCGCTGCCGGCCCTGGCCCGTGGCGACCTGGACCTGGTGGTGACCTCCGACCCGCTGGAGCTGCCGGGCATCACCTATGTACCGTTGTTCACCTACGAGGCGATGCTGGCCGTGGCCAACCAGCATGCGCTGGCGAACAAGTCGTATATCGTGCCGGAAGACTTGCTCAGCGAAACCCTGATCACCTACCCGGTGGAACGCGACCGCCTGGACATCTTCACGCGCTTTCTGGAACCGGCCGACGTGGAACCGGCCCAGGTGCGTACCTCGGAGCTAACAGTGATGATGATGCAACTGGTGGCCAGCGGCCGTGGCGTGTGCGGCATGCCCCATTGGGCGCTGCATGAATACAGCTCGCGCGGCTACGTAAAGGCCAAGCGCCTGGGTGAGAAAGGGTTGTTCGCGACGTTGTACGCCGGCATTCGCGCCGACATGTTGGATGCGCCGTATATGCGCGACTTCCTGCTGACGGCCAAGGACACGTCGTTTTCCACGCTGGACGGGGTGAGTGCGGTGCGCTGATGGGGCGGGTCTGCCGACACAGCGTTACTGGCCAGCCGTCAGGATTTGTGTAGATGCCTATGAGCATCGGGGGCAAGCCCCCTCCCACCGTTGATAGTCATTGCCTGGGCTGGATCACATGGCGCACCACCGCGCAGTTTGCGGCATGCCAATCCACATGCCCTCCTCAGTACTAACTGAAAGAACCGGCTAAAAATGCGGGAGGGGCTTGCCCCCTCCCAAGCTGGCCTCAGTTAACCCTGAGTTCGCGCCACATGTGGATCTTGTCGAAGTAGTCCTCGCCCACTCGCACCGCCAGCGGTTCCAGGCCGTATTGGATAAAGCCGCAGCGTCGGTACAGCGTGAACGCTGCGATGTTGCCGGCGGTTACGGTGAGTTGGATGACTTTAAGGCGCGGGTGCCGCCGTGCTTCGGCCAGCGCCGCTTCCACCAGCCGGCGGCCCAGCCCCTGTTGCTGGGACGGCGTGGTCACGTACATGCCGAACAACGTGACCTTGTGCCGCGCTTTTTCCCGGGGTTCTAAGGCCAGGCCGACAATCCCGGCCAATCGCTCGCCATCAAAACCGCCCAGCAGGCGATCAAGCGGGTTGTCGAGGCGCTTTTGCCACCAGCTCAAGGGCATGGCGGCGCGTTCGGCCACGCTGGAGGTGAATGCCTGGGGGTAGGTGTCGTAAGCCTCCAACATCAAGGCCCGATAAGCCTCGGCATCCTCGGCCCCCAGCGCACGGATCAGCATGGGCGTCAGGCCGGTGTGGCCAGGGACGAGCGATAGAACGGCAGGATCAGGTCACGGGTCAGGGGCGCCAGGACCAGGCCGCCGTCACCGGCCGGGTCGATCCAGCGCACTTCCTCGATCTCGGCGGCGGGGGCCACGGGTACGTCGATGTTGACCTGGAACAGCTCGGCTTCCACGGTGCAACCCGGCTCGTTAGCCGCCGGGGCCGAGAAGTGGCCCAAGTAGGCCGCCGCTTCAGGGTCGATACGCAGGTTCAGTTCCTCGAACAGCTCACGGGCCAATGCTTCGGCGGGTTGCTCGCCGGCGTCGATCTTGCCGCCCGGTTGCATAAAAGCCTGGGTGCCGCGCTTGCGCACCAGCAGGGTCTGGCCGTCGTCGCCGATCAGGAGGGCGGCGGCGATGCGGATAGTGGTGGACATACGATAAAAACCTTGCATTCAAATCAGTGAAAATCACCGCCCAAGGCTCACGCCTCGTCCGGTTCCTTGATAAAGACGCTGTACTTGGCCCCCTCCATCGCCTCGAACGCAATCAGCTTGTCCACCAGTGGTAAGTTCAGCACCTTGCCAGCGTTAAGCAGCAGCATGCCGTTGTCGGCGTTGAGGTTGCGCGCCAGGATCATACCGTCCTGCAGTTCCCGGGTGGTCAGCACCTTGACGGTCGGGTCGCCCAGGGTCACGTCGCTGAGGAAGGTGGCGCAGGCCTGCACAAAGCCCTCGATCAACTCTGGATCATACAGACGCCCGGCGTATTTGCGGATGAACAACAGCGCTTCGTCGCTGTTCATCTGCCGCTCCAGGATCAGGCCTTTTTGCAGTTCGATAAAGTCCACCGCCAGTTTCAGCAGGCGCGAACCGAAGGGAATCGCGTCACCCTTGAGGTGATCGGGAAAGCCGCTGCCGTCCCAGCGCTCCTGATGATGACGGATGATCCGCGCGGCATCTTTCATCGGTTCCAGGGTCATCAACAGCGATTCGCTCTGGGTCGGATAACCGCGATAGCGCTCACGGTCGGTGCTGTGCAGCTTGTCCGCCGGTTCCATCAACATGCTGTCGGTCCAGCTCAGCTTGCCGATGTTGTACAGCGCGGCCGCCATGGCCAGATCGCGGGCACTGGACTCATCGATGCTCTGCGCTGCGCAATACACGCGCACCAGTTCGATCAGCGCGCGGTTGGTTTGCTTGCTCTTGGGCAAGCGCAGGTTGGCCAGCAGCGAAAACACTTCGGTGCCGGTCACGTAGCTGCGCTTGAGCTCGTCGTAGGCCAGGTCGAGCATATCGGCGGTCTGCTGCAACTCGCTGGTGCGCGCCGCCACGCGTTTTTCCAGGGTGGCGTTCAATTGCTTGAGCTGCTCGTTCTGAACCTGGGTCAGACGTTCCAGGCGCTGATGCTCCAGGGTCTGGCGCAAGACCAGCTGCAGTTCTTCGTCGTTCCAGGGCTTGCTGATGTAGCGGTGGATCTGCCCTTCGTTGATCGCCTTGACGATCGTCGGCAGGTCGGCGTAACCGGTGAGCAGGATGCGGCTGGTGCCGGGGTACAGTCGATGGACCTCGGCCAGTAACTGCGCGCCGTCCATCCCCGGCATACGCGCGTCGCTCATCACCAGGTCGATGGGTTGGGCGGCCATGATGTCCAGGGCCTGGGCGCCGCTGCCCGCCAGCACCACGTCGAAAGGCTGGCCGCGCAGCAGGCGGCGCAGGCTGTTTAGGATCGACTCTTCATCGTCGACCAACAAAATCGTGGGTTTCGTCGCCAGTTGTTCATCCATGCCTACGCGCCTTCAAATTAAACGGAATTGAGCTAAATTGAACCGTCGTGCCAAGCCACTTTCCCTCGCCCGAGGCGCGGGGTCGATTTGACGCCAACTGGCCATCAATTTCAAGGTAGCTCGGCTATGCTGTCACAGTAGTCGGCCCCCCCAAGAAGTGAAACCAGGGAAGGAATCGTTATGCCGTCGAGCCTTTTGCCAGCGCGGAATGCAGACTCAACTCGGGCCAACCGCCGCATTCTGATCGTTGACGATACTGCGTCGATCCACGAGGATTTCCGCAAGATCCTGTGCGCCGACACCCACGCCGAGCCGTCTCTGGATAGCCTTGAGGAAACCCTGTTCGGCACCCCCGCGGCTCCCCGCCAGGTGTTCGAGCTGGATTCGGCCTACCAGGGTCAGGAAGCACTGGCACTGGTGAGCCAGGCCCTGGCCGCCAACGCCCCCTATGCCATGGTGTTTATCGATATGCGCATGCCGCCCGGCTGGGATGGCCTGCAAACCATCGAACAGCTGTGGAACGTCGACCCCAACCTGCAGATCGCGCTGTGTACGGCGTATTCCGACTATTCCTTCGAGGCCATCGAGGCACGGCTGAAGTACAACGACCAGTTGCTGATCCTGAAAAAGCCCTTCGACCACTTGGAGATCCGCCAGATGGCCAGTGCGCTGACGTGGAAATGGCAACTGGCTCAGGACGTAGCCCGCAAAGTGATCGGCCTGGAGCGCACCATCGAAGAACGGGTGCAGGAACTGCTGAAAGTCTCGCACCTGCTGCAATACGACGCGCTGACCGAGCTGCCCAACAGTACGCTGCTGGGGGACCGCCTGACCCAGGCTATCGCCCTTGGCCGGCGGCACGACACGCAACTGGCGGTGATGTTCATCGGCCTCGATCGCTTCAAACGCATCAACAATGCCCTGGGCTATCCGGTGGGTGACGAAGTGCTGCAACAGGTCAGCCACAGCCTGGTGGCAACGGTGCGCGACTCCGATTCGGTGTTTCGCTACGGTTCCGATGAGTTTGTGATCGTGCTCCACGACGTCCAGCACCCTCAGCAAACCCAGCACATCGCCGACAAAGTGCTCAGGACCATCAGCGCGACGCGGCATGTGGCCGGGCATGACCTGAGCGTCACCGCGAGCCTGGGCATCAGCATCTACCCCAATGACAGTTGCAACGCGGTGGAATTGATCAAGCACGCCGAAACCGCCATGCACACCAGCAAGGAACGCGGCGCGAACGATTTCAGTTTTTACACCGAAGATATGAACCTGCGCGCCCAACGCCAGCAAAACCTGGAGAGCGCAATTCGCCATGCCCTGGAGCGCGATGAATTTGTACTGCACTACCAGCCCAAACTGGACCTCAGGTCCGGGCGCATCGTCGGCGCGGAGGCGCTGATACGCTGGTTTCAACCGCGCTCGGGGTGGGTCAGCCCGGCCGATTTCATCCCGGTGGCCGAGGACAGCGGCCTGATCGTACCGTTGACCCAATGGGTGCTGCGCCAGGCTTGCGAGCAGGCGCAAGCCTGGCGCAGCATGGGCTTGCCGCCGTTGTGCATGTCAGTGAATGTCTCGCCCATCGACTTTCGCCAGCGCGATTTCGTCGACAATCTGGCCGCGGTCCTCAAGCAAAGCGGCCTGCCGCCCGCTCGGCTGGAGCTGGAAATCACCGAAAGCGTGCTGATGCAGAACGTCGATGAAACCGTGGACATCCTGCAAAAGATCAAGGCCATGGGCGTGCGCCTGGCGCTGGATGACTTCGGTACCGGTTACTCCAGCCTCAGTTACTTGCGGCGCTTTCCCATCGATGTGTTGAAAATCGACCAGTCGTTTGTGCGCGGCCTGAACGTAAATAGCCAGGACGCACAACTGATCAGCGCTATCATCGGCATGGGCAAAAGCCTGGAACTGAACATCATTGCCGAAGGGGTCGAGACCGTCGAGCAGCTGAACTTCCTGAAAGCCCAGCAGTGCGAAGAGGGCCAGGGCTTTCTGTTCAGCAAGGCCGTGCCGCCCAAGGATTTCGCGCACATGCTGCAAGTAGGCAGCGCCACACTGATGCCCATCCCATAGCCCCATGCCTGCAAGGAGTGCTCGCTTGAGCGAAGTCTCACGTTACCGTTTCGGCGTCATGCTGGTGTTGTGGTCGGGGCTGGTTCAGCCGCTGTCGGCTGCACCGTTGAATGAGGCGCTCAAACCGCTGCCGCCGGTGCCCACCCTGGACCCGGCCAAAGTCGAGCTGGGCCGCCGACTGTTCAATGAACCGCGCCTGTCGGTCAATAACACATTGTCATGCGCCAGCTGCCATCACCTGGAAACCGGAGGCGCCGACAACAAGCCGTTTTCCATGGGCTTCGACGGCAAGCCGGTGGCGATCAATACCCCGTCGGTGTTCAACGCCAGCCTGAATTTCAAACAGTTCTGGAACGGCCGGGTGGATACCCTGCAAGCCCAGATCGAACAGGTGGTGATCAGCCCGGCGGAAATGGGCAGCGACTGGAACACCGTGGTGCAGAACCTTTCCGCACTGCCCGACTACCACGCCGCGTTCAAACAGACCTACGCCGACGGCGTCACGGCCGCCAATGTGCAGAATGCCCTGGCCACCTACGAGCAAACGCTGCTGACCCCCAATTCGCGCTTCGATCAGTACCTGCTGGGCAACACCGAGATCCTGACGACCCAGGAAAAGTACGGCTACCAGCGCTTCAAGGATTACGGCTGTATCGCCTGCCATCAGGGCATCAATATCGGCGGCAATATGTTCCAGAAGTTCGGCGTGATGGGCGACTATTTCAAAGCCCGCGGCAACCCGGTCGAAGCCGACTTGGGCCGGTACCTGGTGACCCAGGACGAGGAAGACCGCCATGTGTTCAAAGTGCCGAGCCTGCGCAATGTGGCGGTGACCGCGCCGTATTTTCACGACGCCTCGGCCAAGACCCTGGAAGAAGCCGTCGACGTGATGTTCAAGTACCAGTTGGGACGTAATCCGAACCAGGAAGACAAAGACTTGATCGTGCAGTTTCTCAAGACGCTGACCGGTGAATGGGCGGGCAAGCCACTATGACGACTCAGTCGCGCCGTCGCTTTACCCAGGTCGTGCTTGGCCTGGTGACCCTGCTGCTCGCCTCGACTCTGGTGTTTCTGTACCTGAAGGCCGCTCGTGACCAGACCGCCAGCTACACCCAGTCGCGGGACTTGATCCGCCAACTGCAACAACTCAATGCGCAGTGGGACAGCGAAGTGCTCAAGGCCAGGATCGCGATCACCCACAACTATGATCCCCTGGTCACGCCCCTCACGGAGATGACGCGGATCTGGGCCGAATTGAACAGCCGCGACACCTACCACAACCCGACCGATCTGAGCAGTTGGCAGGCCACGCAAGCCGCTTACCAGACGGCAATGCAGGAAAAAGCCCGGCTGGTGGATCAGTTCAAATCCCACAACGCGGTGCTGCGCAATTCCCTGGCGTTCCTGCCAACCGCCGAAGACGACATCCAGGCCCAGTTCAATCGCCTTGACGACGAAGGTCGGCTGCAGCTGCAAGGCGTGGCCACCGACACCTACGACCTGCTGCTCAGCAGCCTGGAATTCGCCCAGGTCACCAGTGACGATCGGGCTGCCGACATCCTGGTGGGCCTGGGCAAACTGGCTACCAATAAGGAACAGCTACCGAGCGAATTCCAGGGCCCGGTGGAACTGCTGAGCAATCACATTTCGCTGATCCTGCGCGAACAACCGGTGGTCAACAACCTTCTTGAGCGGATTGCCGACGTGCCCGTGGCCGAACGTCTGGACGACCTGACCACCCACCTCGACCAGGACCAGCAGGCAGCCGACCGCATTGACCATCAGTACCACCGCTATCTGCTGATTTTCTCGACCTTGCTGGTGGCGATGCTGCTCTACCTGGCCGTGCGCCTGTTGCGCAGTTTCGCCGAGATCAACCGGGTCAACCGCCAATTGCAGGCCGCCAACGAAACCCTGGAACAACGCGTGGAGCGGCGCACCCAGCAGCTCAAGGATGCCCAGAGCGAACTGCTCGACAGCGCGCGCCAAGCCGGCATGGCCGAAATCGCGACCAACGTGCTGCATAACGTGGGTAACGTGCTCAACAGCGTGAACATCTCCGCCGACCTGGTCACCCGCAAACTGCGCAGCAGCAAAGCCCTGGGGCTGGGCAAGGCCATGCAGTTGATCAATGAGCACAAGGCCGACCTGGGTACCTTTCTCACTGAAGATGAGAAAGGCAAGCTGCTGCCCGGTTACCTCAACCAACTGGTGGACGCCATCGCCGTGGAGCAGCAGGGCATGACCGATGAGTTGGCGCAGTTGAGCAAAAGCGTGGACCACATCAAAGACATCGTCTCCACCCAGCAATCCTATGCCGGCGCCGCCACGCTGCTGGAGCCGGTGCATATCAGCGACCTGATGGAGGACGCCCTGCGCATGAACGCCGGCGCCTTGAGCCGGCATCACGTCACGGTGGTAAAGGAATATGCGCCCGTGCCGGAAATCCTCGCCGACAAACATCGCCTGCTGTTGATCATGGTCAACCTGATCAGCAACGCCAAGTACGCTATGTCCAATCTCAACGACCGCCCGAGGCAGATGACGCTCAAAGTCCAGGCACTGGCCGACAACACCTTGCAGATCAGCGTGAAAGACGACGGTGAAGGCATCCCCGCCGAGAACATGACGCGGATCTTCACCCACGGTTTTACCACCCGCAAGGAAGGCCACGGCTTCGGCCTGCACAGCTGCGCGCTGGCCGCCGTCGAAATGAGTGGCCAGCTCAGCGCCCACAGCGACGGGCCTGGCCTGGGCGCGATCTTTACCCTGACGATTCCCATGACCCCAGCCGGAAGTCCTGCATGAACCAGCCTCCCAATCGACGCATCCTGTTGATCGACGACACGCCGTCGATTCACGACGATTTCCGCAAGATCCTGATGCCGACCGTTGAGACCAACCAGGCTCTCGACGATCTGGAATCGGCGCTGTTCGGCGACACCGATAAACCCGAGGTCCAGGCGTTCGAATTGCACTCGGCCTATGGCGGCGAAGAAGGCCTGCAATTGCTCAGCGCGGCCATGGCGGACAAGCGCCCCTACGCCCTGGCGTTTGTGGATATGCGCATGCCTCAGGGCTGGGACGGCGCCAAGACCATCGAAGAGTTATGGAAAGTCGACCCCGGCCTGCAAGTGGTGGTGTGCACGGCTTATACGGATTACTCCTGGGATGACCTGCTGTACCGCCTCAAAGGCCATGATCGCCTGCTGATCCTGAAAAAGCCCTTCGACAACATCGAAGTGCAACAGATGGCCAACACGCTCTCCAACAAGTGGGACATGGCCCGCCGCGCCTCCTTGCAAACCAGCCACCTGGAGCAACTGGTGGCGCAACGCACCCTGGCGCTGACCCAGACCAGCGAAGCGTTGCAACTGGAAATCGACGAGCGCAAGCAGTTGGAGAGCCAACTGGTGCAGTCGGAAAAACTCGCGTCCCTGGGGCAACTGGCGGCCGGCGTGGCCCATGAGATCAACAACCCGGTGGGGTTTATCTCCTCCAACCTCAGCACCCTCGACAGCTACTTCAATCAGTTGCAGCAGATGCTCGATGCCTACCGGCAGGTCGAGGACAGCCTCGCCTCGGCCGAACAGCGCGATGCACTCAAAACCCTGCGCAATGAACTGGAGCTGGACTTTCTCAAGGAAGACATTCCCATCCTGATCAAGGAGTCCAAGGAGGGCATCGGGCGGGTGGTGCAGATCGTCAAGGACCTGAAAAACTTCTCGCGGGTCGACAATGACCAGACCTGGCAGTGGGCCAATCTGCAACAGGGCATCGACTCCACCCTCAACATCGTCGCCAGCGAACTCAAGTACAAGGCCGACGTGATCAAGCACTACGGCGCGCTGCCGGAAATCGAATGCCTGGCCTCGCAACTCAACCAAGTGGTAATGAACCTGGTAATCAACGCCGCCCAGGCAATGGGCCCCGAGCGAGGCACGATCACCATCAGCAACGGGGTGGAGGGCGATAACGTGTGGCTGGAAGTCGCCGATAACGGCTGCGGCATTGAGCCCGAAACCGTGCAGAAAATCTTCGATCCGTTCTTCACCACCAAACCAGTGGGGGAAGGCACGGGGCTGGGACTGTCACTGTCCTACGGCATTATCAAAAAGCACCACGGCGATATTTCCGTGCGCAGCGAGCCGGGCAAGGGCACGACGTTTCGCGTGGTGCTGCCGATTCGGCAGACGGCGGCCTGAGGAGCCGCCGTCCAGTCACGGCACAGCGCGCTCAGACCAGGTTCGCGAGCACCGACTTGACGGACTCGGGCGTCGACGCGTTGTGCTTCACGGCTTGCCCGTAGCCTTTGAAAATCGACACCACATCCTTGTTCGCCGCGCCTTCAATGGCGGTCCCCAGACCGTCCACCAAAGTCTTGTCCAAACCACTGACCAGCCCCTTTACCACACCGTCCAGGCCTTTATCCGCACCGGCCACGCCGCTGAGCATGTTGCTCAAGCCTGGGATAAACCACGTGTGCTGGGCAATGTCGCCAGCCAACTTCTGTAAGCCGCTCTTGTCCGTTGAGGCCTGTACCGTGGGCTGACCCAAGGCGGGCTGGTCCTGCGTACTGCTTTTGCGCTCCAGCATAGCTTTCATGAGAGGGTTATCGCGGATTTGCCGATCGTGAGGTGGCGAGGCTTCAGAAACCGTCGAAGATGTCGGCTGGGTAATGGCGGGCGTTGGGATAGCCGCCTTCATGGCTGGGACGAGAGCCGATTGCACAAGCGGATGGGTAAGGGCAGAACTTATATTCATGAGCGACTCACGGACAGAGGAGCGAATGGGATGCAGCGCTGGCGCACCCTGCGTTCCCCTAGTTGGTCGACGAGCACCGGGAAGTTCCATGCTCCAGGTGCCAACTGACCTTGAAACCATCTCAGAAAAGCGCGCACCCACCGCTCGTCTGAAACACCTGCAAAGCTGTTATTTCTGACAGTAGATACTCTGCCCTTCCCGCTCAAAACTTCAGGCAAGCAGCACGGTTGCTTGCCTGCGTCGTACCGATCGTGGTGCCTGGATTTCTACCAACATGGCATCATCGCTGTGCCGGCCGATGCGGCACGGCTGGCGTTCACCGCTGGGGTGGACATTGAAATGGCCAGCCAGACCTACCGACAGTACTTGCCCTCACTGGTGCGCGCGGGTCAGGTGTCTTTGGCCACCGTGGACGAGGCGGTGCGCCGCGTGCTCAAGGCCAAGCAACGCCTGGGGCTGTTTGCCGACCCCTACCGCTACAGCGATCAAGCCCGGCAACGGGCCAATCTGCTCACACCGCAGCACCGTGCCTTGGCACGGGAGGCCGCGCAGAAATCCATCGTTCTGCTGAAAAACACCGACGCGCTGCTGCCGTTGCCCAAGAGCCTGCGCAAGGTGCTGGTGGTCGGCAGCCTGGCCACGGACGCCGAAAGCACACTCGGCCCATGGCCAGGGGTGGGACTGGCCGCGGACTCCATCACGGTGCTGCAAGGCATTCGCAACGCCGTCGACCCAGACACCGAGGTGACTTACCTGCCCGGCACTGCGCCCAACAGCGAACAAATCGAGGATTTGCGCTCGATCCGCCAGGCCGCCCGCTCTGCCCAGGTGGTGGTTGCCGTGCTTGGCGAAAGCGCCAACCAGAGTGGTGAAGCGCGCAGTCGCACGCATCTGGGCTTGCCCGGCGCCCAGGACGCGCTGTTGCGCGAGCTGCTGGCTACGGGCAAACCCGTGGTCATCGTGCTGATGAACGGGCGCCCGCTGGTGTTATCCGACACCGTTGCCCAGGCTCCGGCGCTGCTGGAGACTTGGTTTCTGGGCAGCGAAACGGGGCACGCGGTGGCCGATATTCTGTTCGGTGACGTCAACCCAAGCGGCAAACTGCCCATCACCTTTGCCCGTAACGTCGGGCAAATCCCCCTCTACTACGCCTATAAAAACACCGGTCGCCCGCCCAGTGGCGAGGGCCTGTACACCTCCACTTATATTGATTCACCGTGGACTGCGCTGTACCCGTTCGGCTTCGGCCTGAGCTACACCACGTTCAGCTACGCCACGCCACACCTCAGCGCCGACCGGATTGCCTCCACCGACACGCTGACGGTGCAAGTGAACGTCACCAATACCGGCCAGCGCGCAGGCAACGAAATTGTGCAGTTGTACTTGCGCGATGACGTCGCCAGTGTGACCCGCCCGGTCCGCCAGTTACGCGGTTTTCGCAAGGTCCACTTGGAGCCCGGTGAAACGCGCACCGTGAGTTTTACCCTGGACGCGCAGGATTTTGCCTTGCTCGACGAGCACTGGAGACCGATGGTCGAGGCCGGCCGCTTCAGCGTGTTCGTCGGGGCCGACTCGACCACCGACAACCAGGCGCGGTTCGAGGTCACGGACAGCCGCGTGCTGTCTGGCGCGGGGCCGTCCGGGCGGCCTTGAGTGCAAGCGGCGGTTGTCTGGGCCTTCGTTAGCGGCGCAGAATGCCGCACCGACCTGTAAGAGTCCGACCTCAAGGAACCCGTATGAGCCTGTCCTTGCTAAGCCGTTACGCCTTCTTTGCCGTGTGCGTCCTGTTCACCCTCGCCAGCCTGCCGTTCCTTCACTACGAGTGGGTGTGGCCGATCACGTTGGTCACCGGCGTGCTGAGCCTGATCGGCATTTTCGACCTGTTGCAAAGCCCTCACGCGGTGCGCCGCAACTACCCGATCCTGGGCAATATCCGTTACCTGGTGGAGGCCATCCGCCCGGAAATCCGCCAGTACCTGCTGGAGTCCGACAGCGACGCCCTGCCCTTCTCCCGCGCCCAGCGTTCGCTGGTGTACTCGCGGGCCAAGAACGAGACCGCCGACAAGCCCTTCGGCACCTTGATCGACGTGTACCAGTCCGGCTTCGAATTTATCGGCCACTCCATGCGCCCCGCTCCCTTGAGCGACCCCAGCGCGTTCCGTGTGATGGTCGGCGGCCCGCAATGCACACAGCCGTATTCGGCGTCGGTATTCAATATCTCGGCGATGAGCTTTGGCTCGTTGAGCGCCAACGCAATCCGCGCGCTGAACCAGGGCGCCAAGCTCGGTAACTTCGCCCATGACACCGGCGAAGGCAGTATCAGCCCTTACCACCGCGAACACGGCGGCGACCTGACCTGGGAACTGGGCAGCGGCTACTTCGGTTGCCGCACCAGCGACGGCCGTTTCGACCCGGAGCGCTTCGCCGTGCAGGCGCAGAACCCCCAGGTGCGCATGATCGAAATCAAGATGAGTCAGGGCGCCAAACCCGGCCATGGCGGCATCCTGCCTAAACACAAAGTCACCCAGGAAATTGCCGACACCCGCGGTATCCAGATGGGCGAGGACTGCATCTCGCCGTCACGCCACAGTGCGTTTTCCACGCCGATCGAGCTGATGCAGTTCATCGCCCAATTGCGTGAACTGTCCGGCGGCAAACCGGTGGGCTTCAAGTTCTGCCTGGGCCATCCATGGGAGTTCATGGGCATCGCCAAGGCCATGCTGGAAACCGGCATCCTTCCGGACTTTATCGTGGTCGACGGCAAGGAAGGCGGCACCGGCGCGGCACCTGTGGAGTTCACCGACCATATCGGCGTGCCGCTGCGCGAAGGTTTGCTGTTCGTGCACAACACGCTGGTGGGCCTGAACCTGCGCGACAAGATCAAGCTCGGCGCCAGCGGCAAGATCGTCAGCGCGTTCGATATCGCCAGCGTGCTGGCCATCGGCGCCGACTGGGCCAACTCGGCGCGCGGCTTTATGTTCGCCATCGGTTGCATCCAGTCCCAAAGCTGCCACACCAACAAGTGCCCCACCGGCGTCGCCACCCAGGACCCGTTGCGCCAACGTGCTCTGGTAGTACCGGACAAGGCCCAGCGCGTGTTCAACTTCCACCGCAACACCCTCAAGGCCCTGGCCGAAATGCTCGCGGCGGCGGGGCTGGATCACCCCTCGCAGCTGTCGGCCAAGCACCTGGTGCGGCGCATGTCGGCGACGGAGATCAAGTTGTTCTCGCAGTTGCATGTGTTCCTCAAGCCTGGCGAGTTGCTCACAGGCGAAGTGAATGGCGAGTTCTATTCGCGCATGTGGCAGATGGCGCGGGCGGATAGTTTTGAGCCGCTAGAAGCTGAGGCTGCCTGAGCCCTCCACTGTAAGCCGCTAAGGGCTGCCTACCGTTTTTTGCACGGGTGCATCCTGTCGACGGATGACAAAGAGTTCGGCCTTGGCTGCACCCACCGTAAGCGTCTGCAACAATTGCCAGTGATCGGGGAGCTTGTGGGTTGAGCTCCCGCCCCACACCCCATCCATCAACCAGACTCTGCCTGAGCCCGTGGTGAGCGACTCCAACCGTTCCACAAATACTCGATCCGCGTGTTCGTTGAAGAGTGTCCACACCTGGTAGCCATCGGGGCAGCTAGACGTTCCATCACTGTTCAACGGCGTGTAATACATCGGGAGCGTGTCACCTTTAAAGTAATAAACCATCGGTAGCTGCAAGAAAAAATTCAGTACCAGCAGGCCATCTTGCGAAACAGAGTGCAACTTCACCTCGCTCGCCAGGCGATTGAACTGGTTGAACTCCTGCAGGTTTTGCGGATTTTTTGCGTATACGACAGACAGCCCATCAATCTGTATATAGGCCACCAACGCCAGTACTGTTAAAAAAACAACATATGAGCGTTCTAACAACCGGTCCAGCACCGCAGCCGCAATCATCGAGTAGGCAAAGGCGCACATTTGGAAGTAACGGTAGACAAAGAGCGGCTTGAAGATTGAAACGACGATAATCAGCCCTATCGGTCCCCACGCCATCGTTACCAACAACGCGTACTTTTTCCCCAGCCTGTTGCCTTCAATAACAATGAAAACAGACATGAGCATTAACAGCACTGCCAAGGCATAGAAGGTGACGGGCGCATACCCTGTGCCTTCATTAGCATTTAGAAACTGCCAAAATACGCCGAAAATTGTTTTGATTTCCGACGCGGGTATCCAATCAAAGCCTGAATACTTCATTTGTTGTATAAGGCTAGGCACCCAAGGGATAAACATCAGCGCAATGGCAGCATTGGCGACCCACCACGAAGGCCTCATAAGACAACGCTCCCCTTTAGGTTGCGTACTCGTCAAAAACGCCAGGTACAACCAATGCGCGAAAGCACATGTCACGGTGAAATAGTGCGTATAAAGCCCAGCCACCATCAGCAGGCAATAAGCGATCAGCCACCGTCGCCGGTGCGGTTGTTCAAGCCACATTACTAAAGCGATCATTGCCCCAAGCATAAATGTGGCATATAGCACATACATGCGTACTTCCTGGCTGTAGCGCACGGCCATCGGCAACAGGGCAACCAGCAGGCCGCCCAGCATCATCGCCCGCCAGCCGGCCAGTAAACGCATCAACCACATGGCCAGTACCACATTGACAATGCCGAATATCACACTCAGCAGACGCGCAGTATGAACACCGTCGCCAAAGAGAAGCATCCACCCGTGCAATATCAAATAAAACAGTGGCGGATGAACATCACGCGCCGTGTGATACAGGATATCGGGGAGTGATTTGGCACTGAGGATCAGACTAAATGCTTCATCGGTCCAGATACCTGACTTATCAATATCGTGCAGCCTCACCCAGGCGCCGACTAGCAAGATACAGCCACCGAGCACGATCGTTTTATGCTTGTTTTTTAAATAATCGCTAAACATGCTTGCCTCCTTGCACGGTATTTTCCGGCTGTTCTCTCACGCCGAATTGACTGGCAATCACGTACTTCGGCCGATGCTTGGCCTCCATATATATCCGCCCCACATACTCGCCCAGAATCCCAATCCCAATCAGTTGCACCCCGCCCAAAAACAAAATCGCCGTCATCAACGACGGATACCCTGGCACCGGGTTGCCAAACAGCCATTTATCCAGCACCAACCACCCGGCATACACCAGCGCCAGCAACGAAATACACCCGCCGATATAACTCCACAGCCGCAACGGCAAGGTGCTGAACGACGTGATGCCATCCATTGCCAGGTTCCACAGTTTCCAGGCGTTGAACTTGCTTTGGCCGACAGCGCGCGGCGCACGGTCGTACTCGACGATGGCCACGGTGAAACCGGCCCAGGACAGCACGCCTTTCATGAAAAGCTGTTGCTCGGGCAAGGCCTTGATCACGTCCACCACCTTGCGGTCCATCAGGCGGAAGTCGCCGACGTTTTCTTCGATGTGGGTGTAGGCGATGCGGTTGAGCAGGTGATAGAACATCGACGCACTGTGGCGTTTGAGGTAGCCATCGCTGGAGCGATTGCGACGTTTAGCCAGCACCACATCGGCGCCTTTTTGCCATTCGGCGAGCAGTTGCGGCACCACCTCGATGGGGTCTTGCAGGTCGACATCCATGGGGATCACGGCGTCACCCGACGCGTATTCCAACCCGGCGAACAGGGCGGCTTCCTTGCCGAAGTTGCGGGAAAAGTTGATCAGCACCACATCACGATCACTCAAGGCCAGCGCCTTGGCGTACTCGGCGGTGCGGTCGGTGCTGCCGTCGTTGATTAGTAGGATCTCGACCGTGTAGGCAGCCAGGGCTGGCTGTTGTCGCACCGTACGATAGAACAGCTGCACGGCTTGCTCTTCATTGAACAGCGGCACCACCAGCGAAAGCCTCATCGATCACGCTCGCGAAACACGACCCAGCGTGACAGCAAGAAACCGCACACCAGGCTTACCAGAGAAAACACCATCACGGTCACGATCCCCGGTGCGTTCCAGCGGTCCGCCAAGGAGCCCACGCCCAGGCTCAAGGCGCCCATGCACAGCATGAACAGCGCGTAACGCGGCAACGACGCCGGCATAGCAAAAGTGAAGACGGCATTCACGTAGAAGGAAAAGCTTGCCGCGAGGCAAAAGGCCAGGAAATTGCTCAGCGCCTGGTTCAGGCCAAACGCCGTCCTGAAGATGAAGAACAGCTGCCAATGGATCACCGTATTGGCGGCGCCAATCACTGAATAGCTCAAGAAGCCTTTCCATAGCCTGGCCATGTCGTTGCTCGTTTGCGACTCGGTCCAGCAAGCCACGAAGGCCGTGGCCCGTCTACTGTCAGAATTAACAGGTGGCGCACGCAAACAATTGAGACATTCAGTAATACCCAGGCTTTGCAATTGCTTACAAATACCGCCAACCTGCGCGCGCCCGACAGGCGGCGTACGACATCAGCCTCGTCGACCTGTCCTTATTCCATCCTTTTTGTTCAAGAGCCCGCTGCCATGCTGAACGGACGCGACCCACGCATCGATTTTTTTCGGGGCCTGGCGTTGATCTTCATTTTCTGGGATCACGTCCCCCACAATCCCCTCGGCCAGATCACCCTGCGCAACATCGGTTTCAGCGACGCGGCCGAGGTCTTTGTGTTCCTCGCCGGTTATGCCTCGGTGCTGGCCTACAGCAAGGTGATGGAGCGCGAGGGCTATGGCATGGCCTGCCTGAAAATCCTGCGCCGGGCCTGGGTGCTGTATGTGGTGCATATCTTCCTGCTGGCGATGCTGATGGGCATCGTGTTCTTCGCCAACAGCCATGTGGAAACCCGCGACCTGGTACGGGAAATGGGCCTGACGCACTTCATCACCAACCCGCAGCAGGCGCTGACCGACGAGTTATTGCTGCGCTTCAAACCCAATCTGATGGACCCACTGCCGCTGTATATCGTGCTGTTGCTTGGGCTGCCGCTGGTGCTGCCGGCGTTGGTGCGTGTGCCGCTGGCGGTGGTGGCCGTGTCGCTGACGGTGTACCTGCTGGCGCCGAAACTGGGTTGGAACCTGGCGGCGATTGCCGACGGTGTGTGGTACTTCAACCCGGTGACCTGGCAACTGCTGTTCGTGCTCGGCGGCGCCGCGTCGATCCATGCTCGCCGGCCCCACACGCCCGACCCGCGACCATTGTCGCGCCAGCCCGTGTTTATGGTCGCGGCGGCGTACAGCTTGCTGGCGGCAGTGATTACCTTGTCGTGGCGCTGGCCGCAGATTCACGATGCGCTGATGCCGACGCTGCTCAACGAGTGGTTGTACCCGATCAGCAAGACCGACTTGTCGCCGGTGCGCCTGCTGCATTTTCTGGCGTTGGCCTATGTCACCGCCAAGCTGTTGCCCACCCACGGCTGGACACAGAACTGGCCGGCCCAGCAGTGCTGCCGCATGGGGCGTCATTCGCTGGAAGTGTTTTGCCTGGGGGTATTGCTGGCGCCATTGGCGGACATGCTCAACGCCCAAGTCAACGATGCCTGGCCGATGCAGATCTTCAGTGCGTTGCTGGGGTTGCTGTTGATGGCGGCGCTGGCGGCCTGGCTGGAATTCAATCAGCGTTTGAGCGCGCCACGGCCGGCGCCCTTGGGCGCCAGCCGCTGACGCAAACCGGCGACCGCTTTGCGCGGTCGCAGGTTCAGACCGTCAAGCCGACTGCGCCGCCGCTTGGGTCGGCTGCAGCTTGAACACATAAAACAGCACCGTCAGCAGCACCAGAAACGCCGGGCCGATATACAGCGCTACGCGGGTGTCCGGGAAGTACGCCATCAGGCCCACCACCAGCACCAGGAACGCCAGGGCCAGGTAGGAACTGACCGGGTACAGCCACATGCGGTATTTCAGGTTTTTGCGTTCGGCAGGGCTCAGGCTCTTACGGAATTTGAGCTGCGCCAGCAGGATCATCACCCAGGTCCAGATCGCGCCGAAGGTGGCGATGGATGTCACCCACACAAAGACTTTTTCCGGTACCAGGTAGTTGAGCAGTACGCCCAGCAGCAACGCGGCGATCGACAGCAGCAGTGCCTTGCGCGGCACGCCATTGCTTGAGGTGGTGGCGAAGGTCGCCGGTGCCTGGCCGTTCTGCGCCAGGCTGTAGAGCATGCGCCCGGTGCTGAAGATGCCGCCGTTGCAGGAAGACAGGGCCGCCGTGATCACCACGAAGTTGATAATGCCCGCCGCCGTCTTGATGCCAAGACGCTCGAAGGTCATCACAAACGGGCTGCCCTGGGTGCCGATTTCATTCCACGGGTAGATCGACAGAATCACGAACAACGCCCCGACGTAGAACAGCAGGATGCGCCAGAACACTGAACCGATGGCGTTGGGGATGGTCTTTTGCGGGTTGCGTGCTTCACCGGCGGTGAGGCCGATCATTTCCACGCCCAGGTAGGCGAACATCACCATTTGCAGGGACATCAGCACGCCGGTCATGCCGTTGGGCATAAACCCGCCGTGGGCCCAGAGGTTGGAAATCCCCAGCGCCACACCGTCATTGCCGAAGCCGAAGGCAATGATGCCGACGCCACCGATGACCATGGCGATGATGGTGACGATCTTGATCAGGGCGAACCAGAACTCGAACTCACCGAACGCCTTGACCGCGATCAGGTTGATGGTGCCCATGCTCACCAGGGCCGCCAGAGCCCAGATCCAGCGCGGCACATCGGGGAACCAGACGCCCATGTACACCGCCACGGCGGTGATCTCGGCGACGCAGGTCACCAGCCACAGAAACCAGTAGTTCCAGCCGGTCAGAAAGCCCGCTAACGGCCCGAGGTAATCCTGGGCATAGCGGCTGAACGAGCCGGCTACCGGGTTGTGCACGGCCATCTCGCCGAGGGCGCGCATGATCACCAGGATCGCCAGACCGCCGATGATGTAGGAGAGCATGATGGCCGGGCCGGCCATTTCGATGGCCTTGGCCGAACCGAGGAACAGGCCGACGCCGATACAGGCGCCCAGGGCCATCAGGCGAATATGCCGTTCACCCAGTTCGCGTTTGAGCGGGCCGCCTTGAGCGGTCTCGCCATGGGGCAGGTGGTTGCCAGAGGGCATAGGGATACAACCTCATTTTGTTATTGGATTGATCCACCGAGTCATGGGCGTCAGCGCGGATAAGCGCGGGCGCCTGAATAACCGGCCTGCCTCGTGGGCAGAACCGTCTGACAGAACAACCGTCAGATCAGCGGGCGTGCAGTATAAAAAGCTCCCAACAGGGCTTTTCACTCAATAAACGACAAAATTTGGCGAGAACTCGCGGCAAAAGCCGCTTATGCGGAGGGGCATTAACTGCCTGACGTGGCGTTCTGCCGTGGAAACGGCGGCGAGTATTGCACAGCCAAGGTGCAGCGTCATGCCCCTACTCTGGTCGTAGGCGCGGGCGGCGAGCGCTCTAGATCGAGGGTTTGCCCTCAGGCCAGGCGGGTGCGTCGAAGAACAGCTTGCGGGCCATGCGCAGGTTGATTTCGCCGCGATGGATCTCCAGGGTCTGGCTGACACGTCCGCTCTGCCCGGCCTTCATCCTGGCAAATGCCTGGGCCTGGGCCTCGATCTGCGCCTGTTTGCCCAACCGGTGCTGTTCCGGAGTCTTGAGGTGCGCGGCGCTGAAATGATCGTCCGGCCCCGTCTGGCGCCCGTAGTGGAAATGCCCATAGCACCAGGGCTGTCGGCTCTGTTCGTCGATCACCACATAGCTTTGCAGCCAGTCGTCCGAGCGCCCGGCCAGCGCCACGCGCTCGCCCTGGCGATACACCTTGGCTTCGCGATGCCCCACCAACACGTCCAACCCGGCCTGGGTCGGCGGGCGCGCCTTGATGGCGGTCAAGCGCGCCTGCAAGCCTTGCTCGGACAAGCGGCTGGCAGCGGCTCGCAGCTCGTCGGTTTCGGTGCGTGCCCGGGCTCTTTGCGTGGCCGCCAAACGATCCGGCTCGCTGAGCAACAGGCGCTGCTGAATGGCATCGGCGCAGCGGCGTAACTTGTCGGCGCGTTGCTCCAGGATGTCTTGCAGGGACTGCGGCTCGTTGGCGTTGCGCGCCATTTTCAACACTTCGGCGATGGCCTTTTCCACCGGCGCGCGCAGGGCCTGGCCTTGTTCGATCAAGCGCGCCAGATTGGGCAACGACGTCGTGCGCTGCACCGGCGTTTTGTTGAGCGGCTCCCAGATGCCGTCGGTGGCCTGGGTAAACGAAGCAATCACTTCGTTCTGAGCGTCGGTGACCTCGGCGATTTCAATCGGCTGCTCATCGCTGGTGACTTTCACCCGCGCCACGTACAGGTCCTGGTTGCGCGTGCGGATGATTTTCTTCTGCCGCACACGGGACGCGGGCCGGGTGACAGGCGCCGGCTCCAAAGTCGCGGCCAACTCGCGTTGTACCTGAAGGTGCAATTGGGCGAACAGTTGTTGCAGTTTGTCCAGGTAGCCCAGGTGGAACTTGTCCGGCTCCATGGCCCGCCAGAACTCGATGCGGTCGTCGGTCTGGGCATACACGCGATCGAAGCTTTCCAGCAATTCGACGCGCAACTCCGGGTTGTGCGACGCCAGCTCATCGAGCTGCGCCTGGGAGCCGCTGGCCCAACGGGCACGTTGTACGGTGTCGTCCAGGCTTTGGAAAAAATCATCGTCCAGCCTCGGCCCCTCGCTGTTGAGCGCGACCGCCCACAACGCGGACACTTGCAACGACTGCAACTCCAGCACCGTCGGCGTAGCCGCCTCACTCTGTTTGAACGCCTGGGCTTTGTTTCGCCCGTATTTGGGCACTCGCTCCAGCGCGTCCAGGGTGTCGATTTCCAGGCTGCGCCAGACAATCGCGTTCTGGTTTTGGTCGGCCAACAGGCGCATGCCTTCGACGATGTTGCGATGCGCCTCTAGGTTGATATCCGACAATGCCTCCGCTTCACTCTCGGCTTGCACCAGTTCCAGCGCCGGCACCAGCCTGGCATGCAGCGCGGCGGTCGCTTCCCGAGCGTATTGCAGCAACTGGCGCAGGTTGAGGATCTGGCCTTCGAGCAGCGTGCTCAACTCGCGCTCGTAACCGGGGCGCGGGCGCAGGGCTTGCAGGTCTTTAAGGCATTGGAGTTCAAGGCGAGAAGCCTCCAGTTTGTTCTGTAACTCGTGCAGGTAGCGGGCATCGGCGGCGATTCGCTGTTGTTCGGTGATGTGCCCGGCGTGGCTGGTTTTCAGGCTGCGCGCCACGCCGATAGCACGCTCCGCGGTTTCGCGGCGTTGGGCGTATTGACGAAAATCCTGCTCCAGTTGTTGGCGACGCGCTTCGGTGCTGGCGGGCGCCGCCGGGGTGTCGGCCTGGCCACCGCGCAGGCGCAGGCGCAGGTCCACATCCCAGCCGCCGCCCTCCAGCGGTTTGAGCCAGGGGCCGCTGGCCGTGCCGGCGGCGTCGGTGACTTGCACACTGTCACCGACCAGCCGCACTCGATAGACATGGCCGCGTACCACCGCCTGCCATTGCGGCGGAGCCGAACCGGTGTCCTGCAACAAGCCCTTGAGTCGACCCGTGGTTTCGGCGCCCGGCAACGCGAGCGGCCAGGGCTGTTGCACGGCGCGCAGGCTCAGCCCCTCCAGACGTTCGCGCATAAACGGCGTCAACGTATCGCGGGCGCTGCTCCAGCGGTACGGCCCATGGGTGGGCAGCGTGGCGGCACTGCGCGTCACCGTAGGCGAAGGCGATGCCAGCGTAGCTCGGGTGCGCGCAAACACCGGATGGCGCAGATCGAGCGTCGCCGGCCGCTCGTGGGGCGAGGCGCGATAGGCCAGGACCATCACCAGATTGCTCAGCAGGTCCATCGCGCCCTCGACTTGGGCGACGGGGTCGGCGGGGGTCGAGGCTGCCACATCGCGCTGCACGCTGTCCAGCACCTGCACCATCCAGCCCGCCAGCAACGCCGGGCCACGCAGAAACGGCAACGCACTGCTGAACAGTAACCAGCCACCGGCCTTGATCGTCGCCCAGCGCTGCTCGGCGTTCGACACCGACTCGGCGTCGGCCAGGCTCACCAACGCTTCGGCGGTGGCAGCAAACAGCCGGGGCAGTGGGTCGCTGCTTTGCACCTGTTTGCTCAGTTGAGCGGGCGCGGGCCGGGCGGGCACGCTGAATTCATCGCCCTGATGAAAGTGACGGATATGCGGTTCCAGAAACCCACCGTTGGCATACACCGCCTGACGGCTCGGGGCGATCCAGGCCAGCACGTTGTCCTGCAACTCGCCCGGCGCCTGGATCGCCTGCAACAGCGCTCGAGGGGATTCGAACTCGCACAGACTCGGCGTGAACAACGGGCGATAGAGCAGATGCGGCCCCTGCTCGCTATTGCGCGCGCCGATCACAAAGTGGCTGAGCACAGGATCCTCGGCGGCCGTGGGCGATGCTTTGAACGCCAACGGCCAGATCGCCGCTTGCTCACCCGCAGCCGACGCTACTGCCGTGGCTACCAAGCGCGCACCTGCCTGGGTCAACCCGCCCTCCCCCTTGAGTTTCATCTGCAAGGCCAGCAATGGCAGCTGCGCGCGCAATTGCCCAGTAAACAGGGCTTCGCGCCGTGCGCGTTCGGGGGGATCGCTGATGAGCTTTTGCTTGAGCAGGTCCGGGTAGGACTGGCCGATGTCCACCTCGGTGACGCAGGCCAGCAACAGCGAAGCGCTCAACCAAGTCGGCGCGGCGCGGCCCTTGAGGGTGATCTGGGACGGTGCATGGGGAAAGCCCCTGAGGTTCTCCAGGGCCAGTTCCGTCAGGCTCAGGCTGACCCGCTGCACATCGCCACTGGGGTAACCGCCCGGCAACATGGCCGCTGTGACCAGGTTGAAGGTCAACTCGATGTCGTCCGGGTTCAGGTCTTTAGCCAAGGGTTGCTTGGCCAGGCACCGCTTCAGGGCCTCGGCGGCAAAGGCGCGAATCGGTGGGATACCGTCGAGAAACCCTTGCCCGGCGGCACGCGCCTGTTGCTCGGCGAGGGCCTGCAAGCCACGGGCGTAGGCCAGGCTGTCGTCCGCCGAGGCGTGCACCAGCCACAGCGGCAGCGCGTCCTGCAAGCGTTGCTGGATCGGCGTCAGCACCGTCTCGAACCAGCGGCGCGGATCGGTCACGTAGTCCAGCATCTGCTGGTACTGGCGCGGCGTGCGCGGCACCGTGGGGTCGATGGCCAGCACGTCGAGCCGTTGGCGCTCGGCATAACACGCGGCCAGCAGATCGAAGGGGTCCGCCGGCGGTTGTTCGATAAACCACTCCACCGCCGTCCCTGCCAGGTCCTGGCTGAGGTAATCGGGGATCAGGGCTTCGATAGCGTCCAGGCTGTCCAGAGGATGAATACCAGTGGCTGGGCCGAACAACAGCAACGTACGCGCTTGCGCGCCGCTCGGGGCATGGTCGAGCACCAGCACCGGCAGCATGCGCGGCGCTTGCGTACTGCCCTGGCGCCGCACCTGCACCGTGCACACGCTCAGTGCTTCTTGCTGCACGCTCCATTGCGCATCGGGTCGGATCGGGCGCAGCCGCTCGCGCGGGAATATCCGTTCGAACGCCTGCTCATCCACGCCGGCCGGCGGGTCACAGTCGTACAACAAGGCCAGCAGGCTGGCGGACAAGTAGGCCCAGCGCGTGGTTTGCACCGGTACCGTGTCGCGCCACCAATCGCCCAGACGCGCCAGCCAGGCCTCCAGCAGACGTGGCCCCAACTGATTGACCCATCGCTCCATGTCGGCCAGCGACGGCCCGCCCGGCACATAGTTCTCGCGCTGGTGCAACGCCGCCTGATGATGCCCTTCCACGTAGCGCACCGGCGCGGCATTGGCCAGGCGCAACAGCACTTCATCGGGCAAGGGGCTGTAGTGATGCTGGTCGGCGCGCAACGGCGTGCCGATGGCCACCCGCCGGGCCAGGTAATTAAGCGCGGGGTAATGCGTATCCAGCAGGGCCTGCACCTGGGTCACCGCCACCTCGTGCAGGGTTGGAACATCGGAAAAAACGGTGACGATCTGTTCAATATGGTCGTGACGCGCGGAGGTTGAACCTGTCGACTGAGGCATGCTGACTTCCTTGTGCCGGACGCGGGGATCGGTCCGATCAAACCCGCACGCTAGCGCGGCCGCCTGGGCTGCCAGCGGTAACCGGTTATGGCGGCGACAAATTCCTTGCCAACGCCAATCAGCGACTAAGCTTGAGTCAAGTCCGATCAATCTGCGTGAATGGATCAATCGACTATGGGCGCGTTATGGCACACCGATTCACCTCCCGCTGCGGTTGCCACCGACAGTGCGGTTGAACCGCCATTGCCCGAAAAGCCGCGCAAACCCCGCTACGCCTGGAGGATGTTCTGGCTGTTGCTGTTGATCGGCAGCGTCATTGCCGGCGTGGCGGCGCGCCGCGAGATGCTCACCTCCCATTGGCAGGCCCGCACCTTCAGTCGCCTGGCGCAGACCTTGACCTACGACGTGCAACCCGGCCCCAGCGACGCCATCGTCTATCCCGGCGACGGCCCGTTCGATAAACGCCTGGGTTACAGCGCGTTGGATGAGTTCCTGCCGCGCCTGCTCAAACGCGACTACCTGATCCAGCGCCAGGCCCGGTTCTCTGCGGCGCTGATGGCCTACACCGAGCACGACCTGTTCGTGCCCTACGCGGAAAAAATCCAAGCCGGGCTGACCATCAGCGATTGCCGCGCCACGCCGCTGTACACCTTCATGTACCCACAGCAGGCCTATCAGGATTTCGGCGCGATTCCACCGGTGGTGGTCAACAGCCTGCTGTTTATCGAGAACCGCGATCTACTCGCCGCCGACCAGCCGCTGGCCAACCCGGCTGTGGATTGGCCACGCTTCGCCAAGGCCGCCTGGTCGCAAGTGGCGAAGGTATTGCACCTGCCCGGCCAGACCGCCGGCGGCAGTACCCTGGCCACGCAGTTGGAAAAGTACCGCCACTCGCCGGATGGCCTGACGTTGTCGGGCAGCGAGAAGATCCGCCAGATGATTTCCGCCAGCGTGCGCGCCTATCAGGACGGCCCGCAGACCTTGCAGGCGCGCCAGCGCATCGTGCGTGACTACCTCAACAGCGTGCCGCTGTCCGCCGTGCCCGGTCACGGCGAAGTGCATGGGTTGGCCGAAGGCC
The DNA here is from genome assembly GCF_030209215.1 of Pseudomonas sp. efr-133-TYG-23. NCBI lineage: Bacteria > Pseudomonadati > Pseudomonadota > Gammaproteobacteria > Pseudomonadales > Pseudomonadaceae > Pseudomonas > Pseudomonas sp. efr-133-TYG-23. Next base: position 26,750 of record NZ_JARVSL010000027.1, on the reverse strand, counting down.
TTAGGGTCTGGTTCGGCGCCGATTTCAACCGCACCAACGCCCTGCTCGCCGGCCACGAGCCAGACCTGCTCGGCCAACGTGGCCTGGCGCTGCGCGAGGTGCTGTCGCTGATGATCGCCCAGCGGCGCCCGTCGTTTTACCTGACCCGAGGCCACGACGAACTGGCCAGCCTGACCGACAGCCATATCCGCCTGCTCGCACAAAACCAGGTGATCGACGCGGCGCTGGCCGACGCGGCCCTGGCCAGCAAGGTGCATTATCGCGATTGGCTGCAACAACCGACGATCCAACCGATCGACACCAACAAAGGCATCAGTGTCGCCCGCAGCCGCCTCGCGGCATTGCTCAATCGCCCGCTCTACGACCTTGACCGCCTGGACCTGGCCGCCACCAGTACCTTGCAAAGCGACCTGCAAACCCAGGCCACCGACTACCTCAAGCGCCTGGCGGACCCGGCCTTCGCCGCGCAATTGGGCCTGCTGGGGCCGCGCCTGCTGACCCCCGCCAGCACCGCCCAAGTGCGCTACAGCTTCAACCTCTATGAGATGACCGCCGACGGTGCCCGGGTGCGGGTGCAGACCGACAGCACCGACCAACCCTTCGACATCAACGAAGGCAGCAAACTGGAACTGGGCTCCACCGCCAAGCTGCGAGTGCTCACCACCTACCTGCAAATCATCAGCGAGCTGCATGACCGCTATGCCGGCCAGACGCCCGCCGCCTTGAAGAAAGTCTCGGTGGACGAGCAGGATCGCCTATCGCGCTGGGCCCTGGATTACCTGGCACAAAACACCGATCCAAGCCTGCCGAAAATGCTCAGTGCGGCCCTCGACCGGCAGTACTCGGCCAGCCCCGGCGAACGTTTTTTCACCGGTGGCGGCCTGCATCGTTTTCATAACTTTCGCGCTGAGGACAACGGGCGCAACCCGACCTTGCGCGAGTCCCTGCGCGAGTCGATCAACCTGCCCTTCATCCGTTTGATGCGCGACCTGGTGCGCTACAGCACCTACCAGGCCCCCGGCAACAGCGCCGCGTTGCTCAAAGACGACAGCGACCCGCGTCGCCAGGAATACCTGGCCCAGTTCGCTGACCGCGAGGGCACCACCTACCTGTTGCGTTTCTGGAAGAAGTACCGCAACAAAGACACCCAAGCGCGCCTCGATACGTTTCTGGACAGCCTCCACCCCACCGCGATCCGCCTGGCCGCCGTACACCGCTACCTGTTGCCCCAGGCCAGCCAGGCGAGTTTCAACCGGTTTGTACGGGCGCACCTGACCCCGTCCGGCACCGCCACAACACTCAGCGACGAACGCCTGGCCAAGCTCTACACCGACTACGGCCCCGGTGCCTACGACTTGCCGGACCAAGGCTATATCGCCAAAGTCCACCCGTTGGACCTGTGGCTGCTCGGCTACCTGCTCAACCACCCTGACGCGACCTTTGCCCAGGCCGTGGCCGCCAGCGAGCACGAACGCCAGGAAGTCTACGGCTGGCTGTTCAAGAGCCGGCACAAGAGCGCGCGCGACAGCCGCATTCGCACCATGCTGGAGGTCGAGGCCTTCCTGGATATTCATGAGCGCTGGAAAAAAGTCGGCTACCCCTTCGATCACTTGGTGCCGTCGCTGGCCACGGCCATCGGCAGTTCCGGTGATCGCCCGGCGGCGCTGGCCGAACTGGTGGGGATCATCCTCAACGACGGCGTGCGCGAGCCGACCCTGCGCATCGACAGCCTGCACTTTGCCGCCGGCACCCCCTATGAAACGCACCTGATCAATAACCCCGACAAAGCCAAGCGCGTGATGCCCAGCGAAGTGGCCACGGCGTTGCGCGAAGCCCTGTCGCAGGTGGTGGATGCCGGCACCGCCAAACGCGTGTCCGGCAGTTTCAAACTCAGCGACGGCACGCCGTTGATCATGGGCGGCAAGACTGGCACCGGCGACAATCGCATTGAGGCCATCGGTGCCGGCGGGCGGGTGCTCAGTTCCAAATCGATCAACCGCACGGCCACCTTCGTGTTCTATATCGGTGAGCATCATTTCGGCACTCTCACCGCGTTCGTACCCGGCAGTTCGGCGCAGAATTTCACCTTCACCTCGGCATTGCCGGTGCAGGTGCTCAAAGGCATGGCGCCGCTGTTGACGCCCTATTTGCAACCCGGCGAACAGACCCTGTGCCAAGCCCCCGACAACGGGCGTTAGTTATCTATAACTTGCATTCAAATAACCCATTAACTTCACACTCAACGGATTAATAAGCTTCAGCATTTTGAACTTTTACGGTAATTCTCAAAGCATGAAACTAGCAACTCGAACCCATTAAAGAGTTTCTGTTCATGCCCGAACTTCCTCCGTCTGAAACTACGCGCAGCACCTATAAAGGCCCGCACTACGGGTTGATCAAACAAACCATTCCAGACTGGATCACCTCCAGCACACCGGCAAGGCTCGGCCAACTGAACACCGCCACTCTGACGCGGCCGGCCGGGCTCGCCGGCCTGACCTCGGCGCAGCATCAAGCCCTGCAGGAGGCCAATGCCGACGGCTGGCGCACGCAGAACCAAGTGGACCGGCTGTTAAGCGATATTCAGGATGTATACGCCTTCGCCGAACCGCGCTTGAAAAAAGCCATCCAGGATAAATACGGCCTCGACCTGAATGTGCAGACCACGTTTCTTTATTTATATATTCCGGTTGCAACGCCGTGGTACGTCATTGATTTTTCCAACGGCGTGACCACCCGCAAAGTGTCATTACTGGATGCCGCCCTGCATAACTTCGCCAAACGCGAAACATTTGATATCAACTCTTGCTATATCACTCAACCCGACTATCGCGGCCACTTCGCCGTGCTGCCGTTGGACACTACGATGTCGATCCAACAGTTCAAGGCCCTGTGCCGTGAGCTGGACCTCGGTGCCCACTACCAACGCTACTTGAACGAGCGCCTGCTGCCTGAAGCCACGGCGGCGCGGACCGAATTGCAGCACCAGGTGATCGCCAGCCAAAAAGCTGCCCTCAAGGTCGCCGCTCACTTGGCCAGCATCCACACTGTCGCGCAACAGCCCGCCGACTTGAGCATGGCCGGCTTCCACCTGCTGATGCGCACGTTGCGCGGTGATCGTGGCGTGATGCAGTTCTATCAATTGAGCATTCTGGACGTGTCATTGAGCGGCATTCTGCTGATCGCCGCGGACCTGGAGCGGGTAACCAGCACCTCAAAGTTGATCGCCTATATTCCCCATGACCCCGAAAGCCCGGTCAAAGAATACGACTCCAGCCTCGCCTTCATGCAGGACCTGACGCGCAAACTGCAAACCAACGCGCCGATCCCGTCGCGCCAGCAACAGACCTACCAGCAGTTCTTCAGCCAGTTTGTCGATCACACTCAACGCGGGCATTTTTTTTCCAACCTGAGCCAGCGGCTGTGCCGCGTCCAATGGCATCAGCACAGCCCCTTGGACCCTCGCCCAAGCTGGCGCGAAACGCCACTGACCGCCCCCCGCCTGCAGTTTTCCGCGACCCCGATCAGGGGCGACCTGTGGCAATTTCTCTACCAGCAGTCGCTCAACAAGATCCTCAACGACGGGCGCGCCATTGCGGTCTCCACCGCCGACGCCGACACCCACGCGCGCTGGGCCTGGTGGGACAACCTCACCCGCCTGTTATCGGATATTTTCAATGTCGCTCTGATGGTGGTCACGCCGTTCGTGCCTTACCTGGGCGAACTGATGCTGGCCTACACCGTGTTCCAACTCACCTATGATGCGGTCGAAGGCGCAGTGGATTTGAGCGAAGGCCAATTCAGAGAGGCCGGCGAACACCTGCTCACCGTCACCAACGACCTGGTACAAGTGGCCGCCTTCGCCATCGGCGGCAAAGTGGTGGGTGCGTTCAAGCGCTCGACGTTTATCGACGGCTTGCAACCCGTGCAGGTGGGCGACCGAACGCGCTTGTGGAACCCGGATCTGGCGCCCTACGCCCGCCCTGAATTGCAGTTGCCGGCCGACGCACAGCCCGATGCCCTCGGCCTGCATGGGCACCGCGCGCAGAAAGTCCTGCGCCTGGAGGGTCAGCATTATGTCGTCGAGCAGGATGAAACCAGCGGCACCTATCGCATCAAGCACCCCACCCGCGCCGAGGCCTACGCCCCCAGGCTCGTTCATAACGAGCACGGTGCGTGGTATCACGAAGGCGAGGACCCGCTGACCTGGGGCAGCCACAGGCTGCGCAGCCGCCTTGGCCCGGTGGTGCAAGGGTTCGACGCAACCCAACTGGAACAGGCCTGTGAGACCAGCGCCACCCGCGATGCAGACTTGCGCATGATGTACGCCGACCGCGACAGCCCGCCGCCGCTGTTGGTCGACAGCCTCAAGCGGATACGGCTGCGGGCGCAGGTCGACCGCGCACCGGCCCAGGTGCGCGCCGGTACCGCCGCCAAGCTACCGGACAACTGGGCCGCGCAAACCACCAGCGAGCTACCCGGTTGGCCGCCGAACAAGGCCATCGCCGTGTTCATCAACGATGATTTGAGCGGGCACGCCCTCACCTACGGCGCAGCCACAGCCAGCGATGCCGACACCTTGAACATCAGCCATCGCGAGGTAAGCGCCGGCCAATTGCCCGAACGCCTCGCTACGTTCTTGAGCGACAGCGAATTCGCCGGCCTGTTGCCCGCGCCGGTCGGGCCTACGTCTGCCGCGCGCATCCAGGCCCTGCGCGGGTTACTGGCGGATAAAGTGGCGCGGGAAAAAACCGCCGTTTTCAACCATCTCTACAGCACCACGGAAGTGGCCGAAACCGCCCCTGGCGAGCTGATTCAACAACAGTTCCCGCAGTTGCCGAAAAACCTGGTGGCCAACCTGTTGCTGCGCACCTCGCCCGATGAGTTGGAAACGCTGAACACACAACGGCAGATCCCTCTGCGCCTGAAAAACCTGGCACGGGCACTGGCCAACGAAGTGCGCGCCAGCCACGCAAGCGAGGGGCTCTACGATGACGCGTTGCTGACCCCGGACACCGAACGAATGGTGCTCAATATCCTGCGCCAGCACACCGACGCACTGAGCGACATAAGCATCGCCATTCACGAACAGACCGCCCAGGGCCAGGTGCGCTGCCAGGTTGGCGCCGCCGAGGCCGCCACGAGGAAAATCCTGCTGCACACAGGCCCTGGGCAGTACCAGATCCATGATATGAGCAGCGCTGCGCCGCAACCGCAGTTCAGCTTGTACGAAGCCCTGATCTGGCTGCTGCCGCCGGGCAAGATTGATTATGTGGCCGGCCAGGGCGCGATTTTCAAAGCCTGGCTCAAAGAAAAACTGGAACCCTTGAGCAACCGTCGCACGCTGCTGCAAGCCCCCACACGGCGTCAGGTGGATGAACGCGCCGCCCAATCGCTGTTGCAAAAGCCCATGTTCGACGCCTTTCGCCGCCTGTTTCGGCGCGAACCGCCACAACCGCCGACGCTCAAGGAAACCCTGGTCAGGTTATGCCCAAGTTTGAGCACCGAGCAGATCGAAGAGGTGACACCGCACCTGAAAACCCCGGAAGCGGAGCAACTGCTCAACACCCTGGAAATCGACCGCGCGGTGCTGGACACAGAGCTGGAGAACTTCCGCAAGCAGAAGCCCAGCCTGACCAAGGCCAGCGCCACGCTGGTGGCCAACGAAATGCTGATGCGCGGCCACATCATCAAGGAGTTGAAAAACTGCTGGGAACAAGGCGCCTATCAACGCCTGCTGCCTGCGCAGGCACGCTCCGGCGGAACGCGGCTGGACCTGAGCGAACTGACCCTGGGGCGCTATATCGCCAGCCTGGAGCCTCTGCGGGCGGACTTCAGCCATGTCACGCGCTTGAATGTCAGCGGCACACGCCTGGGGGATCGGGACACCGACTTCCTCGACAATTTCCCCAATCTGCGCAGCCTTGATCTGTCCGACAACAACCTCGCCGGCCTGCCGTCACAGCTGCCCAATATCAAGTTCCTGGCCAAACTGAATCTGAGCAATAACCCCATCGCCTGGCGCCCCAGCGACTACGCGATCCTTGAACGCTGCCAGCTTCTGCGCTCGTTGAACCTGGAAGGCAATACGCAGATGCGCGTCGCTCCGGACCTCAGCCACTTGCCTGAGCTGCGCCGCATGGTGTTGCGGCGAACCAGTATCAGCGCCTGGCCGGCGGGGCTGGACAGCCCGAAACGGGTCACGCCGGAACTGGACTTGAGCAACACCAACGTGCGCACCGTGCCTGAGTTCGCCTCGGATTCGTCGGCGGCGCGCATCGTGGCCAACAGTTGGCTGGACCGTACCAAGCTCGAACGCCTCGATGAAGACCGCTTTGTCAGCTATCGCCGCGCCCAAGGCATCGACCCCTATCGCACACGCCCCGTCGGCGACAAAGCCAACCGGGACTACTGGACAAGCGGCCTGGAAGGCGAGGATCTGGAAACGGCCAAGGAGGTCTGGGACGAGGTCGAAAAAGAGCACGGTTCCCAGGGCTTGTTCGACGTGCTCCATCTGCTGCAACCGCCGGAGCGCTTTCAAACCCAGGAGGATGCGCGGTTGTTCCGCCAGGGCCGGGAAGACCTGTCCATACGCGTATGGCAGGTGCTGTTTGCCGTGGACGAGAACCCCCAGTTCCGCGAGCGCATATTCAGCCTGGCCGGCGCGCCCGCCAATTGCGCCGATGCCGGTGCGCAGATCTTCAACCGCATCGGTGTCGAGACGCTGTTGGAAAACATCCTCAAGGACCAGAGCCCCGCAGGCCTGGCCACCCGCGAGAGCCGCCTGGCGACGCTGGCCAAACAATCCTGGCGCCTGGATCAGGTCAACGAGCGCGCGCGTGCCGAAATCAAATATCGCACCGACCCGATCAGCCAAGGGGGGCTGGGACAAGCCTTCGGCAGTGGAGATAACCAGGTGGACGACGTGCAGGTGTACCTGGCCTACCAGACCGGGCTCAAGGCGCGACTCGACCTGCCGTGGCTGTCCGAACATATGGTCTACCGCAACACCGCCAGGGTCACGGAAACCCACCTCAGCCGCGCCGCTCGCTACATTGCCCATCAGGAGCGCGGTAACGGTCTGGTCGATGGCATGCTTGAGCAACCGTTCTGGAACGAATACCTGCAAGAAAAATACGTTGAGTCGTTCAACCAAGCCTTGGAACGACGTGCCGAGGCCGGCAGCCAACTGGAGGACTTGCTGGAAGCGCACCGCGAGTGGGTGAGCCCGTCCGTGAGCGTCGAGCGCAAGGCTACGCTGCGCACGCAGCTGGTCAGCCTGGCCGACACGTTGAACCTTGCGCAGGCCGAGGTGCTTGAGGAGCAGCCGCTGTCCGACGCGACGGTGAATACCTTCTACGAGCATATCCAGCGCGATTACCGTGATCTGGCACGGCGCCTGACCCGCCAGGCCTTAGAAATCGCAGCGCAAACATCCTGAAGCGTCCCCGCCCCTCGACAGTTGGCGAGGGGCGGTAGCCGGCTATTTTCGAGATGGATAATTTCGAAATCAAACGCCATCCCGTCGGGGTATCCAACCCGGTATTCGCGCTTATTCTCGCCCCCTGCCCTCATTAGACTCGAATGCCTCATGAGCTGATTTTCAGGATTCATTGCATGGCTGACATCCCCTTTGCCCAAGCCTTTAAAGGGCTGCATTACGACTTCATCAACACTGCGCTTCCGCCCTGGCTGACCGCTACCCACCCACAACGCTTCAAAGCTTTACACCACGCTGCACGCCGCCATCCGATCCCTCCCACATCGCTACCGCGCCCCCTCAAGCAGGCAGTGGACGCACACTGGCAAAACCTCAATGCGTTGGATGGGCCGTTTCAAGACTTGAACGATGTCTACGCCTACGCCGAGGTCAAACTGCACACGGCGTTGGCCCAGGATTACGGCGACATCGATGTAAAAAATACCTTTCTACGCACCTATGTCAGCGCCGCCCAGGCCTGGTGGGTGATTGACGTGACCCAGGGTGTCACCAGTCGCACCGTGTCGTTGTTGGACGCGGCGCTGCACAACTTTGCCGACAACGAGCAGTTTGTCGATTACGCGTTTCTCTCGCGCCCCGACGCACGGGGGCAACAACGCAGCCTGAGCTTCACCCACAAGGTCAGCGGCGCGGCGCTGACTGTCGAGGGGTTCAAACAACTGTGTCGCCGGCTGGATATCGGCGCACAGTATCAGGCCCAGCTCAAGAGAGCCCTGGGCTTCGAGCAGCGCAGCGTCGCCTATCGCGTGCGCCAGCACGTGCTTGCCCAGCAGAAAAGTGGCTTGAGCGCGGCCGCGCAACTGGCCGCGCACAAGGGCGATATTCCGCGCAACGCCCTGGCACCGTTGCTGGCCCTGGCCGCCGGCCAACCCGCCGTCGAGTGGGAGGGCCAGCCGCTGCATTGCCACACCCTGGACATGATGAACACGCGGCTCACCGGCATCATCCTGCTGCATAGCCCGCCATCGCCGCCCACGCCGCTGACCCAGGTGCTCGCCTATGTGCCGGACGACCCCGAACACCCGCTCAAGCACTACCCTTCACCGCAGGCCTTCATGGCTGAACTGACCCGCCAACTGCGCGACGTCGAGCACTATCAGGTCTTTTTCAGTCGCTTCGTCGCCCACGACCAACGCGGGTATTTCTTCGCCAACCTCAATGCGCGCCTAAGCCGCGTGCAGTGGCACCACAAAGCGCCCACCGACAGCCAGCCCAGCTGGAAAGACACGCCGATCGAGCACCCGCATCTGCAATTCAACGTGCAACGCTTCGAGCACGACTACCAGAACCGCTCGACCGTCTCCACGGAAAACGACCTGTGGAACTACTTGTATCGGGTGCGCTTGAACAAGATCGTCAACGATGCCCAAAGCCTCGCCGTCTCGACCCATCGCGTCGATCGCATGGCGCGTTGGGCATGGTGGGACAACTTGGAAAAAATCTTTTCCGACCTCCTTAATGTCGCGGTGCAAGTCCTCACGCCTTTCATACCCGGGCTGGGTGAACTGATGCTCGCGTACACCGCTTATCAACTGACCGACGAGGTCTTCGAAGGCATCGTGGACTGGGCCGAGGGCCAGGCGCGGGAGGCCGTGGAGCATATGTTTGGGGTGGCGCAGAACCTGCTGCAGCTCGGCACGTTCGCCGCCGGTGCGCAGGTCGCGCAACCGTTGCACCTGAAGCTGTCGGCCTTTGTAGAGGGCCTCAAAGCCGTGCAACTGCCCGACGGTCGCACGCGCTTGTGGAACCCGCAGATCAGCCCTTATGCCGATCCCTCACTGCAACTGCCGGCGCAAGCCCGGGCCGAACCGTCAGGGCTGCACCGGCACCAGGGGCAAGCACTGCTCAGACGCGATGGCGAGCACTTTCGGGTGCGCTATGACGCCGAGCGCGACGAACATCGCATCGTGCATCCGCGCCGACCCGACGCCTATCAACCCAGGGTGCAGCTCAAGCGCGACGGCATCGTGCTGCACGAGGCGGAACACCCCCAGACCTGGGACCGTCCGACCTTGCTGCGTCGCCTCGGGCGACCGGTAGAAGGTTTGAGCGATACACAACTGGAGCGTATCCGCCGCATCAGCGGTTGCGACGACGACCTGCTGCGCGGCATCTACCACCACGACCAGCCGCTGCCGCCCCTGCTGGAAGACACCCTCAACCGCTTCGACGCCTATGCCAGTGCCAGCCGCTCCAGCGACAGTATTCGCGTGGGGCAGCCACTGGACCCGGCCTCGGCGTGGTTCGAGCAGACGGTTACCGAACTGCCCGGCTGGCCGGCGAATAAAGCCTTGCAGGTGTATCTACGCGCCGACCTCACCGGCGCCTCTCACCACTACGGCAATCCCGACGCCGCGCCCGCCGACACTCTGAAGATGAGCCTGGCACAAGTGATGTCCGGCACACTGCCGGAGCGGGTTCTGGCATTTCTCGATGAACCCCAGACCGAGGCGCTGCTGGGCCAACATCTGCCGAAACCCCAACGGCTCCAACACCTGCGCAACCTGCTGGCCGATTACGTCAGCCAGCAGGCGCCCGACATTGGCCCCTATATGCACCGTTTGCGCGAGCTGTCCGACGAGCCGCGCACGCGCCTGTTGCGTGAGCACTTCCCGCGTTTGGAGAGCCACGCCATCGACGCGCTACTCAGCAGCGCCAACAGCGACGAACTGCGGGTGATGGATGAGCACCAGCGCGTGCCGCTGCGCCTGAAAAACCTCGCCGGCGAACTGGATTTCGTCGCCCGCACCACCCATGCCTACGAGGGTTTCTATTTTCCCTGGCAGCAAACCCCGGACAGCGAACGCATGGTGCTCAACACCCTCAAGCATCACAGCGATGCCTTCGCCGACCTGCACCTGCAAGTTCGCGAACGCACGGCCGATGGGCCGTTGCGCTGCGAGGCGGGGCCCATGGATGCCCAGGTGCGCCGCACGCTGATCCGCAAGGGCAACCATGGCTATGAAGTGCTCGACGATCAGTTAAAGCATCTGCACGGCCCGGACACGCTGTACGCGTCGATCCTCCGGGCCCTGCCCGATCCCACCCGGGAAGCACTGGGCTACAGCACCGGCCAGGGCACCGCGCTGCGCGGCTGGCTGATGCAAACCCTGGAACCCCTGGCCGAACGCCGTATCGCCTTGGCCGAGCCGCCGACACGCGCTCGCGCGAATCGGGAGACCCTGGCCCTGCTGGGCACACCGATGCCGAAAAGAACCGCTCGCGGGCCAACGCAGCCGAGCGCGGACCTGCATCGGGAGGCTCTGAAAACCCTGTTCCCCTACCAAAGTGAAGAACGTATCCAGACCTACATGGACACCGTCGGGCCGCAGGCCCTTGGCGAAACGATCAACACCCTGGTCGTCGAACGCATTCGCCTGAACGGCGAGCTGTCGCGTTGGGCACTGCAGCCAGGCGCCCATAGCCTGAGCGTGGAGCGCGAGTTGCGCGCGTTTATCAGCGCCAGAATCCTCGAATGCTGGGACGACCAGGTACGCGCCCGGGTCGAACATCGCGGCTCAGTGCTGGACCTCAGCGGCCTGGTATTACCGGACGCTTTGCCGACGCTGCAAGCCGATTTCGGCCATGTGGTCGGGCTCAACCTGGCCAGAGCCCGCTTCAAGGCAGAGCATGCCGATTTTCTCGCGCGCTTCCCCTCGTTGCGCACCCTCGATCTGACCCACAACCCCCTGACCCACCTGCCGGATACCCTGGTGGACCTGCGCCATCTGGAAAACCTCGACCTGTCGCACACCCTGCTGCAATTACGCGCGCGGGATGTCACCCGCCTGAAAAACCTGCGTTACCTGCGCCGCCTGAAACTCAACCACACCCCGACCCGCCAAGTGCCGGATATCGGGCGCATGCGCGACCTGGACGAACTGGACCTGAGCCGCACGCCCATCGAACGCTGGCCGGACGGGGTGTTCGATGTGCCCCGGCCGCCGCACTGGCTGCTCAACCTGCAAGACACAGCCATTACCGAGGTGCCCGAGGTCGAATTGGGCAGCCCTGCCGCCCTGGTGGTTGCCCGCACGCGCCTGGATCGCTCACGTCTGGGGGCGGTGAGTCGCGAACGCTTCAGGGCCTACCGCGAATCCGTGGGCCTGGACGCAGACCGCAGCTACGAGCCGCGCGGCGAGAGTGAACCCTGGCTGGCCTACCTGGACGCCACCGCTCAGGACGCCGCGCGGGCGCTGTGGAATCGTCTGGAACACGAGCATGGCTCCCAAGGCTTCTTTGAAGTGATCAAAGCGCTTGAAGCACCCGACGAATTCCAGAGCGCCGAAGACGAACAGCGTTACACCGCCAACCACCGCACCTTGACGCAACAGGTCTGGGAGCTGCTGGAGGCGGCGGACGCCGACACTGCCCTGCGCCTGAAACTGTTCGAGATGGCCAGTTACCCGGCCAACTGCGCCGATGCCAGCACGCAAATATTCAACGAGCTGGGCGTGGAGGTGTTGGTCCATCAGATCGAACGCTATGCCCCCTCGCCCGAGGTTCACGAGCAGCGTCTGGCCGTGCTGTGCCGGGGCATTGCGCGGTTGCGGCAGCTCAACGACGTGGCGCGGGCCGACATCCGCCAGCGCCTGGCGCCGCTCTCCCAGGGCGGCCAGGGTCTGCGGCTGCGCAGCGAAATCGTCGACAACCTGCCTGGCGAGGTGGATGAAGTAGAGGTGTACCTGGCCTACCAGACTGCGTTGGCGCAGCGCCTGGACTTGCCGTGGATCGCGGACCATATGATCTACCGCCTGACGGCCAACGTGAGCGAGGCGCAGATCGGCAGCGCGTACCGCCAGGTGCTGGAACTGGGCGAAGGCGACGGCCTGGTCAACCGCATGCTGCTGGACCCACACTGGCGCGGCTGGCTGGAGCAGCGCTATCCCGAACGCCACGCGCAGCATCAGCAAAGGCTCAAAACGCGTCACGGGCAGTTGTATGAGTTGCAAGACTTGCATGAACAATGGCGCAGGGCACCGACGCCCGAGGCCCTACAGCAGATGCAGGATTTGGCGGCCCTATTGGGTATTACCGATGGGCAGTTGCAAGGCGATGACGCTGCGTTTCAGGCCGCCTGCGAGCGCCTGGAAGAAACGCTGGGCTATGACGCCCTGGCGTGGATGCGCGAACAGACGCGCAATGCTTTGCGCGACGCCGGCGACTGGCGCAATCGAGCGCCGAAGCGTTGAACCGCAAGCTCCGGCAGGCGTGCACGGGCGCGCGCCTGCCGGGGTCCGTCAGCGCACTTCGATCCTGCGCTGCGCATCGCCTTCCCACAGATAGAAGCGGTAGACGCGCCCAGCCTTCTTGTCGAAGCTGAAGGTGCGGCCGGGGAAGATATGGTTCTTGGTGGTTGGCGCGCAGTCGGTACTGTCATGGCCCGCACAGTCCTTGAACTCATCGACCAGTACCACGGTGTTGCCGGCATTGCGCATGACGTAGCGCTGCCCACCGTTCTCGATCTTCGTGTCGAAGCGGCTGTCCTTGGGACGAACGAAAAATACCGTGCCATAGCCAGCCATCACCTGCACGCCACCGGCCAGGGTGTTTTTATAGGCTTCGCGTTCTTCATCGCTGACCTGGAACTCATCGTCTTTCTCCGGCGCCACCGGCAAGTAACGCACGCGGAAGTAGCGCTCCTTGTCACGCTCGCCCATAAACAACAAGCGCGTGCTCTGCACACCGCCGGCCGGCACGATCAAGCGCGCCGGGCTGGCGATCAGGCCGTTGCGCACACTGCCGTCGGCCTCGGTCTTGAGCGGGACTTCGTCGTAAGTGCCGTCGGGTTTGTAGAGCATTTCGGTGATGTTGACCTTGACGAAAGCGGTCTTGGTGCCGCCGTTGAAAACCCGCTTGAGGTAGGTGCTTTTATCGCCGCGCAGATAATCGTAGAAATCCCCGACATTGATACTCGGCCCCGCCTGGGCACTCAGGGCACACAGCAACAGGCCCAGCCCCGCACATACACGCTTCATAACCGCTCCTTTGCACACCATCATGGCCTCACCGCATCAAACAGCAGCTCGACGCTGCCGTAGTAGTCACCTGGGGTAAACCCATCCGGCGGCTCGACGGCCGAGATATCCAGTAGCACGCGCTTGCCCTGGCGCGCTTCGTCCTGGGGCACCACCAGGGTGTCCTCCAGGCTCAGCACTTGGCCGTTGAACGTGACGCTCAGGTCGATGTAGGTACGCCCGCCGTTGAACAGGGTGGGCAACGCACCCAGGCGCGCATTGATGCCGCCGGCGGAACTCTTGACGTCGAAGTGTTCCCGCAAGGGCCGCAGGCGCCCCGGCACCAGGTCCCAGATCATCTGTTGTTCGCGCTCCAGAAAACCGGGCGTGATCGGCAACACGTAAAAATCCTGGGTGGGGATGGTCACCGACACATCGAACACTTGCACTTCACGAACCGCCTGTGCCGCAGGGCTGAACACCGCGCCACCGGTGAGCAGCACCAGGCCCAGCAGGGCCGGACCGCCTCGTTTCCACCCACGATGGGTGCGTTTACTGACTCTCATCCTTTGACCTCATAAGGTTTCTTGTCGCTGCCTTCGATCAGGGTGAAGCGGTAGGTCCGCCCCTTTTGCTTGTCAAAACCAAACGTGCGACCGGGCAGAATGTGGTTCTTGGTGGTTGGCTGGCAGTCCTTGGGATCGGCCGCGGAGCAGTCCTTGAATTCGTCGACCACCACCACACTGTTGCCCGCGTTGCTCAGGCGGTAATGGCCGGCGCTGTCGTCGACGCCGGTCTGGAAACGCGCGTCCTTAGGCCGCACGAAAAACACCGTGCCATAGCCCGCCAATACCGTTACCCCGGCAGACAAAGCGCCTTTATAGGCTTCGCGTTCTTCTTCCGAGAGAGCGAACTCGTCGTCCTTTTCCGGCATCACCGGCACGAAGCGCACGCGGAAATAACGCTCTTTTTCCCGCTCGCCCAGGTACAGCAGACGCGTGCCCTGCATGCCGTTGGCCGGCACGATCAAGCGCGTGGGGCTGGCCATCAGGCCATCGCGCAAACTTGCGTCGGTGGCGGGTTTGACTTCCACCTCTTCGGAGGTGCCGTCGGCGTTGTAAAGGATCTCCAGCACCTGGACCCTGACGAACGCCGTGCTGTCGCCGCTGTTGAACACGCGCTTGAGGTAGGTGCTCTTGTCACCGTCCAGGTAGTCGTAAAACACCCCGACATTCAGGCTGGGCCCGGCCTGCGCCCCCAGCGGCAGGCCGCACAGCAACCACAAGGCCCACACATATTTGCTCCACATAACGCTCTCCAATAACACGTGTGACGTCGTTTACAGGTCCGAATCCCAGATCACCGTGGCCATCCCCGAATAGGTGCTGCCGCCCTGGCTCAGCATGTTGTCGGTGTGCTCTCGGCCAACCTCGAAATGCAGGGTGCCGGGCCGGCGATTCACGTAGTGCCCAGGCTGGAACAGTTGGGTACCCGCGCCGCTGAGCAACAGGGGCTGGCGGTTCACCGCCGAACCATCGGGGCGGTTCAGGCCATAGGGCAGGCTGACGCTGATATCTAGTGGCACTTGATGGCCGTCGGCGTTACGCAAGGCGCAGGTGTCGCCCATCACGCGCTCGCATTCCAACTGCATCTTGAAACGCGAAGACGCGGAGATATTGAAGGTCTGGTCACGGAACAGCCGCGCCGGTTTACGCCCCTGATTCAGCCAGGCTTGCCAGCCGCCCTGGGGCACCAGTTCGATGCGGTTGCCGCCGGGGGGCACTTCGACCTGCAAGGTGTGCAGCACATCCAGACTGAAATTGAGGGTCAACTGGTTGTCGCTGGGGATCACCACGTCGCCGAAATCGAAGTCCTGATGCGGCCCCATGGTGTAGGTGATGTTGCCGACGTATTGCCCTGACGACATGCCCAACGGGTTGGGGGTTCGCAGTGCATAGGCGAACTCGAAGGTGCTGTACCAGAACCGCGTGATGGTGGTGCCGGGGAATCGGCTGCACACCCCCGCTCCCTCCGGCACCAGCCAGAAGAACAGAGCCAGGGTGTTGTTGCCGGTGAGAAACCCGGTGCTCTGGCAAGGGCTCGGCGCAGTTGACCACTGCCCTTGCCAGGAATACCCAGGCCGCGCCCAGGCACTGGTGTTGGGGCGCACATCCCAACGGTGCCCGATCCCGGCAATGCGCACCTGCACGGTTTCGGTTTCGCCGGTACGGGCATGGGTCACCTGTACATCCCGCCACTCGGACGGCACTTTCCACATTGCGCCTTGGCGCGGATCCTCGTGAAAGGCCTCGATAGGCGCGTTGGCGTTGGCGGCAAAATTGCTGGTGCGGATGGTGAAAATCCCCATCTGCTGGCAGCGAATCGGCATGTGTCCGGCACATATACCCGTCACCGGTGTGGTGTTGCGAAACTCGTTCTTGGTCGGGTTCGCCGGGTCGGGGATAAATTCGGCGGTGATGTCCTGGGACAGCGCCTGTGCCGTGCCGGTAGCGCCAAGGCCCAACAGGCCGGCCAGCGCGACGCGCGCCAATCGTGATGTTCTGCTCATAGATCCGAATCCCAAATAACAGTGGCTTGTCCCGAATAAGTGCTGCCGCCCTGAGCCAGCATGCTGTCGGCATGCTCTTTGGCGACCTCGAAATGCAGGGTGCCGGGGCGGCGATTGACGTAGTAGCCAGGCTGGAACAGCTCGGTGCCCGCGCCGCTGAGCAGCAAGGGCTGACGGTTCACGGCCGAACCATCGGGGCGGTTCAGGCCATAGGGCAGACTGACGCTGATATCCAGTGGCACTTGATGGCCGTCGGCGTTGCGCAAGGCGCAGGTGTTGCCCATCACGCGCTCGCATTCCAACTGCATCTTGAAACGCGAAGACGCGGAGATATTGAAGGTCTGGTCACGGAACAGCCGCGCCGGTTTGCGCCCCTGATTCAGCCAGGCTTGCCAGCCGCCCTGGGGCACCAGTTCGATGCGGTTGCCGCCGGGTGGGACTTCGACTTTGAGGTCGTGCTGAACCTCCAGGAAAATACTGAAGGTCAGTTGGTTATCCGTGGGAATCAGCACATCGCCGAAATCGTAATCACCGCCAGGCCCCATTGTGTAGGTCAGGCTGCCCGTGTATTCGCCACTGGACATTCCCAAGGGGTTGGGGGTCCGTAGCTCATAGGCGTACTCCATCTGGTAGATACGCATATAGGCCAATTCTTGGGAGGGCTTACGACTGCAGACCCCAGCGCCTTCCGGCACCATCCAAAAATAGGTAGCGGTTTGCAAACCAGCCTTCAAATGACCGGTTGAAATACATGGGCTCGGCGCCCTTGCCCATTGTTGTGTCCAACCAACCCCAGGTTGCGCCCAAGCAGAAACCCCAGGCGGACGCGGCACCTGCCAAAGACCACCAAAACCGGCAATGCGCATTTGCACTGTTTCGGTTTCTCCGGTCTTGGTATGCGTCACCAACACGTTCCGCCAATGCGACGGCACCTGCACCATGAACCCCTGTCGCTCATCGGCGTGATTGGCCAGGATCGGGCCGTTGGACAACGCGTCAAAACCGGGGATGCGAAGGCTGAACAGATTCAGGGCCTGACACTGCGTCGGGATATGCGACTGACAGATAGAACTGATCGGCGTGGTGTTCTGGAACTTGTTGACCATGGGGTTGGCAGGGTCCGGTTTGAACAGCGCGGTGATGTTCTCGGATATGGCCTGGGCTGTCCCCGTCCCTCCTAGGCTCAACAGTCCGACCAAGACGGCAAGGTTCAACGGTGATGCGCGATTCATAGATCCGAATCCCAAATAACGGTGGCTTGCCCCGAGTAAGTGCTACCGCCCTGAGCCAGCATGCTGTCGGCATGCTCTTTGGCGACCTCGAAATGCAGGGTGCCGGGGCGGCGATTGACGTAGTAACCAGGCTGGAACAGCTCGGTGCCCGCGCCGCTGAGCAGCAAGGGCTGACGGTTCACCGCCGAACCATCGGGGCGGTTCAGGCCATAGGGCAGACTGACGCTGATATCCAATGGCACTTGATGGCCGTCGGCGTTGCGCAAGGCGCAGGTATTGCCCATCACGCGCTCGCACTCCAACTGCATCTTGAAACGCGAAGACGCGGAGATATTGAAGGTCTGGTCACGGAACAGCCGCGCCGGTTTGCGCCCCTGATTCAGCCAGGCTTGCCAGCCGCCTTGGGGCACCAGTTCGATGCGGTTGCCGCCGGGTGGGACCTCGACCTTGAGGTCGTGCTCCACACTCAGCGTAAAGTTGAAGGTAAGGACGTTATCGTTAGGCATCATGACGTCGCCCATATCGAAATCCATCCCCGGCCCCACCGTATAGGTCAGGCTGCCCACGTAATCGCCCGAGGACATGCTCAGCGGATTCGGCGTGCGCAGCTCATAACCCAGGTACAGCGACGTGTAGCGCAAGTTCGGCACCCGGAACAATGCCTGTTTGACACAGGTTCCATCTCCTTCCGGGATTCGCCAAAAATACGATGAGCCCGTCGAAGTGACTGTTTGAGTTCCGCTGGTTTGCCTGCACGGCAGAGCATCCCTGGCCCACCAGCCGCCGCGCCACATCAAGTTATGCCCAGCGGCGCCCCCAGTCCCGGTCATTTGCGAGACATTGCCGCCCAGCTCATGCCATCCACCCAAGCCACCAATACGCATGTCCAGCGTTTGCTGCTCGCCGGTCCTGACATGCGTGACCTGCACTGAGCGAAACTGCGAGGGCACTCTGAACATGGCGCCTTGGCGCATTTCATTGTCGGCGGCGATGGGCCCATTGGCACTGAAGCTCAAGGGCGATAGCAAACTGGCCAAGCCCCATGTTTCACAAAACGCCGGTTGCCACAGACAATGCCCCAAGTTCGGTGAGGTGTTGACGAACTTGTTCACCATAGGGTTCGCCGGGTCGGGTTTGAACACTGCCGTCACTTCCAGTACGCCCGCGAAAGACAAGGGTGTTGCAACCCCCAGTACCAGCGCGATCGCCACACGCTGGATGCGTTTGAGCCCTGCTCTGCACAAAATCACACCGTTAACCCGCTTTGCCACTGCCATTGAAGGCCTCCGCTAACGTATCCGCGGTGCAGCGCAAGTCGCCGATCATCAGCACGTTGCTTTCCTCACGGGCCTTGGAAGGATCGAGTCGGAACTGGCAGAGCAACTGGTTGTTGCGCCGCACTTCGAGGGTTGGCGAGCTGGCGTTCATCTCAAGCGAGAAGAAGCCGTCGACTTCGCTGACGCCACGGGTGGCGTGGTTGATCACATGCAGGCCCTTGAGCGGCTTGCCCTGAGGGTCGACCAGGCGCCCGAGCACGGTGACGGTCTGCATCACGCTGATCTTGCGGTAATCCACCCCGCCCTTGTTCAGGTGGTAGCGCGTCCGTTGCGGCTGGATCGAGGCCGACGGCCCATGGTTGCCTTCGAAGTCGAAGCTGACCGAGCTGCCTTTGTAGGCCGCCACCGGAATGAAGTTACGCCCCGGCCGCAATGCCGTGCTGCCGCCGCTCATGTCATCGGCGCGCAGGGCGATGTCATCCACGTCGGTTTCCACGTCCACGATCAAGCCGGAACCGGACCCGTGGTACTGGCTGGTGAGCACCATTTCCCGCTGCCCCATGGCGAAGGTGCTGTCCAGGTTCAGGCCGCCGGACAGTTCGTTGTTGAACGAAGAACGCTGGACGAAGCCGTCACCGGTAACCACATCGTTCTGGAAACTGGCCATGCCGGACAGACCGACGCCGTAAGTGTCGGTGATCGCGGTCGCCGACACGCTTTGCAGGACGTGATCCTTGAGGTCTTTGCGGTAGGTCAGCGAGGCGTTGTTGTCGCGAGTGCCGTCACGGGCGGTACGGGTGCCGATGCTGGCGGACCATTGCTCGCCCGGCGCACCGAGGGCCAGGCTGACACTCAGGTCGACGCCGCGGTTGCGCCGGTCGCCGGTGCTGGCGGTCGCCGGCCGGTCGAACACCGACAGCCGCCAGTTGGCGTCGTTGCCGAACAGGTGGGTGCGTTCGGTCCAGCCCAGGTCCAAGCCCAAACCATCGGTATTGCCTTGGCTATAAGACACGCGGCCATTGATCGAACGCAGGTTGCTGAGCCGGTGGTTGAGGGACAGCGATGCGTTGCTGGTCTGGCCGACGAACACATCGCGCTGGCGGATGCGCGTGCCGTCGGGCAGGGTTTCGTAGGTGTTGCGGGTGTCGAGCCAGCTACGGGTGTAGTTGAACACCACCGTGCCGGCACCGTAGTTGTAGAGGGCGTTGAAGTCGGCGCCGGTGCCGTATTTTTCGGTCTGGTACAGGTTGGCATACAGGCTGGCGTAGTTGGCCAGGGTCCAATCGATGGAGGTGCCGTACTGCATGTTGTCCTTGACCTGGCGCCCGGACACGCCCAGCACCACGCGCGGGTGTGCCAGGTAATTCAGCGAGACCCCGGCGGTCGGATCGCCGCTGGTCTGCTCTTCGTAGTTGCTCAGCAGTTTGCTTTCCCGGCCAGCAAACAGGTTGTAGCGCCAGCGCTCGTCGAGGTTGCGCCAGTTGTTGGGTTTGTAGACCAACTCTTGTGTGGTGCTGGTGATCTGGCCGTCTTCGATCAGGCGCACTTCCACTTCATAAATGCCGCCCGGCAAGGCACGGGTGTCCAGACTCTGCAAACCGCTGCCGACGGCCTGGGTGTTGATCAGCAGGCCATTGCGGTAAATCTCCACCGATGCCTGGCGGCTGGCGGTGACGTAAATCGGATACACGGCAGGCTTGGGGTTGTTGATCATCAGGCTGTCGGAGCTGCCGTACATCACCCCGATGGCGGTGTCCGGGCTCGCGCCGAAGGAGCGCAGTTGGCGGGTCAAGCCTTCGGAGTTGGGGGTGAAATAGCCCAAACGCAGGAAATTGCCTTGCAGCTCGCGCTGGGTGTAGAGCGAATAAACGGCGTGGTTGAGGTCCTGGTCATCCGGCCCGCCCAGCCGCGACAACTGCATGTTCAGGGTCTGGCTCCACAGGCCCAGGCTGCTGCTGGCATCCAGGCCGAAGCGCCCGCCCAGGTCCTGGCCTTCACCGCCACTGAGGTTCAATTGGTTACGTACGATCAAGCCGGTGCTGCCGCCGGTGGGCAGGAAGTAGTAACGCTCTTCGTCGGCGTCACGTTCGGCGTCCTCGGTCAACAGGGAAACCTTGGAACCTTCCAGGTTGTAGTGCACCGCCAGGAGTTTTTCCGGGCAGTTACTTTCGCAGCTTCCCAGTTTCACGCCTTGTTTCAGATAGTCGGCCCAGCGATCGCGCTCGTCGTCCTTGATCACGCTGCCGTCGTGGTCGGTGAATTCGAGCAAGGTCAGGCGGTCATCCCGCGATAGCACCACCATCGCTTCAGAAACAAACTCCTGATCGAGTTCAACCCTGACCGCCAGAGGCACATCAAAAAAATGCTCTTCAAAGTCTGCCGGCAAACCCTTGGCCTGGGAGAGCAAACTACGGGGTGTGGTGCCGTTGGCGGGATCTGCCGCCAACGCGCCCGCACAAAACAACAGGGCGAGCGCTGCCGCGATGGGAGTCATCGGGAACATGAACGGAATACTCTGATTTTCGAACTGCAATAAGGGAACCGATCAACCGACATGACTGCCTGCCGATCGGTATCACTACCCAATAAGCCGACGCTTATTGATCAGCGGGCCTGCCTCACTGAGTGACGCGAGGCTCGTGATCGAACACGATGGTGTAGTTGGTGGTGAAGAGCCCGGAGACACCGTCAGCCGGCTTGGCCGCGGCAATCACCAGATCAGCCTGAGTACCCGGAGTGGAGCTGGCATCGTCGACCACTTCCAGCGGCGAGCCGGTCAGCACCACACCGTTGAAGGTGTTGGTCAGAGCGATGGCGTCGGTGCCGTTGCTCAACGAAGCAGGACCACCTTCGATGTAGGCTTTGATGGAGCCTTCGGTGTTTTTCACGTCGTAAGTGGCGCGCAAGGAACTCAGCTCACCGGACACGGTGTTGTAGTTCATGACTTCGTCACGACCAAAGTTCGGGTCACGCGGCTGAACGTGGAACTGTTTAGTCGGGATCGTGGCCTTGATGTTGATGACGCTGGACGCTTCACCGACAGCGAACACACTGGACGAACCGAAAGCCAGGGCAATCAGTGGCAGTACGAAAGCGGTTTTTTTAAGCATTTTAAGTACCTGTTATCGCATTAAGAGCGTTAGTTGAAAAACTCAGTTTCGTGCGTGGCACAACTCGAAAAACCGAGTCCTGCGACGCACGTAAATAGTCCCTCGAAACGCCTTTTCGCGAAGCCAGTACTTTCGTTTAAAGCAGTAGTTAATCACGACACGACAAGACAGAAGAAAACCTTGATATTCAATATCATGGATATTAACTGTAAGCCGCTTATTACATCACTTAATGCAGCGTACTACTTGCATTAACAACTCGACTGTAAGACGAATACTACATGCCGTACAGGGCCTGATTATTATCTGTTTTAGAGTAATAACTCCAACTAACAAGTTAGTATCAGACACTTGAAAACGCTACTTATTTGCTGAGTAAAACAGCCGATCAGCCGCCGTTGCAGACCCAGTGCAGCCCAGCTCGCAAGGGCTTGCGCGCGCCGATACCGTTCGTCAGAGGTTTTTGCATGACTCATAAGATATATCTTACGTTGTATCTAAATGAGACAGGAGAGCATGACCATGAGAGACCCTCATCACCACCGAGACCACGGTGACAGCCGCGACGGCTTCGACAAACGCCCCGGCCGCGAACGCGGCGGGCGCGGCCCACGGGTGTTTGCGCCGGGGGATTTGAAATTGCTGCTGCCGGCGCTGATCGCCGAACAGCCGTGCCATGGCTACGATTTGATCCGCCGCATCGAAACCTTGTTCGACGGCGCCTACACCCCCAGCCCTGGGGTGATCTACCCCACGCTGACGTTCCTGGAAGAAAGCGAGTTGATCGCCGGCGACAGCGAAGGGGGGAAAAAACGCTACACCATCACCGACGCCGGTCGTCTCTTCTTGAGCGAACAGGCGGTTGCCCTCGATGGCATTCGTTTGCGCATGGACGTCAGCAAACGCTCGTTGCGCGGCCACGACCGCCCGCCGGAAATCCACGAGGCGGTGCATAACCTGCGCCATGCCTTGCATTCGCACCACGGGCGCTGGAGCCCGGAAGAAATCGTGCGGGTCGCCGCGCTGCTCAACGGCACCGCCCAAGCCATCGCTGACGGGAAAGCTCAATGAATAAGCCAGGTATCCACCGCGTCACCCACGAGATCAAACGCCGCCGCCTCGACGTGCTGCGCGTGGTCGACATCACTCCACGCATGCGCCGCATCACCTTGGGCGGGCCGGAACTGGCGGGCTTTATCAGCCTGGGCAGCGACGACCACATCAAGCTGCTGTTCCCACGCAACGCGGCCGAACAGGCCGCGCTGGACAGCCCGACGTTCAACATCAAGGGCGACGGCCCGCAACCGGCCATGCGCGACTACACCCCGCGCCGTTATGACGCGCAATGCGGCGAACTGGACATCGACTTCGTGCTGCACGGCGATGGCCCCGCCTCCACTTGGGCCGCACAGGCTAAACCCGGCCAGCACCTGCACATCGGCGGGCCACGGGGTTCGATGGTCGTGCCGGACATGTTCGACAGCTACCTGTTGATCGGCGACGAAACCGCGCTGCCGGCCATCGGCCGACGCCTGGAAGAACTGCCCGCCGGGCGCAAGGTATTGGCTGTGATCGAAATCGCCGATGCGGCGGAACGCCAGACGCTGCACAGCGACGCCGATGTCGAGGTGATCTGGGTGCTGCGCGGCCAGGATGACCTGCTGGAAACCGTGCAAAACCTGACATTGCCCCAGGGCTCGCTGTACTGTTTTGTGGCGACCGAGACCCAATTGGCGCGGCGGGTGCGCCGGGTGTTGCTCGATACGCATCGGGTTAACGAGGAATACCTCAAGGCCGTTGGCTACTGGCGCGCTGACGGCAGCGAAGAGGCATAACTCATCGCTCCAGCAGGATGAAGACCCACTCCTGATAGCAGCATGTCAGCCGACGATGAAGCGGCTGACATGCCCGCATCAGCGCGATGGCGCTCGCAAAGACTTGTCCATCCCCACCACCAGCAACGCAATCAGCACAAACCCCGCCAGAATGCCGCCGGCATTCACGAACACCTGTGGATAACCCAGCGTGCTCACATCGATGAACGGGTACTGATACTGCCCGAGCAAATCCCCCCGCAACAGCGCGTAGCCGAAGTACACCAGCGGGTAAATCACCCACAGGCCGATATGGGTTAAACGCAACTGCCCCTTGGGCACGCAACGCCACCAATACAGCGCAAACAGCACGGGCATGACGTCGTGCAGCAATTCGTCGGCAATGAATTGAAAACCTTCGGGCTGCCACAGATGTCGCAGCAACAGGTTGTATGCCACGCCCACCACCACAATGCTCACCGCGATGCCGCTACTTACCGCCGGCGCGAGAAAAAACCGCTGCGCCGCCGACGGGCGTTTGACCAGGGCATAACTGAGCACCACCGCCGCCAGGGTGTTGGTCAACACGGTGAAGAAACTGAAAAAGTTGATCAGCCCGCCCATCAGGCTGGCGCCGGACTCCCAGCGCGAATAGAAAATCAGGTACTGCTGAATCGCCAGGCCCACCCAACCGGCCAGTGCCGCTGCTGCCACATACCGCTTCATGGGATCAATCCAACGGTCGTTTGGTGCGCATCAGCTTCACGTACAGCCCTTCGACTTTTTCCCGCGCCCACGGGGTTTTGCGCAGGAAGGTCAGGCTCGACTTGATACTCGGGTCGCTCTTGAAGCAGCGGATATCAATGCGCTCGGCCAGGCCTTGCCATTCGTAATGTTCCACCAGCGTAGTGAGGATGTGTTGCAGGGTGATGCCGTGGAGCGGGTCGTTGCTTGTCGCGGTCATGCCAGGCCTATGAAAAAAGGGGTCGGAAAGGTGCACACCTTATCACCCCGTCAGACCAGGTAAAAAAGTTCCCGTTCCCAGCGGAAAAGAGATGTTATATTGTAACTATAACTTTCAAATCTTTTCGCCGTTTTTCCAAGGAATGTCCGATGTCCCTCCCCTCCCTCTGGCGCTTGACTCCACTGGCCGCCGCTGTGTTGATCTGCACCGAAACCCACGCTCTGGAACTGCCGACCCAAGTCGTTACCGGCAATCCGCTGGGCAGTGAACAACTGGCCTCGCCCACCACCGTGCTGGAGGGCGATGAACTGACCTTGCAGCAAAAAGGCAGCCTCGGTGAAACCCTGAACAAACAGCCGGGGGTGTCCTCGTCCTACTTCGGCCCGGGCGCCAGCCGACCGATTATTCGCGGCCAGGACGGCGACCGCATTCGCCTGCTGCGCAATGGCGTGGGCGCGCTGGATGCGTCGTCGCTGTCTTACGACCATGCGGTGCCGCTGGACCCGGTCAATGTAGAGCGCATCGAGATCGTGCGGGGCCCCGCCGCGCTGTTGTACGGCGGCAGCGCCATCGGTGGCGTGGTCAATACCTTCGATAACCGCATCCCTACCGAAGCTATCGAAGGCATCCACGGTGCCGGCGAGCTGCGCTATGGCGGCGCGGACACCACCCGCAGCAGCGCCGGCAAACTGGAGGCCGGCAACGGCACGTTCGCGCTGCATCTGGACGCCAGCGCGCGGTCGTTCAATGACCTGAAAATCCCCGGTAGCGCACGCAGCCGCCACGCTCCGGACAGCGACGACGGCCCCGGCAAAAACGGGCGCCTGGGTAACAGCGACGGGCGTCAGGACGGCGGCGCAGTGGGCGGCTCCTACACCTGGGACGACGGTTACGCCGGGCTGTCCTACAGCAACTACGACAGCAACTACGGCTCGCCCGCTGAACAGGACGTGCGTATTCGCATGCAGCAGGATCACTACGCGTTCGCGTCGGAGATCCGCAACCTGCAGGGGCCGTTTACCTCAGTGAAACTCGACGCGGGCTACACCGATTACGAACACCGCGAAATCGAAGGCGGCGAAACCGGCACGGTGTTCAAGAACAAAGGCTACGAAGCACGGGTGGAGGCGCGGCATCAGCCGATCGGCCCCCTGGATGGCGTGGTCGGTGCCCAGGTGACGCGCAACGAGTTCTCGGCCCTGGGTGAAGAAGCCTTCGTGCCGCAGACCGACACCACCGCCGGCGCACTGTTTATCCTCGAAGAACTGCAAGCCACCGAACGCCTCAAGCTCAGCCTTGGCGGGCGCCTGGAGTACACCCAAGTCGACCCGGACGCCAAGGGCAACGCGCGTTTCGCCGGGGCTGACCAAAGCAATAACTTCACCGCCGGCAGCCTGTCGTCGGGTGCGGTGTATACGCTGACGCCGATCTGGTCCCTGGCCGCAACCCTGGGCTACACCGAGCGGGCACCGACCTTTTATGAGCTGTACGCCAACGGCGCCCACGTCGCTACCGGCACATTCGAGTTGGGCGACGCCAATCTGAACAAAGAAAAAGCCGTATCCAGCGACCTGGCGCTGCGTTTCGACAATGGCACCCACAAGGGCAGCTTCGGTGTGTTCTACAGCCACTTCTCCAATTACATCGGTTTGTTGGGCACCGGTCGTACGCTCAACGACGAAGGTGAAGAAGACCCGGCCGGCATCCCTGAGTACGAATATTCCGGTGTGCGTGCGCGATTCGCCGGCTTCGAAGCCCAGGACCACTGGAAACTTGGAGAAGGTGCCTACGGGAAATTTGCGCTGGAACTGTCAGGCGATTACACCCGCGCCACCAACCTGGATACCGGCGAAGCCTTGCCGCGCATTGCGCCATTGCGCTTGAACAGCGGCCTGCTGTGGGAACTGGACCGCTGGCAGGCGCGCATCGACGTGGAGCATGCCGCCGGCCAGGGCCGCGTACCGGATAACGAAAGCGGCACCGATGGCTACACCACCCTGGGCGCCAGTGCCGGCTACCGCTTCAACGTCGGCGGTAGCCAATGGCTGGCCTTTGTGAACGGTGAAAACCTCACCAACCAGACCGTGCGCTACGCCAGCTCGATCCTGCGCGACATCGCCCCGGCACCGGGACGCAGCGTGCAAGTGGGCATTCGTACGACCTTTTAAAAAGCCGAGGTTCTTATGGTGAAGGCGCCGGCCCCGCGCGGGGCAAGCCCGCTCACCACAAAAGAGCCGCTTCTTTTCAGCAAAGAAATATAGATACCCGCGTTGCACGCTGTGGGAGGGGGCTTGCCCCCGATGGCCATCGGCATCTACATAGATCT